>NZ_JBVJPA010000011.1:0-420121 GCF_055582885.1 Streptomyces sp. NPDC107454 | reverse complement strand
CTTTGTTCTTGCGTTTCCGACTCTATCAGACCGTTTCCCGATCCGATTTCCTCGGTGCTTTCCAGGTTCTCGCTTTCGCGTTTCCCTTTCCGGCGACTCCGACTTTATCAGAGATTCTGAGTCGAAATTTCCGCCCCGCTCGGGGTGGTCCCTGGCACACGGTCGTACCGGGTTCCCGTTCAGGCAGAGCCGTAAACGTACTGGAGCGGGGCGCCCCGATGCAAATCGAGGGGCCCCGCTCCGGAGTTGGCGCGTGCGAGGGGTCAGACCTCGACGACGACCGGCAGGATCATCGGGCGGCGGCGGTAGTTGTCCGAGACCCACTTGCCCAGCGTGCGGCGGATGAGTTGCTGCATCTGGTGGGGCTCGACCACGCCGTCCTGGGCCGAGCGCTCCAGGACCTCCGTGACCTTCGGGATGACGTCCGCGAAGGCGGAGTCGTCGATACCCGAACCGCGCGCGTGCACGTGCGGACCGGCGGTGATCTTGCCCGTACTCGAGTCGATCACCACGAAGACCGAGATGATGCCCTCGTCACCGAGGATCTTGCGGTCCTTGAGCGCCGGCTCGCCCACGTCACCGACCGAGAGGCCGTCGACGTACACGTAACCCGCCTGGACCTTGCCTGAGATCTTCGCCTTGCCCTCGATGAGGTCGACGACGATTCCGTCCTCGGCGATCACGATGCGGTCGTGCGGGACGCCGGTGAGGGCGCCGAGCTCGGCGTTGGCGCGCAGATGGCGCCATTCGCCGTGGACCGGCATCAGGTTCCGCGGCTTGCAGATGTTGTAGAAGTACAGCAGCTCGCCCGCGGAGGCGTGGCCGGAGACGTGCACCTTGGCGTTGCCCTTGTGGACGACGTTGGCGCCCCAGCGGGTGAGGCCGTTGATGACGCGGTAGACCGCGTTCTCGTTGCCCGGGATGAGCGACGAGGCCAGGATCACCGTGTCGCCCTGGACGATCCGGATCTGGTGGTCCCGGTTGGCCATCCTCGACAGGGCGGCCATCGGCTCGCCCTGCGAGCCCGTGCAGACGAGGACGATCTCGTGGTCCGGGAGGTCGTCGAGCGTCTTGACGTCCACCACGAGGCCCGGCGGGACCTTCAGATAGCCCAGGTCGCGTGCGATGCCCATGTTGCGGACCATCGAGCGGCCGACGAAGGCGACCCGGCGGCCGTACTCGTGAGCCGCGTCCAGGATCTGCTGGATGCGGTGGACGTGGCTGGCGAAGCTCGCCACGATGATCCGCTTGCGGGCGCTCGCGAAGACCGTGCGCAGTGCGTTGGAGATGTCGCGCTCGGGCGGGACGAAGCCCGGGACCTCGGCGTTCGTGGAGTCGGAGAGGAGAAGGTCGATGCCTTCTTCGCTCAGACGTGCGAACGCGTGCAGGTCGGTGAGGCGATTGTCCAGCGGGAGCTGGTCCATCTTGAAGTCGCCGGTGTGGACGACCATGCCCGCGGGGGTGCGGATGGCGACCGCGAGGGCGTCCGGGATGGAGTGGTTGACCGCCACGAACTCGCAGTCGAAGGGGCCGATGCGCTCACGGTGGCCCTCCGCGACTTCGAGCGTGTACGGGCGGATGCGGTGCTCCTGGAGCTTCGCCTCGATCAGAGCGAGGGTCAGCTTGGAGCCGATCAGCGGGATGTCCGGCTTCTCGCGCAGGAGGAACGGGACAGCGCCGATGTGGTCCTCGTGGCCGTGGGTGAGGACGATGCCCTCGATGTCGTCGAGGCGGTCCCTGATGGACGTGAAGTCCGGCAGGATCAGGTCGATTCCGGGCTGCTCCTCCTCGGGGAAGAGCACTCCGCAGTCGACGATCAGCAGTCGGCCGTCGTACTCGAAGACCGTCATGTTCCGGCCGATCTCGCCAAGGCCACCGAGCGGGGTGACCCGCAGGCCTCCCTTGGGGAGCTTCGGCGGCGGGCCAAGTTCAGGATGCGGATGACTCAAAAGACTCTCCTCACCACACGCGCCACGTACCTGGCAAGGCACGTGGCGCGCATGACGTTCGTGCAGTAGCAGTTGTCTGTGTGGGGTGCAGGCCCCTGGCCTGCGTTGTCGTGCATATTCAGTTGTGAAGTCTGTATTTAGAGTTCTACCCCGCCGGCAGCAAGATCGATCTTGAGCTGGGCGGTCTCCTCGGGCGACAGCTCGACCATCGGGGCGCGCAGCGGCCCGGCGGGCAGGCCCTGGAGGGCGAGCGCGGCCTTGGTCGTCATGACGCCCTGGGTGCGGAACATGCCGGTGAAGACGGGGAGCAGCTTCTGGTGGATCTCGGTGGCCTTCTGTACGTCGCCCGAGACGTACGCGTCCAGCATGGCGCGCAGCTCCGGGGTGACGACGTGGCCGACGACGGAGACGAAACCGACCGCGCCCACGGAGAGCAGCGGCAGGTTCAGCATGTCGTCGCCGGAGTACCAGGCGAGTCCGGAGCGGGCGATGGCCCAGCTGGCTCGGCCGAGGTCCCCCTTGGCGTCCTTGTTCGCGACGATACGCGGGTGCTCGGCCAGCCGCACGAGGGTTTCGGTGCTGATCGGTACGCCGCTGCGGCCCGGGATGTCGTACAGCATCACCGGCAGCTCGGTCGCGTCGGCGATGGCCGAGAAGTGACGGTACAGGCCCTCCTGCGGGGGCTTGTTGTAGTACGGCGTCACGGTCAGCAGGCCGTGCGCGCCGGTCTTCTCGGCGGCGCGGGCGAGCTCGATGCTGTGGTGGGTGTCGTTCGTGCCGACGCCCGCGACGATGTGGGCGCGGTCGCCGACCGCCTCGAGTACGGCTCGTACGAGATCCGATTTCTCCACGTCACTGGTGGTCGGTGACTCACCGGTGGTGCCGTTGATGATCAGGCCGTCATTGCCTGCGTCCACCAGGTGGGTGGCGAGCCGCTGTGCGCCGTCGAGGTCGAGTGCGCCGTCCGCCGTGAAGGGCGTGACCATGGCGGTGAGGACCCGCCCGAAGGGGGTCTGCGGAGTGGAGGTCGGAGCCATGGGTAACACGCTACTCGCTGCTCAAGGCGTGGTCTGCCCTCGGGAGACACGACAAAGCGTGACAAATGCGGAGCCCGGCACTGCCTGCTCGGGGGTTCAAGCAGTGCCGGGTCCGTTTGATCAGGCTAGATGAACTTCTCGAAATGCCGCAATACGGACACCTCGCTCGGTTGATCCGCACATCTGTGCCGAGCGGCGCGCGGGAGCGCGCTACGGCGCCACGCGCCCGTTGGCATTGAAGGCCGCGTAGGTGAGCGGCATGAGCCCGGCCCACTCCGCCTCCATCTGCTCGCCGACCATCTCGATCTCCCGCTGCGGGAAGGACGGGACCTTGGCGAGCTCGTGCTGGGTGCGCAGCCCGAGGAAGTGCATCAGGGAGCGTGCGTTGCAGGTGGCGTACATCGACGAGAAGAGGCCGACGGGGAGGACGGCGCGGGCCACCTCGCGGGCCACACCGGCGGCCAGCATCTCCTGGTACGCCTCGTACGCCTGTCGGTAGGAGTCCTCCATCACACGGCCCGTGAGCTCCTGCTGCGCCTGGGTGCCCTCGACGAAGACGTACTTGCCGGGGCGGCCCTCCTGGACCAGCTTGCGGGACTCGTCCGGGACGTAGAAGACCGGCTCGAGCTCCCTGTACCTGCCCGACTCCTCGTTGTACGACCAGCCCACGCGGTGCCGCATGAACTCGCGGAAGACGAAGATCGGGGCGCTGATGAAGAAGGTCATCGAGTTGTGCTCGAAGGGGCTGCCGTGCCGGTCCCGCATCAGGTAGTTCAACAGGCCCTTGGAGCGCTCCGGGTCCTTCTGGAGCTCGTCGAGGGACTGCTCACCGAGGGTCGAGACGCGGGCGGCGAACAGCACGTCCGAGTCGGAAGCGGTGTGCTTGACCAGCTCGACGGTGACATCGCTGCGGAAACTGGGCTTGAGGTCGTCGGCGGGGGTGTCGGTCACGGTGCGCAGGGTCCTTCCCATCACATCTCTCGGGCGGCGCCCACTCTACGGCCCGCCACTGACAACGGGGCGTTCGGTGGCGTGCCGCGACATTCGTCGGCGAACTTCAGCGAATTCGGTGATTCCGGGCACCTCTTGGGGCGTTCGCTCGTCTGTATGGGTGACAGTGATCCGTTCGAGCCTCCAGAGGAGAAGCAACCCCCATGTTCCGTCGGCGCGAGCCCGTACCGTTCGCCTTCATCGCAGAAGCCGACCAGTTCCGCAGCAATGTCGCTCCCCCACCCCGCCGACGCTCGTCGGCCGGCGAGATATTCGGCCGCTGGCTCCTGGGCCTCACCGTGGTCGCCGGGCTGGTGGGCGCGCTGATCATCGGGATGCCGGCCCTCTCGCTCGACCAGTCGTCCGCGACGACCCAGCATTCCGAAGCCTCCGACGGCCGCTGACCCTCCCCCGCTGCCCAAAGGGCGTGAGGGCACCCCCATGGCCCCCCAAGGGTGGTGAGCCGGGACCCCGCTCGATAGCCTCACCGGGCACAGCCCATGCGTGGATTGAGTGAGGATCAGTCGTGCCCCTGCCCTTCCTGACGGCGGACCGTGACTTTGACGAGGTGGCGGACGAGCTCGCCCTGCCCTTCGACGACCGCGGCCGCTGGCGGCGCCCCTACCGGCCCGGGCCGTGGCGGGTGGCCCTCGCCGCGCTCGTGCTGCTGCTCGCCTCCTACGTGCTCGTCGCGGCCGTGCTCGTCGCGCTCACGGGGAGCCGCTCCGCCGCCCTGCTCTGCTTCGGTGGGTCCGTGCTCGTCATCCTGTGCGCGCTGCGGCTGCTGCGGATGGGCGTCTGGGTGAGTGCGCGGGGGCTGCGCCGCGTGGGCTTCCTGAACACGAGTACGACGTCCTGGGAGCAGGTCGTCGCCGTACGCACCGTCCAGCAGCCGGTGCGCTGGCTCGGACTGCCGCGCACCGTGCAGGGACAGGCGCTGATCCTCGTACGCAAGGGTCGTGCGGCGGACACCCTGCCGCCGCTGCTCACCTCGCACAACTCCGACTTTCTGGCGCGCACGGAGGCCTTCGACCGGGCAGCGGACGCCGTCGAGGTGTGGGCCGACGAGTACCGGCGGGATTGAGCCCCAACGGTCGTGGCAAGGCGACGTGGCAGGGCATCTCGTGGCAGGGCGAAGGGGCCGGTCCGCACTCCGCGGGCCGGCCCCTTCGACGTCCTTGTCGCCGTGCCGTCGTCGCACTTCTCGTGTGCGCCGTTGCTCTCAGGCCTCGGCGGGGGGCCTGCCCTCGCGCAGGGCGATCGCCCGCTGCATCGCCTTGCGGGCGCGCGGCGTGTCGCGGGCGTCGTGGTAGGCGATCGCGAGGCGGAACCAGCTGCGCCAGTCGTCCGGGGCGTCCTCGGTCTCGGCCTTGCGCCTGGTGAAGACCTCGTCGGCCGAGTCACGGTCGATACGGCCGCCCGGGGTGCGCTTCAACTCGTCGACGGGCAGGCCGCCCTCGGCGTCGAGCTCGGCGGCGAGCCGGTTGGCCTTGCGGACGAACTGGGTGTTCTTCCACAGGAACCAGATGCCGATGACCGGCAGGATCAGCACCGCGACACCGAAGGTGACGGTGATCAAGGTGCCGTTCTCGATGAGCAGCACGCCTCGGCTGCCGACCAGGACGAAATAGACGACCAGGACGGCTGCCGTGACGGCGTAGGTGATCTTCGCACGCATGTCTGCCGGCTATCTGTTGTGCGGCCCTCGGCTCAGCCGAGGTCCAGGAAGTGTTCCAGGCCGAAGGTGAGGCCCGGGGCGGTCACCACGCGGCGGACGCCGAGCAGGATGCCCGGCATGAAGCTGCTGTGGTGGAGGGAGTCGTGGCGGATGGTGAGGGTCTCGCCCTCGCCGCCGAGCAGGACCTCCTGGTGGGCGAGGAGCCCGCGCAGGCGGACCGCGTGCACCGGCACGCCGTCGACGTTCGCTCCGCGGGCGCCGTCCAGGGCGGTCGCCGTGGCGTCGGGCTGCGGGGTGCTGCCCGCGCGCTCCCGGGCCGCGGCGATGAGCTGGGCGGTACGCGTGGCGGTGCCGCTGGGGGCGTCCACCTTGTTCGGGTGGTGCAGCTCGACGACCTCGACGGACTCGAAGTACGGCGCGGCGACCTCGGCGAACTTCATGGTCAGTACGGCCCCGATGGAGAAGTTGGGCGCGATGAGCACGCCCGTCTCCGGGGACGCGGCCAGCGAGGTGTTGAGCTGCGCGAGGCGCTCGTCGGTCCAGCCGGTCGTGCCGACCACGGCGTGGATGCCGTGCCGGACGCAGAAGTCGAGGTTGCTCATCACCGAGTCCGGGGTCGTCAGTTCGACCACGACCTGGGTGCCGGTGGCGACCAGCGCTTCCAGCTCGTCGCCGCGGCTCAGCGCGGCCACCAGCTCCAGGTCCTCGGCGGCCTCGACGGCTCGTACCGCCTCGGCCCCGATCCGGCCCTTGGCACCGAGGACCGCCACGCGCAGCTTGCTCATTGCTTCGTTCCTTACCGAGACGGGGATTACGCGACCGCGTCGTGCAGACGGGAGGCCTGCTTGTCCTTGAGCGGGCCGATGACCGACAGCGAGGGCCGCTGTCCCAGGATGTCGCGGGCGACCGAACGGACGTCGTCCGGGGTGACCGACGCTATCCGGACCAGCATGTCGTCGACGGACATCTGCTCGCCCCAGCACAGCTCGCTCTTGCCGATACGGTTCATCAGCGCGCCGGTGTCCTCCAGGCCGAGGACCGTGGAGCCCTGGAGCTGACCGATGGCGCGGCCGATCTCGTCGTCCGAGAGGCCGTGCTCGGCGACGTGGTCCAGCTCGTCGCGGCAGATCTTGAGCACGTCGTGGACCTGACTCGGCCTGCAGCCCGCGTACACGCCGAAGAGGCCGCAGTCGGCGAAGCCCGAGGTGTACGAGTACACGCTGTAGGCCAGGCCGCGCTTCTCGCGGACCTCCTGGAAGAGGCGGGAGGACATGCCACCGCCCAGGGCGGTGTTCAGGACGCCCAGGGCCCAGCGGCGCTCGTCGGTGCGGGCGAGGCCCGGCATGCCGAGGACGACATGGGCCTGCTCGGTCTTGCGGCCGAGGAGCTCGACGCGGCCCGCGGTGCGGATGGCGCGGCGGCCGTCGCGCGGGGCGATCGGCTCGACGGCGCTCTCCTTGAGGGCGCCGGCCTTCTCGAAGGCGGCGCGGACCTGGCGTACGACCTTGTTGTGGTCGACGTTGCCCGCGCAGGCGACCACGAGGTGCGTCGGGTCGTAGTGCTTCTTGTAGAAGCGGCGGATGCGGTCGGCGCTGAGGGCGTTGACCGTGTCGACCGTGCCGAGGACCGGGCGGCCGAGGGGGGTGTCGCCGAGCATGGTGTGCGCGAACAGGTCGTGCACGCAGTCGCCCGGGTCGTCCTCGGTCATCGCGATCTCTTCGAGGATCACGCCGCGCTCGGCGTCCACGTCGCCCTGCTCGATCAGCGAGCCGGTGAGCATGTCGCACACGACGTCGATGGCGAGCGGGAGGTCGGTGTCGAGCACACGCGCGTAGTAGCACGTGTACTCCTTGGCCGTGAACGCGTTCATCTCGCCGCCGACCGCGTCGATGGCGGAGGAGATGTCCAGGGCGCTGCGCCGGGAGGTGCCCTTGAAGAGCAGGTGCTCCAGGTAGTGCGTGGCGCCGTTCAGCGTCGGCGTCTCATCGCGGGAGCCGACGTGCGCCCAGATCCCGAAGGTGGCCGAGCGTACGGAGGGGAGGGTCTCGGTGACGATGCGCAGGCCGCCGGGGAGGGTGGTCTTACGGACCGTACCGATGCCGTTCTCGCCCTTGATGAGGGTTTGGGTACGGGCGACGGCCCGCGCCTCCGAAGAGGTGCGGGCCGTCGCCGTGGAGCTACGAGACGTCACTGGTCGGTGTCGTCCTTCGTGTCGTCGTCGCCTTCGCCCTCGATCACGGGGATCAGGGAGAGCTTGCCGCGGGAGTCGATCTCGGCGATCTCGACCTGGACCTTCTGGCCCACCCCGAGGACGTCCTCGACGTTCTCCACGCGCTTGCCGCCGGCGAGCTTGCGGATCTGCGAGATGTGCAGCAGACCGTCCTTGCCCGGGAGCAGCGACACGAACGCGCCGAAGGTCGTCGTCTTCACGACGGTGCCCAGGTAGCGCTCGCCGACCTCCGGCATGGTCGGGTTGGCGATGCCGTTGATCGTGGCGCGGGCGGCCTCGGCGGCCGGGCCGTCGGCGGCACCGATGTAGATGGTGCCGTCGTCCTCGATCGTGATCTCGGCGCCGGTGTCCTCCTGGATCTGGTTGATCATCTTGCCCTTGGGGCCGATGACCTCACCGATCTTGTCCACGGGGATCTTGACGGTGATGATCCGCGGGGCGTTCGGGGACATCTCGTCCGGCGTGTCGATCGCTTCCATCATCACGTCGAGGATGTGGAGGCGGGCGTCGCGGGCCTGCTTGAGGGCCGCGGCCAGGACGGAGGCCGGGATGCCGTCCAGCTTGGTGTCGAGCTGGAGGGCGGTCACGAACTCCTTGGTGCCGGCGACCTTGAAGTCCATGTCGCCGAAGGCGTCCTCCGCACCGAGGATGTCGGTGAGGGCGACGTAGTGCGTCTGGCCGTCGATCTCCTGGGAGATCAGACCCATGGCGATGCCGGCGACGGGGGCCTTCAGCGGCACACCGGCGTTCAGCAGCGACATGGTGGAGGCGCAGACCGAGCCCATGGAGGTCGAGCCGTTGGAGCCGAGGGCCTCGGACACCTGACGGATCGCGTAGGGGAACTCCTCGCGGGTCGGCAGGACCGGCACGAGCGCGCGCTCGGCGAGGGCGCCGTGGCCGATCTCGCGGCGCTTCGGGGAGCCCACGCGGCCCGTCTCACCGACGGAGTACGGCGGGAAGTTGTAGTTGTGCATGTAGCGCTTGCGGGTCACCGGGGAGAGGGTGTCCAGCTGCTGCTCCATGCGGAGCATGTTGAGGGTGGTGACGCCCAGGATCTGGGTCTCGCCACGCTCGAACAGCGCCGAGCCGTGCACGCGCGGGATGGCCTCGACCTCGGCGGCGAGCGTACGGATGTCCGTGACGCCGCGGCCGTCGATGCGGACCTTGTCCTTGATGACGCGCTCGCGGACCAGCTTCTTGGTCAGCGCGCGGTACGCGGCGGAGATCTCCTTCTCGCGACCCTCGAACTGCGGGAGCAGCTTCTCGGCGGCGATCTCCTTGACGCGGTCCAGCTCGGCCTCGCGGTCCTGCTTGCCGGCGATGGTGAGCGCCTGGGCGAGCTCGCTCTTGACCGCGGCGGTCAGGGCCTCGAGGACGTCGTCCTCGTAGTCCAGGAAGATCGGGAACTCGGCGGTCGGCTTGGCGGCCTTCGCGGCGAGGTCCGACTGCGCCTTGCACAGGACCTTGATGAAGGGCTTCGCGGCGTCGAGGCCGGAAGCGACGACCTCTTCGGTCGGCGCCTCGGCGCCGCCCTTGACCAGCTGGATGGTCTTCTCGGTGGCCTCGGCCTCGACCATCATGATCGCGACGTCGCCGTCCTCCAGGACGCGACCGGCGACGACCATGTCGAAGACGGCGTCCTCGAGCTCGGTGTGCGTCGGGAACGCGACCCACTGGCCGTTGATCAGCGCGACGCGGACGCCGCCGACCGGGCCGGAGAAGGGCAGACCGGCCAGCTGCGTGGACGCGGAGGCGGCGTTGATCGCCACGACGTCGTACAGGTGATCGGGGTTGAGGGCCATGATCGTGGCGACGACCTGGATCTCGTTGCGCAGGCCCTTCTTGAAGGACGGGCGCAGCGGGCGGTCGATCAGACGACAGGTGAGGACGGCGTCCTCGGAGGGGCGACCCTCGCGGCGGAAGAAGCTGCCGGGGATCTTGCCTGCGGCGTACATCCGCTCCTCGACGTCCACCGTGAGGGGGAAGAAGTCGAGGTTGTCCTTGGGCTTCTTGGAAGCACTGGTGGCCGACAGCACCATGGTGTCGTCGTCCAGGTACGCCACGGCGGAGCCGGCGGCCTGCTTGGCCAGGCGGCCCGTCTCGAAGCGGATGGTGCGGGTGCCGAAGGAACCGTTGTCGATAACGGCCTCGGCGTAGTGGGTCTCGTTCTCCACTAGCGTTTTCTCCTCGTCTTCGTCCCGTCCTGCCCGTGTGGCAGGGGGACGGTGGCGGAGAGGCGCTCCGTCTGGTGCGGGCCGGTCTTCGATCGAAGCACCCGGGATCTCATTCCCCCGGGGGCCACTACCGAGGACCGGCGGCGGTGCGGTGCGCGTCTCCTCGTTCGTTGACGTGACGGTCCCTACCCGGCGGGTACGGAGCCATCACGCTGTGTCGTACGTGCTGTGTCCTGCGTATTGCGTTGTGCTACCACACTACAAAGCGTCGGTGACACTCCGCACGTACAGAGACGTACGGCAGTGCGTACGGCAATGCTCACGGCAGCGGCACGTACAGCAAAAGGAGCGGCTCCCAAGAGGTGGGAACCGCTCCCTTCACGGCGTCTTACTTGGCGCCCGCCGCACCGCGGCGGATGCCCAGGCGGTCGACCAGCGCACGGAAGCGCTGGATGTCCTTCTTGGCCAGGTACTGCAGCAGCCGGCGGCGCTGACCGACCAGGATCAGCAGACCACGACGGGAGTGGTGGTCGTGCTTGTGGGTCTTGAGGTGCTCGGTCAGGTCCGAGATGCGGCGCGAGAGCATGGCGACCTGGACCTCGGGGGAGCCGGTGTCGCCCTCCTTCTGACCGAACTCGCTGATGATCTGCTTCTTCGTAGCGGCGTCGAGCGACACGCGTACTCCTCATAGTCTCTGAGTAGCCACCGAGTGCCCCTGGTCCACATCTCAGGGGAGCTTCCGTTACTCGGGAGGCGGGGATCCGCTGAGCGCGGCCTCCAGAGCGATGGGCTCCGGGGGTGCGTACACAAACGGCCGTCACACAGGGTACCAGCCTGGCCGGATGCGTCTGTCCGGGTCCCCGAACCTGCCTGGTGACACGGGCCTGGCCACTAGGGTGACCGCACAGGTCATTCGTACGTGGGGAAGGGGCCGCTTGAACATGGCCGAGGCAGCGGACGCAGCGGGCGTAGCGGACGAGGACATCGCGGCGGAGACGAACGCGGACGTCAAGGCGCGCAAGGAGCGGGAGAAGGACGAGCTCTACGCCCTGGACATCTCCGACGTCGAATGGCACAGCGCGCCGGGCACGGAGGAACACGAGGAGCGGGTCGAGATCGCGTACCTGCCCGAGGGCGCGGTGGCCATGCGTTCCTCCCTCGACCCGGACACGGTCCTGCGGTACACGGAGGCGGAGTGGCGGGCCTTTGTGCTGGGGGCGCGGGACGGCGAGTTCGATCTGGAGCCGGCGCCGCACAACGGGGGGCTTGCGGCGGGCTAGGCGACGTACCGAGGGACAGAGACGGGGAGGGCGGTCGGCTGGTGAGCCGACCGCCCTCCCCGTTCTCGGCTCGGTGATCAGCTGGTCATGGACCGGGCCGCGCCGTACACGTCGAAGACCGCGAGGGCCAGCGGAATGAGGGTGAGCAGTACGAAGCCTTCGGCGACTTCCAGGAAGCGGCCCCAGAACGGGGTGAGGCCGCCGCGCGGGAGGATCAGGCCGAGCGCGGTGACCAGCGCTGCCGCCGCCCCGATCGCCGCGACGAGCCAGATCGTGCGGATGTCGAGGTCCGCACGGTCGCCGGTGAGGGCGTCGCGCATCAGAGCGTGCGGCGGGTTGAGCGCCAGACCGAGGCCGAGCAGGACGAGAGCGCCGAGGCCCGCGGCCAGGACGGGCGCGACCTGGGTGGTGTAGCGGAAGAGGTGGGCGCGCATCAGCATGGCGACGCCGGTGGCGAAGGCGAGCAGCTGTCCCCAGACGTTGTCGGAGAAGCCGAGCACCACCGAGGCGCCGACGGCGAGCAGCGCGCAGCCGCCCACGAGCCCGACGAGGAGTTCATGGCCGCGGCGGGCCTGCGCCTCGATGCGTTCGGCGTCGACCGGCTCCGGCGGGGCGGGATCGGCGGAGTACGCGCTGCGCGGAGTGGCGTTCGGCGGGTCGAAGCCGATCGGCAGGCGGGCGAAGCGCATGGACATGCCCGGCAGGAACGCCAGTGCCCCCACGGCGACGGGCGCGCACAGCGCGGCGATCTCGGTGGGTGTCCAGTGCACGAGCAGTGCCACGAACACCACGACCAGGGCGACGGCAGAGGCGAACACGAAGGCGACGAACGGGCCGTCGCCGCGCGGCGAGCACAGGGTGAGCACCACCGAGGCCACCAGCACCGCGGCGCAGGCGAGCAGGAACTGCAGCTTGCCGATGCCCTCGCCGCCCGCCAGTGACAGCAGCCCGGAGCCCGCCACGCCCACGTTCGGGAGCGCGCCGAGTCCCAGCGCGACGGCCGAGGCCCGGTCGTCGTAGATCCGTGCGCGGATCGCGGCGAGGACGACAAGAAGTACACCGGTGACGCCCGCGAGGATGCCGGGAAGGCTGTGCATGTCGTGGCGCGGATCGGCGGTCCAGGCGACGAAGGCGAGCAGCGTCGGCAGGACACCGCCGCCGACGAGCCCCGCGGCGCGCGTCAGGTCGCCACTCCACAGGGTGCGTTCACGGGTGACCGCGGATGCGACCGCCTCTGACACGTCGTCGAAGACGGCGGGGGGCAGCGACTCGGAGAAGGGGCGCAGGGTGAGGAGTTCGCCGTCGAGAATCCGCTGCGCGGCGAAGGAGCGCGAGCTGTCGAGGACAGCGCCGTCGCGGCGTACGAGGTGGTAGCCGACCGGAGCGCCCTGGGCGGGACTCTGCTGGGAGAGCCTGAGGATCTCCGGATAGATGTCGGCGACCGGGATGTCGTCGGGCAGCGCCACGTCGATCCGGCTGTCGGGCGCGACGATGGTGACCCGGCAGAAGCCGAGGCCCGTGCCTGCCCCGTGAGGGGCTCCGGGTCCCGGCCCTCCGGCTCCGGTGGTTGTCGCGGAGGCCGTCATGCTCACCTGCTGCTCCCCCTCAATGATGGTCCTGCGTCGGCGATCTCGGTCACGCCCGTGCGTCTGCGTCGGTTGCGCGGACGTGATGGCGCCGCGGCTGCGGTGGTTCTGCGGCCGCGATGTGAAGGTCCTGCGTCTCTTTGTCCGGACCACCCGGCCGACGGTGCGGCAAGGCGCCGGAAAGAGCTCCGTACGGCCGGTTCTTGGGTTCCGCACACCACCACATCGCGCGGAATGCCCTGTTTTTCCAGCCTCGTTCGCGTGTGCTCACGCGAACATCCGGCACCCTACCGCCCACCCGTCTCCCATGAAGTCAGTAGTAAGTCAGTAGGATCACGCGGCGGCCTGCGTCCGCCTGACACGGGGCGGCGGGCGGAAGACCCTGGGGCCGGCAAGGGAATTGGTGAGCAGTGAGCCAAATCATCGTCAAGCGCCCACCTCGGGCGCTGCCGTCCGAAGTGCCCACGGAAGAGGTCGTCCTGCAGCCGCCGCCGGAGCTTCCGCGCGGGCACCAGGAGAGCGTCCTCATGCAGTTGCTGCCGACGCTCGGCATGGGCGGCTCGGTGGTCTTCTTCTTCACGAACGGGCAGCCGTTCATGAAGATCATGGGCATGGTGATGATCGCGTCGACGGTGGCCATGTCCGTCGCGATGATCGTCCGCTTCCGTCGCGGCTCCCAGGGCCAGCTCGCGGACATGCGCCGCGACTATCTGAGCTATCTGTCGCAGACCCGGCGCACGGCCCTGGACACGGGGAAGGCGCAGCGCGACGCCCAGTACTACCTGCACCCTTCTCCCGAGCAGTTGTGGGCGCTGGTCGCCGAGGGCAGTCGGGTGTGGGAACGGCGGCCCGGGGACGAGGACTTCGCCCAGGTGCGCATCGGCCTCGGTCCGCAGTCGCTGGCCACCCCGCTGGTCTCCCCCGAGACAGGTCCGGTCGACCAGCTGGAGCCGCTGACCGCGGGCGCGATGCAGCGGTTCGTGGCCACCCACGGGGTCCTGGACGCACTTCCGATGGCCGTCTCGCTGCGCGCCTTCTACCATGTCACGGTCAGCGGCGATCCGCAGTCCGTACGTGCCTCCGCGCGCGCTTTGGCCGGTTCGCTGGCCTCGCTGCACTCGCCCGAGGACCTGGTGATCGTGGTCGCGGCCGGGCGGGCGGAGCTCTCGCACTGGGAGTGGGCCAAGTGGCTGCCGCACGTGCAGCTCTCCGACGCGGTGGACGGCGCGGGCAGCCGCCGGCTGATCGGCAGCGACTCTCGCGAGCTGGAACAACTGCTGGCCACCCGGCTGACGGGGCGCCCACGCTTCCACCCGAACGCCACCCCGCTCCCGGACGAACCGCACATCGTCGTCGTACTCGATGGCCTGTCGCTACCACCGGACTCCGTCCTGGCCGCCCCCGAGGGACTGCAGGGGGTGACGGTCGTCGAGGTCGTCCCCGAGGACTTGTCCGGAGCCCGCGGTGACCTCTCCATCGTCGTGCAACCGCACGCGCTGCACCTGGAGTCCGGGCACGGCATCGTCTACGAGGGCACACCCGACGCCCTCTCGTACGAGTCCGCGGAGGCGCTGGCGCGGCAGCTGGCGCCGCTGCGCATGGCCTCGGGCGGGGACGACGACGAACCGCTGCTCGCCAACCTGGAGTTCACGGATCTGCTGAACCTCGGAGACGCGGCCTCGGTGGACACCAAGCGCACCTGGCGGGCGCGTTCGCTCGCCGAGCGGCTGCGCGTGCCGATCGGTGTCGGCGAGGACGGGCGGCCCGTGATGCTCGACCTCAAGGAGGCCGCGCAGGAGGGCATGGGCCCGCACGGGCTGTGCGTGGGCGCGACGGGTTCGGGCAAGTCGGAGCTGCTGCGCACGCTGGTGCTGGGCCTGGCGGTGACGCACTCGTCGGAGACGCTGAACTTCGTCCTCGCGGACTTCAAGGGTGGTGCCACCTTCGCCGGGATGGCGCAGATGCCGCACGTGGCAGCGGTGATCACCAACCTGGCGGACGACCTGACGCTGGTCGACCGCATGGGCGACTCCATCCGCGGTGAGCTCAACCGCCGCCAGGAGATGCTGCGCGACGCGGGCAACTACGCGAACATCCACGACTACGAGAAGGCGCGGGCGGCCGGGGCGCCGCTCCAGCCGATCCCGTCCCTCGTCCTGGTGATCGACGAGTTCAGCGAGCTGCTGACCGCCAAGCCGGACTTCATCGAGATGTTCGTGCAGATCGGCCGCATCGGCCGTTCGCTGGGCGTGCATCTGCTGCTGGCCTCGCAGCGCTTGGAGGAGGGCCGGCTCCGCGGTCTGGAGACGTACCTCTCGTACCGGATCGGCCTGCGGACGTTCTCCGCCGCCGAGTCGCGTGCGGCGCTGGGCGTCCCCGACGCGTACGAACTGCCGAACGTGCCCGGTTCCGGCTTCCTGAAGTTCGGCACGGACGAGATGGTGCGTTTCAAGGCGGCGTACGTCTCCGGGGTGTATCGCACGGGTCCGACCCGGTCCGCGCTCGGTGGCGCGCTGCCGGTGGACCGGCGACCGGTGCTGTTCACCGCGGCGGAGGTGCCGGTGCGGTACGCCGCCGTGCCCCAGCAGCGCGAGGAGACGCCGGAGACGGACGACGCCCTGGCCGACACGGTGCTCGATGTGATCGTGCGCCGTCTGGAGGCGCAGGGCCCGGCGGCCCACCAGGTGTGGCTGCCGCCGCTGGACAGCCCGCCATCACTGGACGGGCTGCTCCCGGGACTGGCCGCGGTGCAGGGGCGCGGGCTCACCCAGCCCGGCTACGAGGGGGCGGGACGGCTCGTCGTCCCCGTCGGTCTCGTCGACAAGCCGTACGAGCAGCGCCGCGACCCGCTGTGGGTCGACTTCTCGGGCGCGGCCGGCCATATGCAGATCGTCGGCGGCCCTCAGTCCGGCAAGTCGACGCTGCTGCGCAGCCTGATCGCCTCGTTCGCACTCACCCACACCCCGCACGAGGTGCAGTTCTACGGCCTCGACTTCGGCGGTGGCGGCATGTCGGCCGTGGCCGGACTGCCGCACGTCGGCGGGGTGGCCTCGCGCCTCGACCCGGAGAAGGTGCGGCGTACGGTCGCCGAGGTGTACGGCGTCATGACGCGCCGCGAGGAGTACTTCCGCTCCTCCGGCATCTCGTCGATCGCCGAGTTCCGCACGAAGCGGGCGCGCGGCCAGATCTCCCTGACCGACCAGCCGTGGGGCGATGTCTTCCTGGTCATCGACGGCTGGGGCAACTTCCGCGCGGACTACGAGGCCGTGGAGGGCGTCGTCCTGGACATCGCCGCACGGGGTCTCGGCTACGGCATCCACCTCGTCCTGACCGCGTCCAGGTCGATGGAGGTCCGGGCGAACCTCAAGGACCACCTGATGAACCGTCTGGAGCTGCGCCTCGGCGACACGATGGACTCGGAGCTGGACCGCAAGGTGGCGGTGAACGTCCCCACGGGCGTGCCCGGCCGCGGCCAGGCACCGGGGAAGCTGCACTTCATGGGTGCCGTTCCGCGCATCGACGGTCTGACGTCGGACACGGACCTCGCCGACGCGACGGCGGCGCTGGCGACGGAGGTGTCCCGCCACTGGCAGGCGCCCGGCGCCCCCGAAGTCCGGCTGCTCCCCCGCGAGTTCCCGGCGCAGCAGCTGCCTCCGGGTGACCACTCCCCGCGGCGCGGCGTGGCCTTCGCGCTCGACGAGGACAACCTCGAACCCGTCTTCGTCGACTTCGAGCAGGACCCGTTCTTCCTCGTCTTCGGAGAGAGCGAGTCGGGCAAGTCGAACCTGCTGCGCCTACTGATCAAGCAGCTGACCGAGCGGTACTCGGGCGACGACTGCAAGCTGTTCGTGGTCGACAACCGGCGCTCGCTGCTGGACGTCACCCCGTCCACGCACCTCGCCGAGTACATCCCCATGTCCAACGCGATGGACCACCACATGAGCGCGCTGGCGGAGCTGATGCAACGCCGGACGCCCACGGCAGACGTGACCGCACAGCAGCTGCGGGAGCGGAGCTGGTGGCGTGGCCCGACGGTGTACGTCGTGGTCGACGACTACGACCTCGTGTCCACGTCGAGCGGGAACCCGCTGGGCGGTCTGACCGAACTGCTTCCGTTCGCGCGGGATGTGGGCGTGCGGTTCATCATCGCCCGGTCGACCGCCGGTGCGGGGCGCGCCGCGTACGAGCCGTTCATGCAGCGGATGAGGGAACTGGGTGCGCAGGGTGTGGTGCTCGCCGGCGATCCGGGCGAGGGAGACATCCTGGGTGGAGTGCGGCCTCGGGCAATGCCCGCGGGGCGGGGCGTCTTTGTCTCTCGCAGGCGGGGAAAGCCCTTGGTTCAGACCGGGTTGATGAGTGTGGAGTACTGATGAAGCACACGCGAAAGTCTTCGCACTCGACAGCTCCGAGGCGACAGATCTGCTCCATTGGTACGTTGAAGTAGCCCGGCGGCCGTCGGTCCGACGGCCGCGCTCACGGGAACAACGGGGAGGATTCAGACGTGGCTTGGGACGAATGGGAGCAGCTGAAGAACCAGGCGGCGCACAAGCAATCCGCGCGTATGCAACTCAATCAGTTGCCGGCCGACGGTGGCGGTGGCAGCACCCCGCAGGGTGATCTGACCGTTGACCAAAAGGATCTCGCCGCGATCGGCGACCGGGCATTCAAGCTGTGGGAAGACTTGGGCCGGTACGGTCGTGACGCCTGGTCCAGCAGCCAGACGGCGGCGTCGGATCTCAAGACCCAGGGCTTCACACTGGGTGGGGCAGTCGACCGCGTGCAGAGCCGCTGGGAAGAACAACTGACGTCGCTCCTCGACGCGTGTGCCCATATCTCCAACCATATGGACTTCACGAAGAAGGCCCATCAGGGCGACGAGTACTACATCGGCGGCCAGATCAGCAGCATCTCCACGCTCGACAAGGGCTTCGACGGGGGGAAGAGTCACTGATGGATCTGGATACGCTCCGTTTTGGGAACTTCGCGTCGCTCGGTACTGCCATAGACGACTGGACTCGGGTTGTGGGGAACCTGGAGACCCTTGAGAAGAACGCCCGTGAAGGACTCAAAGGCCTGGCGGACAAGGCCAATTGGGCCGGGGTGAACGCCACTGTCTCGCGCGAGTTCATCACCAGGACGGCGGGCGAGTTCACTGACGCCCATACCGAGGCCAGCACCATCCGTAACATCCTCAAGGACACCCACGAGGAGCTCGTCAGCTACCACGAGCAGCTCAACGAGGCGATATCACGCGGGCTCAAGAAGAACCTCACGGTGATGGACACCGGCAACGGCTCCTTCACCGTCACCATGAACGTCCATCCCGATCGTGCGGCCAAGGGAACCACGGTCCCTGATCACAGCGAACAGGATGTGACCGAGCTGCGCGATGACGTCCAGCGCATTCTCGGCAGAGCCACGCACAGCGACGAGACCGCGTCCGAGGCGCTTCGCGCCATCGTCGAGCAAGCCGAGTACGGGTTCTCCGGCGCCTCGTACGGTGACCGGGATTCGGCGACCAAGGCCCTGGAGGACGCCGAGAAGTACGCGAATCTCATCAAGAGCAAGGGAGATTCGATGTCTCCCGAGGAGTTTGATGAACTCAACCGGAATCTCGCCGGCTACAAGAACGACCCGCTCTTCCAGGAGAAGTTCGCCACCACCCTCGGCCCGAAGGGGACGTTGGATTTCTGGGCCGACCTCTCCGATCCCTCGGACGGCGGCGATCTGCAGCGGGCACGCCTCGATCAACTCGGCGACTTCCAAAAGAATCTCAGCCTCACTCTCGCAGGAGCGACACAGTCGGATTCCCCCGCGATGCGGAACTGGGAGAACGACATGGTCCAGCTGGGTGACGATCCCATCCAGACCCGTGGAACACGGGTCTACGGTTTCCAGCTGATGAGCAACCTCATGCGAGTCGGGGACTACAACGACGCGTTCTTGAACAAGTACGGTGACGCCCTGGTGTCGACCGAGAAGAAGATGAAGCTGCCGGACCACTACTGGAACGGTGGCGTGGGCGGACCTGCCATGCCCAAGATGAACTTCATGGGCGACGAGTTCGGCCGGGATCCGATGACCGGATTCATGACAGCTCTCTCGAACAGCCCTGACGCCGCCACCGACTTCTTCAACAGCACTGACCCCCAGGACAACGCCGAGTGGGTCCTCAAGGACCGCCCCACATTCGACGACACCCCCCTGAACAGCCACGACGCAAACCAGTCGCGTGACG
Source organism: Streptomyces sp. NPDC107454 (assembly GCF_055582885.1). NCBI lineage: Bacteria > Bacillati > Actinomycetota > Actinomycetes > Kitasatosporales > Streptomycetaceae > Streptomyces > Streptomyces sp. NPDC107454. The sequence continues at coordinate 400,959 of NZ_JBVJPA010000011.1, read as the reverse complement.
CTACAGGGAATGCTCTCGTCGCTGCGGCCACGGGCGTCAATCCCAACGACCCCCACGCCGTTCCCGTGGAGCACACGGCCGAGAACCGGCACGTCCTCGATCGCTCACTGCAGATCATCTCGGGTGTGGGCGACGACTTCGCTCCCGAGATGCGCGACGACATGGCCAAAGTGCTGGTGAACTACGGCGACGAGGTCAATCACACCGCAAGTTCCCTCGCGGACGATCACGGCGACCCGAGACAGCTCGATCGCCATCAGTTGTTGGAAGTGACGAAGCAGGTGTCACGCGATCAGAACGCCTACGGAATTCTCAACGACGGCCTGAACCGGGAGATGGTGCGCGACATCTACACGGACCATCCGAGCGACCCGAAGGAAACGCTGCTCCGGGCAGGCCACACCGTCGGCTTCCTCGAAGAGGCCCGCTATCAGGCCCTGAAGACGGACAAGCACGACCCTTCATGGGACGCCAAGTGGCTTTATCACGGCTTCGGTGGTGCCGTGAACTTCATCCCGGTTGTCGGTGACGCCGCGCAGCGAGGCGTCGACGCCCTGGCCTACCAATGGCAATTGGACGAGCAGGCGCGCATCAACGAGGAGACCGCCCGGCAGAACGGCGAAGTCTTCACCGCACGGGAGAACCAACTGCAGAAGCTGGCCGACCTGTGGATGGACGCCAACCCGAACCACGGCAACAACAGGTACACGATTACATCCGAGATCAACGGCGCCGCCTTCGACGGCAACGGCCGTGCTCAGGGACTGGCAGGTGATCAGTGAACAACGGTACTTCTCTGCTTCTGGGTCGGCTCGCGGTGCGTACGGCGGTACGTACCGCCGTACGCACGGGGGGATCTCAGCGCTGTACGCGAAGTGTCGCCGCCGCTGCCGCTGCGACCGTGGTCCTTCTGACGGCGACAGCTTGTTCGGGATCTCGCGACTACGCGGTCCCGGACAAGGCATGCGGTGTGACCGTCGACTCCGACTCGCTGTCTCCCCTCCTTCCCGACGGGAAGAAACTCACCGAGAAGTCGTACGACGCCGGCCCGGAGAGTCCGCGTTGCCGTCTGCTGGTGGACCAGAAGCTGGTCGTCTATCTCTCGGGAGATGTCGTTGCCGGCGACACCGATCCCATCAAGGTCCAGGATCGGGCACTCGTACGCCTGGGGAGTCCCGCCGCTGCCGACATCGGCGACGACGCCGTGATCGCCGACCGTGGAGCGATGGCGGTCGCCGGCTGCACCTACAAGGGAAAGCAGCAAAAGTTCGCCGTGCTGGTTCAGCTGCAGAAGAACGTTCCTGAGAAGGTTTCGGAACGGCGCGATGCCCTGCGCTCCTTCCTCCGTTCTTATTTCCCGAAGGCCATGGAGAAGCAGGGCTGCCAGTAGCACAGCGCTATGCAGCGCCGCGCCCCACGGCTTACGTCACCGCACAGGAGCTGCGGGAGGGCGGCTGGTGGCGAGGTCCGACGGTGTACGTCGTCGACGACGACTACGACCTGGCGTCCACGTCGAGCGGGAACCCGCTGGGCGGCCTTACCGAGCTTCCACCGTTCGCACGGGCACAGGCCAGGAAGGTGCCGCCGCACCATGGCTGAGTGCAGGCCGACGACGTCAAGACTCAATCACCTGGGTGTCACTGCAGGTCACAGTAATTTGCCCTGGCCAAAGGACCCATCTCGGCTGTGTCCGTGTGAGCGCCCGTGGCTGCCGCTGTGGGCGTCAGCGATAACGGATGACGTGCAGGCCACGAATTCCGACCTGGTCGAACGCCACGGCAGAATCCGTGGAACCGTCGACCAGCATCACGCCGTGCGCCGTGTGCACCGCGTTCAGCAGCCGGCCGACGGACTCCCGGCCGCGCGCGTCGACTCGACGGGCCCAGATCACGGCTCGGGCTTCGACCGGGAAACCCGAGAGTTCGTCCATGACCGTTGCCCAGTCCGCGTGTTCGGTCGCGGAGAGCACGGGGCCCAGGCCGGACAGCGTGGGTTCGAACCATGCCGCGTAACCGGGAGGCGGCGAGACGGGGAATCCCGCGGATCCGGGAGTCTCGCCGTCGTCCCAGCGTTGCAGCCAGTTCCATGGGTCAGAGTTGGGAAGGCCGAGCGGAGCGGCTGCTTCCCTGGGTACGACCAGCGCGGCATCGAGCATGGCGTCCTGCCAGCGCCCGTCGCGCAGATAGCGTTTTGTGTTGCACGCGAAGACCCAGCCTCGCCGGATCTCGTCCTGCGGTGCGGGATCGACCAGTTCGGCCTCCCCGTGATACGCCTGGTCCAGCCAGAGTTGCGCCTTGCGGAGCGCGGACGGGTAGTCGTGTGCCTCCGCTTCCCAGGGCCAGCGCGGAGGGTGTGCCCGAGGTACGGCTCGCATGAGGACCAAGTCGCGCAGCGCGGACGGGTCGAGCTTCGCCAGACCCCCTACTTGGGCGTCCAGGAACACGACCTGGCCCTTGTGGTTGTGCGCGTACAGCAGATTGCCGGTCGCCTCGGCGCCGCCCAGTTCCCGACGAACCCAGACGAGACCGCGGGTGTCCGGGCCCGGTTCGGCCACCGCCCTGATCACCGAGTCCCAGTCGCTCACTGCCACCTGCTCGAAGGCCGGGAAGTAGCGCCGCGTGAGCCTGGGCCACCAGCCGGGGGCCTCGTCGGACGGCTGCCAGGGCAACGGTGTCGACTGAGCGCCGTCGATGGCGGAGTGCACGGTCACCACGCAACCGCGCGCATTGATCCTACGGGCCTGGTCGGCGACCCTCGCGGCTACTTTCTGCTGACCGGCCGGGTCCAGGTCCGCGAGGGGATCGCTGGCCGAAGGGTGGAACGGCGAACTCCCGTCCTTCGGGACGACGACCGAGGCCGCCAGCATCGGCGTGGCGGGGTAGCCCGGCTGGGCCAGGGTGCGGCAGGCGAACATCCAGGCGGTGGAGGTCTCGTGCACCGGATGGGGGACGGACAGTTCGACGAGGCCGCGGTAGGTGTGGGCCAGCCAGGCCGCGGCCCGCTGGTCGGGGCGGTCCATGTCAGTAGCCCCCGGAGCGCCGGTCGGCGTTCGGCCAGTCGCCCACCTCGCGTCGGCGCATGTACTCGGCCACTGGAAGTGCGGTCGGCGGCCAATGCGCCGCCTCACCATGGTGCGGCACGACGACGACGGAGGTGAACGGCGCATCCATGGGATTTCCTGTCTCGAGGTGCTCCTTCCAGTCGAACCGAATGGCCCAGCCGAAGCCGTATTCCTCGCACTTGTCCGGGAGCATGACCAAGGAAACCACCTTGTCCGGATACATCGCCTTGACGAATTCGGCGGCCAATTCGACTGCTTCGGATTTGCTCATTTACTTGACTCCGTCGCGATATGGAATATGGCCGATCGACGACACATTCTTTTCGAGTACTCCCAGGGTCCCGGACTGGCCGTCGAGGAAAACCACTCCGTGCGGGGTGTTCACCGCGTTGAACACATGCGCCGAACCATCGGAACGGCTGATGTACATGACGCTCCTCGAACCCTCGCCCCTGGCCTGCAGGTCGCGAATGATGTCATCGTAGCTCTTGACCATGTCGTAGTGACCCTTGGGCCTGTCCTTGAGCCCGAGCACCTCCGGCGGCACGTGATCGGGACTCTGCTTCGGGGCCGCGCTGGCCTGTTCGCCGTCCAGGTTCCTGTTCACGGCATCCACATTGTGACTGCAGTTCTGGGTGTAGCCGGGATGTCCCGTCTGATTGACGTCCTTGAGCCAGGGAAACTGATCGTCGGTGAATTCCCGGGCGAGTTTCGGATCCACCGAGTCGGCGTGGATCGCCTTCTCGGAAACATGGTCCGTGCTGCGGGCGAGATTGCTCCAGTCCTTCGGCGCGGCGGCGAGTTCGTCGCCGTACTTCAGTCCGTTGGTGGCCATGTTCGCCGCACCGGTCTCCACCCCCTCCCTGACAGCGGTCCGCAGACCGCCTACCGCCAGCCCCGCCCCGTCGGTGCCGATGAGCTGAGGAACGAGCCTGCCGAGGGCTTCCGAGGGGTCCTTCTTGAAGCTGTCGATGAGGGCTTCGGGAACGCGCTCCGGGTGCGCGGCCGTCGAGACCAGACCGGACAGGGTCATGCTGACGTGCTGCAGGTAATCGGCTGGGTGAGTGATGTTGTAAGGGTCTTCGGGGTTCAGACCGCGGACAAAGTTGATCAACCCCGCGCTCCCCTTGATCACTCCCCCTGTGAAGTGAAGGACCTCGGTGTTGACCGCGCCGTAGCCGTCGAGCGCGTCGGACTCCAGCCGGTCGAGCGGCGGCGGCTCGGCCGGGGCGTGCTTCAGGGCCGCGGTGACCCCCTGCGTGGCGACACGACCGGCTTCGTCCCGCTGGCGGCGCGCGTCCGCCAGGATCTGGCGGGCGCTCTGGATGTCGCTGCGGCCGGGGTCCTTGAACTGCTCCAGAGGGGGTCCGGGGTCCTTGTCCGCTTTGATCGCGGCGTTGTACGCGTCGACGCGCTTGTTGTAGGCCTCCACCGCCTGCTCGGAGGCCTTCTTGCCCTTCTTGTAGAGGCCGATGGCGTTCTGGGCCTGACCCTGCGCCCACTTGACCGTGTCCGCGTAGCTGTCCAGCGCCTTGCCGGCGGCCTCGCAGGCATCCGCGGCGTGCAGCCACTTGGGGGGATGCATGGCGAACTTCTCGCGGAAGGTGTCGGCGGACTCGCCCTGCCAGTGCGAGGAGTCCAGCGAGCGCATTCCCTGGCCGACCGAGTCGAAGGCGGTGTGAAAGCCCGTCAGGTGCTTGGCGGCGGCCCGGATGGACGCCGGATTGCCGTGTACCAGCTCGTTCGCCTGGTCGGTCTCACCGAGCTGCTGCTCTCCGACGCTCGCGCCCAGGTCGGAGGCGATGTTGTCGCCGAGGTCCTCGACCTTGTCGGCCCACCCGTCGGCCCCGACGGCCTCCAGACCGTCCCCGACCTTGTGGGCGCCCCACTCGACGCCCTCACCGACGAGCTTCTTGCCCGCGTCGACGCCGTCCTCAAGCTTGCCCAGCCCGGCGTTGACCAGATCACCGAGCCCCATCAGCCGCCGCTCCCGCCCTGCTGTGCCTGCTGTTGAGCCGCCGCCTGGGCCCGTTCCTCGGGCGACGGGCCGAAGGTGTCGTCAAGCACCTGGTTGTACTCGCTGTCGCTCACCCCGAACGCACTGTGCAGGTTCTCAGGGTTCAGTCCCATCGGCCCCAGCGTGTGCGAGGTCATCACATCCCGGCCGGCGTCCTTCCAGCCCTGCTCGCTGTTCTGCAGGGCCTGATCGAAGGACTCCTTGCTGTAGTCGGCGTGCGCGAGCGCGTTGTTCTGGGCCAGCTCGCCCCAGCTCATCCGCGTGATCTCGTCCTCGGAGGCGTTCGGGTTGCCCATCAGCGAGTTCGCGCCGATCTTCAACGTGCCCTCGACGTACTGGTCAGTCTCGTACAAGGTGCCGGCCGAAAGACCCACGGCCTGGGCGAAGTAGTTGCCCTCTCCCACCAACGCCCGCACACCCCATTCCCAACGCTCGCAGAACGACTTGAAGGCCGATGTCAGACCGTCGTGGCCCAGTTCCAGACCGGACAGTTCCAGGTTGGAGAACCCTCGGCCGAACCCGGCCGCGCTGTCGATGCCTATTTCCTTGAGCTCGCTCAGGGTCAGTGTGATGCCCTGCGCGATCTCGTTCAGCCCGGTCGCCTTGATGTCCTTGCCGCCGCCGTTGCTCACCACGGTCGTTCACCGCTTCCGTTCGCTTCCGCGTCCACCGCCGCCGCGTCGGGCACGATGCCCACCACCGGCGGCAGGAGCACGCCGTCGTCGCCGCTGCCTACGTCCAGGGCGACACCGCACGGCACGCCCATTGCCGGGATCACCACGTCCAGCAGGCGCCACCCCCGCACCGCCATGAAGTCTCGGCGGCCCTTCGGGGCGTCCTGCGCCTCGTCGAACCTGACGGCGGCCAACTCGTCGGTGAAGACATGGATCCACCGCACGCCGCCGAAGTCGGCAGTCAGGAATCCCCGGCCGCCGCCAAGCGGAACGAGGGGGACCAGGACCGTGGTGTCCCGGAAGCTGTCGATCGTGTGCCTGATCCGGTCCATCCGCCGCGCTGCCCCGAAACCGTCGGGTTCGGCCGTGTCGGAGTGGACGGGTCCGGTGGCTGCCTCGGCCTCCGGGGAGTCGCCCGTGAGGTGCGCCTCCGGCTGCCGCCGGGCGTCCCCGGACTCTTCGGCGGCGCCTTTCCGCATGGCACCGGTCACATGGTCCAGGCCGGGTTCGGCGCGCTCAGCGGCTTGCTTCTTCAGCTGCTCCCACTCGTCCCAAGCCACGTGCGGATCCTCATGATGTTTCGAAGGTGACAGTTTGTCTGGAAGGGGTCTCGATGACGCAACGCAGGGTGGGCACCTCCCGTGCGTGCCCACCCCGGTGCTTCCAAGCCAGCCCGTTTCAGTCGAAGAAGCTGGCCGCCTTCTTGTCGCCGCCGCGGTAGTCGCCGCCGGCCTGGTGCACCTTTTGCGTGATGGAGAGCAGTGCCTGATGGATGGCGCTGGTGTGGTTGTCCCACTCCCTCGACTTCCGCTGGAAGGCGTCGTATGCGTCGCCGGCCCAGCCCTCTGCCGCGTTGTGTACGCCCTGCTTCAGTTCGGTGAGATCGCTCTCGAGTTGCTTGGCCAAGCCGCCAAGTTCAGTTGCGAGTGCGTCCAGGACGCCGTACTTGACGGCAAGATCCTGGAGGTGTGGCGTGCCGGTCATATTTCCTCATCTCCTTGACGATGTGAGAGGGACCTCACGGTCCGGGGGCGGGACTCGGGGCCCGTCAGTAAAGGTTGAGCGCCGAGGTCTTCGCGCCGGCGTCCACTTCGATGCTGGAGATCGTGGAGTGGAGTTCGTCCTCGAGCTTGTTCTTGTCCTGCTTGGTGAGCTGGATTCCGTTCAGGAAGTCGTCGAGCATGCGGCCGATCCCGGCCATGTGCTCGTTGATTTCGTGCTGCTTAGTCTTGAACGCGTTGGCGCCGAAGCCCGTCCAGTTGGCCTCGATCATGTCGATGCATCCCTGGAGCTTCTGAAGGTGCTTCTTGACGTTGTCGTACCGGTCGATGACGTTCGTCTGGAGCTTTTGTACGTGTGCGTCATCTAGCTTGCGGCCGTCAGTCATCTCGGCACTGCCTTTCGTGAGAAGGATTGTGTTCCTGGCGCTGCACCGGGTGGTGAGGCGCTCGTTCATCGCGCGACCCGTTGTCCATCACGGGTGGTGGGCCATGACAGTCATACGCCTCGCCGTGAGCGAATCACCGCGAAGGCCCCGCCGCCGATCACCACGACCGCCGCCGCAGCTCCGAGAGCGACCCAAAGCGTGGTGTTGCCGGACGAATCCGAGCTTGATCCTGCCGCTGAAGTCTGGACGTTTGAAGTGGAGTTCGAGGCTTGTGACGAGGTTGATGCGGAAGCGGACGGCGAAGCGTCGGCGGACAGGCCGGGCGTCTTCTTGTTCGTGACGGGGTCGACGTCGGCGGCTCCGGGAACCCCCTTGCCCTTCAGGAGAACCTGCGCAGGGCGGATCGTGCCGTACCCGAGATACCGGCTCGGGGTGCTCTTCGGCCAGTCCCGGCCGGCGGTGTCGATCATCACGCGGAGGACCTGGTTGGCAGTCCACTTGGGGTGGGCGGACCAGATGAGGGCGGCGGCGCCGGAGGTGATGGCGGTGGCTTGGCTGGTGCCATTGCTCTGGGGGCAGTAGGACTTGAAGGTCTTGTCGCACCAGGTCGGCACGTCCACGCCTGGCGAGGCCAGGTCCACGTACGCGCCGTTCTCCGAGAACTTGGCTACTTCACCGTTCTCGTTGATCGCCGAGACTCCGACCACTCCGGGGTACTTGGCGGGATATCCGATGTAGTTCGCGTCTTCGGCGCCGTTACCCACACCTGCGATGAGCAGTTTCCCCTTGCTCTGCGCATACTGCACGGCTTCAAGTCCGCCATCGATCGGGAAATCCGTACCGAACGACATGCTGATGATCTTCGCGTCAGAATCGGCAGCGGCTCGGATGGCCTTCGCGGAAGTGTCGCCCTGCTTCTCGCCCTTCTTGCCGATACCAGCGAGTACCGTGCGAATCGGGATGATCTTGGCTCCGGGTGCGACTCCTTTGAGTCCGCCCCCACTGCCCGTCCCTGCGATCAGCTCGGCCATCGACGTGCCGTGGCCTTCGTAGTCGTCCATTTCGTCGCCTGTGGTTCCCGTGACGTCGACTCCGGGTAGCACCTGGCCCTTCAACGCGTTCGTGTCCGGGTTCACGCCAGTGTCGACAACGGCGACCGAGATTCCCTTGCCCGTGCTGACTTTCCACAGTCCCTGGGCGTTCATCGCGTCCAAGTACCACTGCTGCGACTGGATGTCGTCGGCATCCGCGGCAGGGGCCAGCCCAGCAGACATGACGGCCAAGGCGCCGAGCGCCGCGCCCACCGTGGTCACCTGTCTCCGGGCACGCCTCGCCCACAGTGCGGCCCGCATGCGGCGTACGCCAGTCCCTGACTTCATGCTTCTGTACGTCCTCGGTCGTTTCGGTCAGTCGGTCGCCGACGGCGCATCGCCGCGCCGCGCGTCATCACGTGAGCGCTTCTTGTCCTCGGCTGAGTGCTGCCGGCGCTGCGTTCTCCCGCCGGCGGCACGATCAGGGCTGCGGCCCTCCGCGGAACCGGACACCAGGCCAGAACCACCGGACACGGCTCCGTTGCCCCTGCCGCCGGCCCGACTCGCGGGCGCGCCGACCACACCGTCCGCATTACCTGGAGACCGGCGCTGAGGCTGTCCCTCCCCCGTGCCCGACGCCGGGTTGTTCGCGCCGATCACTCCGCGCTGCCCCGGCCTTTCTCCCGTTGTGCGACCACCCGTTGCGCCCTCGCCGCCGATGACCGTGCCACGCGGAACCCTGGCACCAGTCCCACTCGGGCCCGCTTCAGAAGTGGGCCTGCCACCGACCACGCCGCCCGTACGCGCAGCACCCGTGGCTCCGGGGCCCGTCCGTGCCGCAGGCTGACCAGGCAGGCCGCCCACACGCCCGCCGGGTGTACCGCCGGTGCGTGAACCAGCCGCACCCGCGCTTCTGGGCATGCCGCCGGTGACACCCCGCCCCATGGGCGACCTGCCCGTCGCAGATGCAGGCCCACGGGCACCCTGCTGGCCAACCGCGGATGCGCGGCCGATCGGTCCCGCGGGGCCGCGTCCTGTGCGGCCTCCGGCAGTGGTTCCCTCAGAGGTGGTAACCCGCCCTTGAGCCGAACCGGGAGTCCTGCCGCCCGCCGCTCCGCCAAGTCCGACAGCGCGCGCGACCGGGCCTCCGAAGGCGGGAGGTACCGTACCGGTTCCCATGCCCATGGGAGGGGCCATCGGCCCGGAAGGTCCGTTGGGCCCCGTCACAGACGGAGTGGGAGTCACAGTCGTCGGCTTCGCGGTTTCCGGCGGCAGCGTGCCAACGCTGTTGATCTCTGTACCGACAGTGGGCCGATGCAGTTCGACGTTCGCGTCTGTACCCGGATGTCCAGAAGCCAGAATTCTGTTTCCAGAAGCGTCGCCTGACATGCCGAGGTGGCCGCCTCCACTCGCACTGGCAACTGCTCGGTGGGCTGGACCTGGGTTGGAGTTACCTGTGGAACCATCGGCGCCGCCACCCTGGGACCCGTACGGGTCCGGCACCCCTACAGAAGGCATCGCCTCAAATACCGGCGGGTCCTGCTTCTGCAGCTTCGCCAGCTCCGCCCCGGACACTGAGTAGAAGGACGCCAGGCGATTCATCTGGTTGATCGCCTCTTGCCGGTCCTTCTCGACCCGGACCGCCTCGGCATACTGCTTGTTGCCCTCGAACTGCTGGAGTAGCGGGAGCTGCCCCGGCTTCTTCTGGTCGAGGGCAGGGCGGGAGTCCCGGGGCGGCAGCGAGCTGCGCACGGATGCGAGCCCCGTCGCGGCGGCCGTGACCTGCACCCCGGCGCCGTCGGCGTACGTGGCCAGGCTCTCGGTGTGCGTGGCGAGGCCCTCTCCCCACTTCTGAAACGCCTTGCCGGCCTCACCCTGCCAGTCCTCACCCGCGTGCTTGAGGTGACGTCGGAGCTCCGCAGCGGCTTCGTTGATCGCCTTGCTCGCCTTCGCCAACGTCTCGCCGGCATGCTCCAGATCGGCGGGGTTCGCCTGATGGACCAGGTCGATCATGGCGTTGAGCTTGTGGTCCTCGAAGTCCGTGACCTTCCCGTACGTCAGCAGGCGGACGCGCCTGAATCCGAACGCGTCGTGCATCACGTTCGACACCCCGGACACCGCGTCGACCTGGCCGACCTGAGCGTCGACGCGCTGCTGGTCAGTGAGCTCCTTCGGCGCCTTGTCGTCCCCGCTCACTACTGGAGTCCCTTCGTGGACTTCTTGGCGTCGCTCAGCTTCTTCTCACCCTCGCCGGACTTCTCCTGCTGGGCTTCGCTGTACAGGCGGTCGGTCTCGACCTGGATCTCCCAGAAACGGCGGCGTTGGTCGCCATCGAGGCTGTCGAAGCCGTTCTGCGCGCCTTGCGTCGCGATGCCCATGGCCTCGATCTGGAGCCCCAGCGTCTTGGAGAGCTGCGTGATGTGCTCGTGAACCTGTTCGTACTGAGCGAACAGGGCGTCAGCCTCATGGAAGGGGCTGCCGTGCCCGCTGAGAGAAGTGCGCGAGAGGCGGTGCGCACCCACCTTGGACGCGCTGCCCGCCGAGTCCTCGAACTCGGACAAGAGCTTGTCGATGCGCTGCTTGAACGTCATCAGCACGCCGGCGCCGACCTTCAGGTCCGCAGCTGTGCTGGGCGACGCCCCACCTGTCATGTCCGCAGGAAGCATGACGCCTTCCCTCCCCGTTTTGTCGCCCGCTCCGGGCGACTGCACCCCTCAAGCGTTCATATCCGCAACGACATCACTCTAGTCGCTTCCTATGACAGCCCCAACTGCTATATGCAACAGCTGTGCTACCGCTCAGCGAAGCTTCACGGCTTCTTCACCGCGCCCTCGCGCCCGCCTGGGCCCGTGCCGCCACTCGACACTACGTGGCCCACAGGGCGACGGACCTGAGTACTCATACTCATTCGGCGTTGCTGTGTAGCCATTGCGAACTCGCAAGGGACGGGCACCCGTTCGACGATCTACCCCGCACTCCCCACCCCAAGAACCAGCCACTCCCAAACCTTCTTCTTGGCGTCGCTCGGCCCGCTCGCCTGCTTCGTGCCGAAGAAGATCCGCCCGTTCTGCACGATGATGTCGTTCAGTGTCGGGTCTGTGAGCGTCCAGGCTTCGGAGGGCAGATCGAAGTAGAGGTACGGGGTTTCCTTGCCGGTTCGCGGGTTCAGGCTGACGAGTCCCATGGGCGTGATGTGGTCGCTGCTCTCGCGAAGTGCCAGGAGCTGGTCACCACTCATCCGTAGGGGATGCAGCAATTGGTCATGACCTGATTCGAACTTCTTGACCGTCTTCCCTGTCACGAGGTCGAATCCGATGATCCAGTTGGAGTTGTTCACGATGGTTCCGTCGGGGTCCTCCCTGCTCGTCAGGAAGACCTGACCGTCTCCGACCACGATCGTCGGGCAGTTGTCCACCGCCCCGTCCTCCTCGTCATCGACACAGTCGGCGACGTAGTGGCCCCCTTCGACGCGAATCGTGACGCGGTACTTGCCGTGTTCGTCGAGGGAGATCAGGTCGGTGATCTCGACGTCGCCCGCCGCCACGGCGAGGACGGCGGGTTCGGCGGACACCAGGTAGACGCTCTGGACGCCCTTGGCGACCTGATACGTCCATTTGACCTTGCCTGTGCGGGGGTCGACCTTCCGGACCCGATACGACGAGGCGAGGCTCTTCTCGTCGAAGCAGTCGGTCCGGATGAGCAGGGCACGTCCGCCGACCAGGCCCCCGTCCTTGCACTTAGGGGGAGGGGTACTCGTCCAGAGGAGTTTTCCCTGGTCCATGTCATACGCCTGCGAGCCCTTGCCCCACGCCACAGCGACCGTGGCACGCGTCATGGTCACACTCGGCGTGTCGTAGAGGGCGTTCACCTTGGCGAACCGGGCCTCCCAAAGCTTCTTGCCCGTGTCGAGGTCGACGAAGGCCACGTGATCGCACGGTGCATGGGTGTCGACACCGGACCGGAACAGGACCGCCGTGCGGTCCCCAACGGTCACATGACGCGTCGTCCCACAGATGGGTCCGGCAAGTCTGATGCGCCAGCTTGCGTCACCCGCAGCGGCATCCGCACCGATCCTGAAACCCACAAGGGTTCTATTGATGCCTTTGGCAAGGATCTTGTCCGTCGCCCACATGCCCGGCATCTCGTGCGACTCGCCGGCCTGCATGTCGTCGGCGGAGAACCTGAAGGCCATGCGTCCGGCTACGTTCGCGGGGCGCTTCTCGACCGTCTCCCTGATGTCCAGGGGGCCTTGTTCCGCGGGGACGCCTTGTTTGGCGGCTGCCACGGCCGAGTCGTCGCCGTGCCAGAGGAGCCAACTACCCACGCACAGCGCGCCGATCAGGAGGGCTGCCACGCCACCGAACAGTTTCAGGCGGCGCTTCTTTTGTATGCCGTCCGCTGTCACAGCGGACTGTGTGTACATGGAAGGAGGTGGGCCGAAGCTCACGCGGAATGGTCCTTTCGATGACCGCGATACAGGTCTGTCAAGTCAGTGACCAGGCAACGGAGATGTCGGGAACAGCCATGTCCCGGGCCGTCACTCCGCCCCCGCCACCCGCCGCTTCCTCCGCCGCGCGTCCCGCACCGCCACCGCTGTCCCGCTGAGCCCCGCCAGCAGAACCGCCGCCCCCACAGCCACATACGTAGCCAGGCGCGCGTTCCGTTCGTCCGGGGTTTCGCCGAGTTGCAGTTTTGCCGGGGTCGGGGCCTCGGCCTTCGAGAGGCCGTCATGGGGGTCGGGGGACTCGATGGGATGGTCGTCCTCCGTCAGGGCGCGGACCGGGTCGACCACTCCCCAGCCGACCAGACGGTCATGGCCCGCCACCGAACGTTCGGCGGTCTGTTCGATCTGGGCCACGATCTGCTGTGGGGTCCAGTCGTGGTGCTTCGCCTTGATCAGAGCGGCGACTCCGGCGACGTACGGGGCCGAGAAGCTGGTGCCGTTGTCGGAGCAGTGGCCGCCCTTGGGGACGGTGGAGATCATGTCCACGCCGGGGGCCGCCACGCCCACGAAGTCGCCGGACTGCGAGAAGGAGGCCCGTTCGTTGTTGCGGTCCGAGGCGGCGACCGCCAGGACGCCGGGGTACGAGGCCGGATAGGTGTCCTTGTCATTGCCGCCCAGGCCGTCGTTGCCCGCCGAGGCCACGACCACGACGCCGGCGGCCAGCGCCTCGTCCACCGCCCGCTTCAGGTCCGGGGCCGGTTTCACCGCGTTCGAGGTGTCCTGGGAGATGTTGATGACGTCGGCCTTGGCCCGGATCGCGTCCCGGATGGCCCTGGCGAGCGTGTCCGCCGTGCCGTGGCCCTCGGCGTCGTTCTGCTGGATCGGGATGATCGTCGACTCGGGAGCCAGGCCCACGAATCCGGTGCCGGACATGGGCCGGGCCGCGATGATGCCCGCCACGCGCGTGCCATGGCCGACGGTGTCCGTCGTGCCGTTCTCCTTGCCGCGTGCGATCGGGTCTCCGTTGTCGTCCTTCAGTTTCTTCGGGAGGAGGTTGAGACCGGCCGCCGTGTCCACGGCGTGGGTGAGCTGCGGGTTCTTCACATCCACACCCGTGTCGATCACAGCCACCCGCACGCCCTTGCCCTTGGACTGGCTCCACAGTTCGTCCAGCAGGACGCGTTGCAGCGCCCAAGGGCGGCCCGCGTACTTCTTGTTCGGGAAGGTGCACTGGTCCGTGGACGTGTCCGCGGCCGCGAGCGGTGCAAGGGCGACAGTGGCAGTGGAAGCGAGCAGCGTCGCGGCCGTGACGACCGCGGTACGAAGAGGCCTTGCGGCCGGTGCGTACGACATGACTCCCCTTACGAGCCCTGCGGCTGGCGTGCCGCCGAAGTCGACAGACGGGGGCCCGTGGGCAGGAACTTGGACCAGGCGGCGGGGATGGGCGCCGGGTCCACGTCGGAGTAGCCCAGGCTGATCTGGGCCAGGTGAGCCTCCTGCTCGAGTTGCTTGCGCTCCTTGGCCGTGGTGCCGATGCCCGCGTCGTTCGTGGCGCTGTCGTCGTTGGACTGCATCGCGTAGCGCAGTCCGGTGTCGGTGACCAGGAAGACACCGCCCGCCGTGGTCTCCTCGCCCTGGAACTGGCGGTAGAGCTGCCCGGAGCCGGGCGTGACGTACGCGCTGGAGGACCCGGTCGGGAGGGTGGCCGGGAAATCCGTGCCCGCCCAAGTGCTGAGCGTCGTCCCGCCCTTGCCCTTGTCGACGTCGCGCAGGACGTTGCAGACGGTGTTGCGGTGCCCTTCCGACGCGTCCGCCTCGTTGACGGGAACGGGCATGCGGCTCGGCCAGGTGTGGTCCGCGGCGAACCCGGCCGTACTGGGCACGAAGGCTCCGGCGCTGACGTCGAGAGCCGTGCCGGCCTGGCCGAGGCCGACCAGGTCGCTGCTGTTCAGCAGCAGCTTGGCGGTGAAGTCCGAGACGGGAGCCACCTTGCCCTGCTCGACGAGGTAGTACTGCTCGGTCGCGCCGTTGGGCGCCTTGAGCACCATGCCGACCTTGTTCGCCTCGGCGGACAGGCTGCCCTGGACACCGGCGGCGGTGCCGATCTGCCCCTCGACCTTCGGGAAGGTGATGGGGTCGCCCGAGTGCAGGGTCTCCAGCCATTCCTTGGACACCCGCTGCGGTTCGCGGCCGGAACCGACAAGCGTGCGCAGCAGCAACTCGTCGTTCTTGTCGACCTCGTACGACGTTCCGCTCGCGTCGACGATGTAGCGGGTCTTGTCCGGGCCCACGACGTACAGCAGTTCGCCGCCCCCCAGCTTCTGCTTGCTGCCCTCGGTCTTGCCCATGTCGCGTGAGGCCAGGACGAACGCGGCCTTCTGGATGGACCTGCCGCCCGCGCTCGGGCGTTCGCAGACGGCCCAGCGCTTCGCGGAGCCCGCCTCGGACGCGGCGGGAAGGCGGTCGGGGGCGTAGGGGATGCCGATGGTGACCCCGCGCGGGATGGTGCCCCTGTCGAGGATGGACTCGTCGACGGTGACGACGTCACCCTTGCCCGTCTTGAGCAGGAGCTTCGCGGACGCCATGTTGAGGACCGGGTGCAGTTGGACCTTGCCGTCGGTCTTGAGGACCACGTAACGGGTGGTGGACTTGCTGGCGATGATCACCTTCTCGCCGACGGCGTTCCAGCCTTGCGGCGCGGTCGGTTTGAACATCCCCCACGCCCCGAACGCGGCCATGATGATCACGCCGACGAGGGTGCCCGGCAGCACGGCGCGCAACGGGCGCGGCGCCCCCTCCTCCGAACCGTCGGGAGACGACTGGACGAAGGACGCGAGCATGCGTCGCTTCGCGAAGGTGTAGGCGTTGAGCTGGTCCCGCCGAGATGCCATGTGTGCCTGATTCTCCCCGTGTATCGCCTGGCGGCGCTGGGGGGTACACCGTCCCCCGCCCTCCGTTGTCAGACCGGCCCCCTACTATGCCTGGTAAGGGATCGGTCTCGTGGAGCGGGTAGGGTATCGGGGCCTTCAAGGGCCCTGTGTGGTGGCGTTGTTCCAATGAGTTGTGAGGAAAACGGGGGGATGCAGTGATGGCTTCCGGAACGCGGTTCCGGTCGCGTGACCGGTCGCGGGAGCAGGGCTCCTCGGCACCCCGGTCGCAGCGGTCCGCGCCGCCCTCGCGGGCGCAGGGACAGACGGGGGCGCTGCATCTCAAGGTGCGTCCCGGGCAGTCGGGGTCGTTCCGGTTGCAACGGATCGTTCTGTTGGAAATCGCCGCCGCCGCGCTGCTCGTCGGGTGGATCGTCGGTCCGTTCGCACTGATGCCGGCCGCTGTCGTCGCGGTCGCACTCGTCCTCCTCGCCTTCGTGCGGCGCCGGGGCCGCTCGTTGCCCGAATGGCTCGCCACGGCACGGGCGTTGCGGGCGCGGCAGCGCCGCGCCGCGAGTACGCCGATACCGCCCGGGACGGAGCCCGGTCTCGCCCCGGCCGTGGAGTGCGACCCGAGCCTGCAAACCTCCGCGTACAGCGCGCGGGACCGACGGCCGGTCGGCGTGATCGGGGACGGTACGTTCGTAACCGCCGTCCTTCAGGTGGAGGCCGACGCGACCGCGCTGCGCGCCGAGCGGAGCCGGCAGCCGCTCCCCCTGGGGCTGGTGCGGGACACGCTGGACGTGGACGACATCCATCTGGAGTCGGCCCAGATCGTGCTGCACACGCAGCCCGCACCCGCGCTGCACCTGCCACAGCAGTCCGTGGCCGTCAGCAACTACGCGCCGCTCCAGGAGCAGACCGGTGCACCCGCCGTGCGCATCACCTGGATCGCGTTGAAGCTCGATCCGGAGCTGTGCCCGGAGGCGGTGGCCGCGCGCGGGGGTGGACTCGTCGGCGCGCAGAAGTGCGTCGTGCGCGCCGCGGACCACCTCGCGAGTCGGCTCACGGGGGCGGGTTTTCGTACCACGGTGCTCAATGAGGAGGAGTTGACGGCCGCGGTGGCGACCTCGGCGTGTGCCAACCCTCTGGTGACGGCCGAGGCGGGGCGCACCGACCTGCCCGCGCGGCGGACCGAGGAGTCCGGCCGCAGCTGGCGCTGCGACAACCGCAGACACACGACGTACTGGGTGCGGCGCTGGCCCCAACTGGGCGGTGGCGGCGGGCCCTCCCTGCCGCAACTCGTCGCGCTGCTCACGGCCGTGCCCGCACTGGCCACCACCTTCAGCCTGACGTTGCGGCGCGGAGAGCGCCAAGAGGTGTCGCTGAGCGGGCACATGCGGGTGACCGGCCGCAGTGACGACGAACTGGTCGCGGCGCGCCGCTCGTTGGAGCACGCCGCCCGCCAGGCCGGCACGGGGCTGGCCCGGCTCGATCGCGAGCAGCTGCCCGGTGTGCTCGCCACGCTGCCTCTCGGGGGTGTTCGCTGATGGCCATGACCACAGGTGGAGCCACCGCCTCGGGGGCGTACGGGAACGGGAATCCGGGTGGGTTCGGGGCTTCGGGGGCCGGATCGGCCGGCTCCCCCGGCCCGGTCCCGGAGCCGGGGCGTGGGCGTCTGCGCAGCGGGTTCGGGCTGCTCGGGCCTCGGCACGGACGGCACTCGCTGTCCGTGGAGCAGATCGACTCGCTCGCGCTGCCCATCGGGGACGACGGGGTCGTCATCGGGGTGGACGCCGAGGGACAGCCCGCCGTGCTGGGTCTCAACCGGCCGACGGCGTACGACGTCGTCCTGATCGGCGGTCTCTGGACCGCGCAGGTGCTCGCGCTGCGAGCGGCGGCCACCGGGGCGCGCGTGGCCGTGGAGACGGGGCGGGCGCCGGCCTGGATGCAGATGGTGCACGCCATGGGCGGCGGGCAGAACGGCATGAGCGTGCACGACGTGGGGCGGGTACCGCCACAGGGCTCCTCGGCCGGCAACCCGGTGCTGGTGGTGCGTGACTGCGGGATGCGGCCGCCGCGCGGGCGTGTGGTCTCCGGCCCCTGGCAGTCGGTGCTGACGCTGTTGCCGTATCTCAGCCCGGTGGCCCCCCGGTTGCTGCGGCAGGCGCGGCTCGTCGGCGTGCAGCGGGTCTCACCGGACGAAGCCGCCGAAATAGGGCGGGCGTTGGCGCTGCCCCGAGGCGATGTGGACTCACTGCCCACGCTCGCCGACGGGGTCACGCTCTGGTGCGCGGACCGCGACCGGCAGTACGTGATGACTCAGCCCACGGACGCCGAGACCGGATTGTTCGGTACGCCGCGCAGGATGGACTGACCGAGCGCCCCCGGGCATCGCCGACTCAACATCGGTCCGTAATTGGACCTTTGGGAATGATTTCCCCCTTGTCGTGCCCGGCTTGTTCACCACGATTGCCCGGTTTGTCAACTCCCTTGGCGCGTGCGGACTCCGCTTCTGGGCAAGGTGTGACGGAGCGGACCTGTGCGGAGGGGCGGACGGGCCTGCCGTCGTGGCGCTCGTGGTGATTAGGCTGGGACCGGGCGCGACCCGTATCCCTCGACCCACCCGTCGACGGACCCGCCCGCGCTTCGCACGAAGAGACGCGAAGACAGACGCGAAGCGAACGGTCGCGCCGGCACGGCATTGAGGGTGCTTGACCACACCAGGAGGAATTGTGAACAGCGATCGGGACGGGATCCGCGGGGGCTGGGCCACACCCGGCGATGACCAGTCCGACGCGGAGTCCGCCGTCGAGGCGACGGGCGAGTTCACCATCGACTACGCGCCGCCCGCCTGGTACACGCAGAACGCGTCGGGCCATTCGGCCCAGGCCTCGCCGACCCCACCTCCCCCGGCTCCCCCCGCGCCGTCCGCTCCGCCGGTGTCGTTCGACCCGGCCGCGCACGTTCCGCCGACCGCACCGGCCGACGAGGCGGGTCCCGGGAACGGTGACATCGAGAGCGGCGCGACCATGCGGTTCTCCGCCGCCGCGCTCAAGCGTGAGTTCGCGGAGCGGGAGGCCGCGGCCCGCGCCGCCGAGGACACGTCCACAGGCCCGGCCGGGGACGCCGCTGTCGCCGAGGGCGCGCCGGTCGGTGACGGACCGGACAGCAAGGACAAGACCGGCGGTGACTTCGAGCTGAGCGCGCCCGCCGTACCGGCCGGGGAGCAGCAGTCCGCCGAGGCCTCCAGTGAGGCCGCGGCAGGCGGGGAAGCGCCCTCTCCGACGGAAGACGCGAACGCGGGCACGAGCGAGCACGACGGCACCGGCGCCGCGGCTGCGGGCGATGGCTCCGTGGGCGACCGCACCGACGCCGCCGCGGGGCACGGGCAGGAGCCCGCGGACGTCGGGGCCGACGTGACGGACCCGACCGGTGAAGACGGCCCGCACGGCGAGGCCGAGGCGTCGCAGGTTCCGGCCGCCGGGGGCGACGCCGACACCGAGGACGCCGCAGCCGCAGCCGCAGCCGCAGCCGATGGTGGCTTCGAGGAGCCCGCGGGTACCCCTGACGGCGACGTCGAGAGTGCCGAGGGTGCCGCCGACGCGGAGGGCGAGCGGCCCGTTGCCGCCGCGACGGCTCCCGACGCCCCCGTGTCCCAGGACGCGGCGGCGCACGAAGCCGATGACTTCGACGACTGGCCCCAGGACATCGCGCCGGACACCTCGCCGGACGCCGGGACCGACGTACCGCAGGACACGCAGACGGCCGCTCCCGCCTGGGCTCCCCCACCGATGCCTCAGGGCGGACTGCCGCCGCTGCCGCCCGCCTACCAGCCCGCAGCCCCTGCCCCAGCGGCCCAGTGGCCCTCCCCCCAGCCGGTCGTGCCACCGCAGCCCGGGCCCCCTCAGCAGCCGCAACCGACGGCCGCCCAGGGCCAGGTACCCGTCCCGCCGCAGCCCTCGGCCGCGCAGGGACAGCCGACCATCCCGCCGCAGCCGACCGCCGCCGCACAGGGACAGCCGACCACCCCGCCACAGCCGACCGCCGCGCAGGGACAGCCGACCATCCCGCCGCAGCCGACCGCCGCCGCACAGGGACAACCGCCCCTGCCGCCGCAGCAGGGTGGCTACGGCTTCCCTCATCAGCAGCCCCAGCAGCAGCCCTACCCGGGGCCGCCGCCCGCCCAGCCGACGGCTCAGCCGACGGTCCCGCAGCAGCCGGTCGCCCAGCCGCAGCCGCCGTTCCAGCCGCAGGCTCCGCAGCCCGCACCCGCCGCCTGGCATCCGCAGGGCACGCCGCCCGCGCCGGGCCCCGTGACCCCTCCGGTCGCCGACGCTCCCGTACCCGCGCCGCCCGCGCCGCAGGACGGTTACGGCTTCCCGCACCCCGGGATTCCGGCTCCTGCCGCACCCAACCCCCCGGCCCCGCCGACCGGTTACGGCTTCCCGCAGCCGAGCGCCCCCATCCCGCCCCAGCCGGGACCGCAGCAGAGCGGCTACGGATTCCCGCAGACGGGCGCGCCCGCTCCCCAGCCGACCCCATCTCAGCCCAACGCGCCACAGACCGGCGCACCGCAGGCAGGCCCGCCCCAGCCCCCCGCACCGCAGGCCCCCGGCCCGCAGTCGGGCTACGGCTTCCCCCAGCCCCCGGCTCCCAACGCGCCTCAGGAGGGCGGCTACGGCTTCCCGCAGCAGCCCCACCCGGGACCGCAGCCGGACGCGCAGCAGGCGCAGCCCCAGCCGCCGGTGGACCCCCGTACCGGAGCCGCCTGGCCGCAGCCCATCCAGCACGACCAGCGTCAGCCCACCAACCCGGCCGCCGCCCCGCTCGGGTACACGGCCGCGGTGGAGTTGTCCTCCGACCGGCTGCTCAACAACAAGAAGCAGAAGGCCAAGAGCGGCCGCCCCTCCGGCGGCTCCTCGCGGTTCAAGCTCGGCGGGAAGAAGGAAGAGGCCGAGCGGCAGCGGAAGTTGGAGCTGATCCGCACGCCGGTGCTGTCGTGCTACCGGATCGCCGTCATCAGCCTCAAGGGCGGTGTCGGCAAGACGACGACCACCACCGCGCTCGGCTCCACGCTGGCCACCGAGCGACAGGACAAGATCCTGGCGATCGACGCCAACCCGGACGCGGGCACGCTCGGGCGCCGGGTGCGCCGCGAGACCGGGGCCACCATCCGCGACCTCGTGCAGGCGATCCCGTACCTGAACTCGTACATGGACATCCGGCGGTTCACCTCGCAGGCCGCGTCCGGTCTGGAGATCATCGCCAACGACGTCGACCCGGCCGTCTCCACGACCTTCAACGACGAGGACTACCGGCGCGCGATCGACGTGCTGGGCAAGCAGTACCCGATCATCCTGACCGACTCGGGCACCGGTCTGCTGTACAGCGCCATGCGCGGGGTGCTCGACCTCGCCGACCAGCTCATCATCATCTCCACGCCGTCCGTCGACGGTGCCAGCAGTGCCAGTACGACACTGGACTGGCTGTCGGCGCACGGGTACGCGGATCTGGTCTCGCGGTCCCTCACCGTCATCTCAGGGGTGCGCGAGACCGGCAAGATGATCAAGGTGGAGGACATTGTCAGCCACTTCGAGACGCGCTGCCGCGGTGTCGTGGTAGTGCCGTTCGACGAGCATCTGGCCGCGGGCGCCGAGGTCGACCTCGACATGATGCGGCCCAAGGTGCGGGAGGCGTACTTCAACCTGTCCGCGATGGTCGCCGAGGACATCGTGCGGCACCAGCAGTCGCACGGGCTGTGGACGAACGACGGCAACCCGCCGCCGGTGGCCGCCCCGCCGATGCCGGGTCAGTACCCCTACCCGCAGGGCCAGGGCGCGCCGGGAGTGCCGGGGGCACCGATGCCCGGGCAGCAGCCTCATCCCCCGCAGCCGGGCCAGCCGTACGCGGGACCCCCGCAGCCCGGCCAGCACTATCCGGGGCCTCCCCAGCCTCCGCAGCCGGGCCGGCAGTTCCACCCGGGCCAGCCCGGTCAGCCGGGTCCGATGGGGCAGCCTGGTCAGCCCCTTCCGCCGTACCAGGGCCAGCCCCCTCAGACCCCTCCCCCGCCCGCACCCCCACAGCAGTAACCGGACATCGACGCCGGACGTCGACAACCGGACATCAATAACCCGATCGGGCCCTTCAGGGGCACCGTTTCTCGCCGAGGCCCGCGCCCTGCCCCCAGGGTGCGGGCCTTCGCCTGTCCAGGCACGAAACAGGGCGTCACCCCCTGGCCAGGAGGGCTTCACCGGTCTGAACCAATGAGCGAAAAATACGCGCCAACTCGTTATTTCCGCAGGCCACACGGGGTTCACGCGCCGTTGACGCGCCGAGACCGCCGCTGATAGACACACACATCAATCCCGCCGGCGTCCCCCCGATCACCCTGATCCAGTAGGTCAACCAGCCATCCCTGTGCGAGCGATGACGCGAGGTCACCGACCCATGAACAGACACGATCAGCCCAACAGAGGACGTCTGCGCCCCCGGCTCCTCGCCGCCGCAGCCGCCGCCGCGCTCACCCTCACCGCCGGTCTCGCGACCCCGCTCAACCCGGCCCCGCAACAGGCCCAGGCCAAGGGGAGCCAGCAGGCCAAGGAGAGCAAGAGGGTCCTCACCGTCGCGGTCGCGCAGAGCGTCGACTCGCTGAGCCCCTTCCTGGCCTCGCGCCTGCTCAGTACGAGCATCCACCGGCTCATGTACGAGTACCTGACCAACTACGACCCCGCGGACAACCACACCGTCCCGGGCCTTGCCACCAAGTGGGAGCCGTCCGCCGACAAGCTCACCTGGACCTACACGATCCGCTCGAACTCCAAGTGGTCGGACGGCCGGCAGGCCACCGCCGCGGACGCGGCGTGGACGTTCAACAAGATGATGACGGACCAGGGCGCGGCCACCGCCAACGGCAGTTTCGTCACCAACTTCAGGAAGGTCACCGCCCCGAGCCCCACCCAGCTCGTCATCGAGCTGAAGAAGCCGCAGGCCACCATGGGCGCGCTCGATGTGCCGATCGTCCCTCAGCACATCTGGGAGAAGGTCAAGGACTTCTCGAAGTTCAACAACGACCAGAGCTTCCCGATCGTCGGCAACGGTCCGTTCGTCCTGACCGACTACAAGCCCGACAGCTATGTACGGCTGAAGCCGAACAAGACCTTCTGGCGCGGCGCCCCCAAGTTCGACGAGCTGGTCTTCAAGTACTTCAAGGACCAGGACGCCGCGGTGGCCGCCCTGCGCAAGGGCGAGGTCTCCTTCGTCGCGGGCTCCCCCGCGCTGACCCCGGCCCAGGCGGCGTCCCTCAAGGGCGAGCCGAACATCAAGGTCAACGACGCTCCGGGCCGTCGCTTCTACGCCCTTGCCACCAACCCCGGCGCCCAGTCCAAGGACGGCAAGCACTTCGGTGACGGCGCCGAGTCGCTGCTGGACCAGAAGGTGCGCCAGGCGCTCTTCATGGCGATCGACCGGAAGACCATCATCGACAAGGTCTTCCAGGGCCACGCCGTCGAGGGCGAGGGATACGTCCCGCCGCGCTTCTCCACGTACTACTGGAAGCCGTCGGCGAGCCAGGAGCTCGCGTACGACCCGGCCAAGGCGGCCCAGCTCCTCGACGCGGCGGGCTACAAGAAGAACGCCGACGGCAAGCGCGTCGAGAAGAACGGCACGCCGATCAACTACCGGATCCTCTGCCACGCCACCGACCCGAACGACAAGGCGGTCGGGCAGTACGTGAAGGAGTGGTTCGGCAAGCTCGGCATCGGCGTCACTCTCAACTGCCTCGACAACGTGACCGACCCCTGGCTGGCCGGCAAGTACGACCTGGCCTTCGACGGCTGGTCCGTCAACCCGGACCCGGACTTCGTGCTGTCCATCCACACCTGCGGGGCGTTGCCCGCCACCCCCAAGGACACGGGGGCGACGGACAACTTCATCTGCGACAAGAAGTACGACGAGCTGTACGACCAGCAGCTGGCCGAGTACGACACCGCCAAGCGGGCGGACATCGTCAAGCAGATGGAGTCGCGGCTCTACGACACCGGGTACATGAATGTCATGGCGTACCCGAACGCGGTCGAGGCCTATCGCACCGACCAGATCAAGTCGATCGAGACGATGCCCAAGGCCGCGGGCAACATCTACGGCCAGGACGGTTACTGGAGCTGGTGGTCGGCGGTTCCGGCCGACGCCTCCGGTGCGTCCTCCGACGGTTCGAGCTCGACGGGAGTCATCATCGGCATCGTTGCGGGCGTCGTCGTTCTCGTGGGCGTCGGGGCGTTCTTCGCGATGCGACGCCGCGCCACGGCCGAGGACCGCGAGTAGACCTCCCCGTCCGCCGTCCCCGTATCCCGTCGCCCGACACCCACGGGGACCCCATGAACGTACGAGCGAATGAGTAGTTCATGACCGCTGAGGCAACACCCTCGCTGGTCGAGGCGACCGACGGTCCGGCCCAGGCCGGGCCGTCGGTCCGCGGACCACGGGCGCGCACCACCACCGCGTATCTGTGGTACGTGGCGGGCAAGTTGGGCGGCGCGGCCGTCTCGCTGCTGGCCGTCCTCGTCACCAGCTTCTTCCTCTTCCGGCTCATCCCCGGCGATCCGGTGAAGTACATGACGGGCGGCCGCCAGGTCTCCGCCGGGCAACTCGCGCACTACCGCAAGGAGTTCGGGCTCGACCTGCCGCTGTGGCAGCAGTTCACCGACTACTGCGGCAAGGCCCTCACCGGCGACCTGGGCACCTCGTACCAGTTCCGGGCCCCCGTCATCGACAAGATCTCCGAAGCGCTGCCGAACACCCTCCTGCTGACCGGCACGGCGTTCGTCCTGTACACCGCGCTCGGCATCTTCCTCGGCACCCGCTCGGCCTGGCGCAACGGCGGCAGGAGCGACCGCCTCAACACCGGTCTGGCCCTGACGCTGTACTCGATCCCGTCCTTCTGGCTCGGTCTGCTGCTCATCATCGTCTTCTCGGTGGGCATGGGGCCGATCCCGGGCCTGTTCCCGACCGGCGGCATGGAGTCGGGTGGCAAGGAGGGCTTCGCGTACGTCCTCGATGTCGCCCACCATCTGATCCTGCCGGTGGTGACGCTGGTCGCCGTCGAGTACGGGCAGACCCTGCTGGTCACGCGCTCGGCGCTGCTCGACGAGATGGGCAGCGACTATCTGACGACGGCGCGCGCGAAGGGCCTTCGGGACGATCTCGTCCGCCGTCGGCATGCCGTGCCGAACGCGCTGCTGCCGACCGTCACCCTCATCTTCATCAACCTCGGCCGAACGGTCGCGGGAGTGATCCTCGTGGAGACCGTCTTCTCCTGGCCGGGCCTGGGCGGGCTCTTCTACCAGGCGCTGAGCGTGCCCGATCTGCCACTGGTCCAGGGGCTGTTCTTCGTCTTCGCCTCGGCGGTGATCGTGATGAACACCCTGGCCGATCTGATCTATCCGCTCCTGGACCCACGGGTGGGCCGATGACCACGACCGAGTCGGACGGGCCGATGACGACCGAAGCAACCCCGCAGATGGCCGCAGTCGGCCCGCGCACCCTCGCCTGGCGGCGCCGCCGCCACTCCGCAGCCCGCTTCTGGCGGCAGTACCGCACCCACCGGGCGGGCGTCTTCGGACTGGCCGCCCTCTCCCTCTTCGCGCTGATCGCCCTGACCGCGCCGCTGACCGTCGGCTCCGACGTGCAGAGCGTGACCGACGCGCCGGGCGGCCCGATGGAGAGCCCCAGCGCCCGATTCCCGCTCGGCACCGACCAGTTCGGGCGCAATCTGCTCGGGCTCGTGGTGTGGGGTGCCCGGGTCTCGCTGCTCGTCGGGCTGCTCGCGGCCGTGCTCTCCGTCGCGATCGGCGCGCTCATCGGGATCACCGCGGGCCACTTCCGCGGCTGGTACGCGACCGTGATCATGCGGATCACGGACTGGTTCCTGGTGATGCCGACGCTGGTGCTCGCGATCGCGCTGATGACCGTGATGTCGCGTTCGATCGGCACGATCATCCTGGCGATCGGCGTCACCACCTGGCCGACGACGGCCCGGCTGGTGCGGGCGCAGACCCTCGCCGTGGAGTCACGACCCTACATCGAGCGGGCGAAGGCGCTCGGCGGCGGGCACTGGCACATCATGTCCCGGCACGTGCTGCCCAATGTGATGCCACTGGTGCTGGCGCAGACCACCCTGATCATCTCCTCCGCGATCCTCGCCGAGGCGACCCTCGCCTTCCTCGGCCTCGGTGATCCGACGGTCGTGTCCTGGGGCGGACTGCTCCAGGACGCGCGGGAGGCGGGCGCGGTCAGCGCGGGCAAGTGGTGGTACCTGGTGCCGCCGGGGGTCGCGATCGCGGTGGTGGCGCTGGCGTTCACGCTGTGCGGACGCGCGGTCGAGTCGGTCCTCAACCCCAAGCTGGGGGTGACCCGATGAGCACTCCGGCGAAGCGGCGTCTGCTGGAGGTCAGGAACCTCGAGGTGACGTACGCGGGCGGCGCGGCCGCCGTGCGCGGCGTGGACCTCTCCCTCGACGCGGGCCAGAAGCTCGGTATCGCGGGCGAGTCCGGCTGCGGGAAGTCCACGCTGGCGCTCGCGCTGCTGCGGCTGCTGCCCACGGGATCCCGTACGAGCGGGGAGATCCTGCTCGACGGCGAGGACGTGCTGACGATGAAGTGGGGGCGGGTGCGGGCGGTCCGCTGGGCGGGCGCCTCGATCGTCTTCCAGGGCGCGATGCACTCCCTGAACGCCGTGCACCGCGTCGGCGATCAGATCGCCGAGCCGATCCTGCTCCACAAGAAGGCGACCCCGGCGGGCGCGAAGAAGAAGACCGGCGAGCTGCTGGAGCACGTGGGTCTGCCCGCCGCCCGCGCGAACGCCTATCCGCACGAACTGTCCGGCGGGCAGCGCCAGCGCGTCATGATCGCCATGGCCCTGGCCTGCGACCCCCGGCTCGTGATCGCCGACGAACCGACCACGGCTCTCGACGTGATGATCCAGGCCCAGATCCTGCGCCTGATCGAACAGCTCGTCGCCGAGCAGGAGTTGGGCCTGATCATGATCAGCCACGACCTCGCCGTGCTCGCCGACACCTGCGACCGGCTCGCGGTGATGTACGCGGGCCGCGTCGTCGAGGAGGGCCCGGCCCGGCCGGTGTACGAGGCGGCCCGGCACCCGTACGGCCAGGCGCTGTCGGCGGCGTTCCCGCGCATCGGCGACGCCGCCTCGCGGTTCGCGCCGCGCGGACTGCCGGGCGATCCACCGGACCCGTCGGCGCTGCCGTCCGGCTGTACGTTCCATCCCCGCTGTGCGGTGGCCCTGGACAGCTGCGCCACCGAGGATCAGGCACTGCGGGAGGCGGGTGCGGGGCGGTGGGCCGCCTGTGTGCACGCCGGCGCGACCGTCCACGAGCCGGGCACCCCGGCGGAAGAAGCCAGGAGCAGCGCCCCATGACCACCACCCCCGTGACCCCGCCCCCCGTGACCGCGGCTCCCCTGCTCCGGACCGAGGGCCTGCACATCGCCTTCCCCGGACGTCACGGCGCCGCCCGCGCGCGTGCCGTCGACGGGGTCGACCTCGACATCCGCCCCGGCGAGATCGTCGCCCTGGTCGGTGAGTCCGGCTGCGGCAAGACGACGCTGGCCCGCTCCCTGCTCGGTCTGGTCCCGCCGACCGACGGCCGCGTCACCTTCGACGGGGCGCCGCTCGACTACTCCGCACGCGCCCTCAAGGCCTACCGCAAGCGCGTGCAGCTGGTGCTGCAGGATCCCAGCGGCTCGCTCAACCCCCGGCACACGGTGTACGACGCGGTGGCCGAGGGGCTGCGCATCCACAGGTACGGCGGCGACGAGCGGGCGGCGGTCGCCGAAGCCCTCTCCCGGGCCGGTCTGCGCCCGCCGGAGCGCTTCTTCCTGCGCTACCCGCACGAGCTGTCCGGCGGCCAGCGCCAGCGCGTCGTCATCGCGGGCGCGCTGGTCCTGGAGCCCGAACTCATCGTCGCCGACGAGCCGGTGGCCTCCCTCGACGCGTCGGTACGCGGCGAGATCCTCGCCCTGCTCCTGCGGCTGCGCACCGAACTCGGCCTGTCCGCCCTGGTGGTGACCCACGACCTGGGGCTGGCGTGGAACATCGCCGACCGGGTCGCGGTGATGTACCTGGGCCGGATCGTGGAGACCGGCGAGGTGGAGAAGGTCCTGACCACGCCCCGGCACCCGTACACCCAGGCCCTGTTGTCCGTCCTCCCGGAGGCCCCGGGCGACCCCGTGGTCCTCACCGGCGAACCCCCGGACCCCTCCCGCATCCCCACCGGCTGCCGCTTCCACGCGCGCTGCCAGATCCTGGCGAGCGGAGAGGCCGAACGGGCGGGCGTCGCGGACGCGTGCCGGGGCGAGGACCTGGAGGTACTGAACGGCAGCGGCGAGGCACAGGTGGCGTGCCACTGGGCACGGCTCGGTACGTGAAGCGGGCGGCGCGGGGACGGACGCCCCGTACGTGAAAGACGGACCCTCGGTACGTGAAAAGGGGCGCCCGGTGCCCTTGAGAGCACCGGCGCCCCTGTCGCGTACGACGGGTCACTGCCCGTCGTACGCCTCGATCAGCTCGCGCGAGCGCTTCACATCGTCGGCGATGGCTTCCAGCAGCGCCTCGATGGAGTCGAACTTGGCCATGCCGCGGACGTAGGCGAGGAAGTCAACGGCGACGTGCAGGCCGTACAGGTCGAGGCCGACGCGGTCGATGGCGTACGCCTCCACCGTGCGCTCGGTGCCGTCGAACTGCGGGTTCGTGCCGACGGAGATCGCGGCGGGCATCGCCTCGCCCTCGACGTGCAGCCAGCCGGCGTAGACGCCGTCGGCAGGGATCGCGGTGTGCGGGAGGGTCTCGACGTTGGCGGTGGGGAAGCCGAGCTCACGGCCGCGCTGGGCGCCGCGCACGACGATCCCCTCGACGCGGTGCGGGCGGCCCAGGATCTCGCGCGCGCCCTCCACATCGCCCTCGGCGACCAGCCGCCGGGTCAGGGTGGAGGAGAACGGCTGACCGCCCCCGGCGGAACCGCTCACGTACAGCTCCACCACCTCGACGTCGAAGTCGTACGTCTTGCCCTGCTCGCGCAGGAAGTCGACATTGCCGGCCGCCTTGTGGCCGAAACGGAAGTTCGGGCCCTCGACGACGGCCTTGGCGTGCAGCTTGTCGACGAGCACCTTGGCCACGAAGTCGGCGGGCGACAGCTTCGAGAACTCGGTGGTGAAGGGGAGGATGAGCAGCGCGTCCACGCCCAGATCGGCGCACAGCTCGGCGCGGCGGTGGTGCGGGGCGAGCAGCGGGGGGTGGCTGCCGGGGCGCACGACCTCGCTCGGGTGCGGGTCGAAGGTCACCACGACGGAGGGAACGCCCAGCTCACGGGCGCGGTCCACGGCATGCTTGATGATCAGCTGGTGTCCGCGGTGCACCCCGTCGTAGGAACCGATGGTGACGACGCTGCGCCCCCAGTCCTCGGGGATGTCCTCCAAGCCACGCCAGCGCTGCACTGTGACCGCTCCTTGTCGAACCCGTGTCCGTGATTGCCTCATTCGCAGCTCTAAGGGTGCCATGCCGAGTGCGCTCGGTTCGCATCGGCATCGGGGTGTGACGCATCGCGCACGGTTCAGGCCGGAACCCGTGGCCCGGCGAGGTTCTCGATCATGCGACGGGTGCTCGGGCCGACCACCCCGGCCCACTCGTCGGGAGAGCCGGTCAGCCAGCGCACCACCAGGGTCGCGAAGCCGGGAACTTGACGTGCCAGCTCGACCAGACAGCGGTCGAATCCGGTGGCTCCGGCCGGGGCGCGGACGAGGAGCAGGCCCGTGCGGTACACCAGCTCCCGGGTGGGTTCCTCGCCCCGGCGGGCCGCGCCGTCCGCGGCGGCCCGCAGCAGGGTGTCGAGAACGGCGGGGTCCTGCTCGTGCGCGAGCAGCAGGTCCAGCAGCTCGCGCCGCAACGGGCCGCACTCCCGGCTGCCCGGCGCCGCCAGGACGCCCGCGAGGGCCGCCCGCACCGGAGCCGGGCAGCCCACCAGCAGTCCGGTGACCAGCGGGAAGAGGACGGATCGTGCCGCGGAACCGTGTTCGAGGCGCCGGTCGACATACGCGGCCACGTGCGTGGCGGCCTCGGGGCACAGCTCCACCACTTCCCTGACCAGCACACCGACGCGGCGGGCGAGCGCGGGCGTGGTGACGTCGGCGAGCGTGCGCAGCGCCTCCGAGGTGTCCGCGCCCGGCTGTCGCAGCCGGACCCGGAAGGCTTCGAGCACCGGGTCGGGATGCGTGTTCAGCGCCGCGACCAGCGCACTGGCGGGCAGCCGCGGATCGCCCGCGGCGAAGCGCTCCAGCGCCTGCGGCAGGTACCGGGCCCGCGTCCACGGGTCCCGTACGAGCAGGGCGAGCGCGCCGCCGTGCAGCGTGCAGTCGGCGGGGCGGGCGAGCAGGGTCAGCGCCGCGTACCGCAGCAGCTCGCGGTCGGCCTCGGTGCGCACATGCGGCGCGGCGCGCAGCCCGTACGCCATCGCCGCAACCCGCCGGGCCGGGCGCTCGTCGTGCGCCCAGCGGTCCACCGCCCGGCAGACGGCCGAGGGCTCCTCCTCGGCGAGCGCGGCCAGCAGCTCGTCCCCGCGCCGGTGGGCGCGGTCGACCAGGGCCTCCGCGAGGTCGTCCAGGGCGCGCCGCCGATGCGCGTACAGCAGGGCCTGCGCGGCGGTCGCCACGGTCGCGTGGGGCGTCGCGGGCAGCGGCCGGTCGTCGTCGAACCAGGGGGTGAGGTGAGGCTGTACGGCGGTGGGGTCGGCGGCGAGGAGCCGGGCGACGGCGTCCAGGTAGCGCGGAGCCTCCGGGGGACGGCGGCGGTGGGCGCCGGAGGTGGTGCGGGACCCCTCGGCCGGGCTCGTCTGTCGCGGCGCCCCGTCCACCACGACCAGGCGCCTGAGCAGGTCGAACCGCTCCGCCTCCGGCAACGACAGCGCCTCCCAGAAGGAGGGCCCGAACTCCGCCGGCACACCCCGGCCTTCGGTCCGCCACGCCACGATCCGCTCGGCGAGCAGCCTCAGCACCCGGGTGTACGGGGTCGCGTCGGGCACGCGCACCAGGACGTCGGCGAGGAGGTGGGTGGCCCACCAGGTGCCGTCCGCGGTCGGGGAACCGTCTCCGGCCGGGCCACCGTCCCTCGCCGGGCCACCGTCCTCGGTCGGGGCCGACTCCTGCGCCTGCAGGTCCTCGACGGCCTCGACGAGGTCTTCGAGGCGGCGGGCCAGCGCACCGGCGCCCTGGTGCCGGGCCAGCAGGAGGAGGGCCTGCACGACGGGGCCGATGCGGTGACGCGGGACGGGCACGGATCCGCTCTGGGCGGATGGGCGTACGGGCGTGCGCTGGGCCGGTACACGCTCGGAACGCCAGGCTTCGCGGCGCCGGTGGACCAGGGCGTGCAGGGCCGGGTCCAGGTCCAGGTGGGTGCCCTGGATCCAGTCGGCGAGCTCCTCGTGGGCGAACCGGTAGCCGCTCCCGGCGGGGACCAGGAGGCCCTCGGTGAGGACGGCGGAGGCCCAGCCGGAGATACGCCCGGGGCGGCCTCCCGGGGCGGAGCCCCAGGGGAAGACGGCCTCGAAGGACACGCGGTCCAGCCGGCCCTGGCCGGGCCCCAGACAGCGCCGCGCGGCCTCGTGCACCTGGCCGGAGACCTGGGCTGCGAGCCTTCGTACGGCCGTGCCGCGCAGTCCGTTCGCCGCCGCGAGCCGGACCGCGACGCGCAGGCACATCAGGTCCAGATGGGCGGCGAAGACCTCGTCCCGGTCGAGTGGCCGGGTCGGCTGGTCCGGGAGCGCGGCGCGCACCTCCGCCAGCAGCCGCAGCGTCAGCGGATGCCGGGCGTCGGCGGCCACCAGCGCGTCCTCGGGGATCCCGGCCCGCGACCGCAGCCGCCGCGCCTCCTCCTCGGTCAGCTCGCCCAGCCGGACGCAGGGCGGAAGCGACGGCTCCGGGCCGGCGCCGGCCCGGTGCAGCGACTCCGCCGGGAACAGGGTCCCCGCCTGCCCCCAGTACTCGGCGCGGCAGGCGACGACGAGCCGCGCCCCGCTCGCCCGCAGCCACTCGGCCGTGCCCGCGGTCCACTCGGGCAGCCGGTGGGCGAGGCCGGGCGGCATCTCCTCCGGTCCGTCGAGCAGGAGCAGCAGTGGCCGTCCGGCGGCCCGTGCCAGCCGGGCCAGCCGGTCGGGACCGATGTCGCCGAGCTCTCCGTCGTACCCGCCGGGCGGCAGCACTCCCGGTTCCTGGTGCGCCCCCTCCTGCGGGGCCGCCACGATCCGCCCCGCCCGCTCCAGCGCCCTGGTGGCCGCGTCGGCGACGGAGGTGTCCGTGGCGAGGAGGTCGGCTCCGCGCAGCCAGAGTGTGGGGGCCGGCTCGGCGCTGCGGGTGCGGCGGGCGGCGAGCGCCGCGAGCTCCGTCGTACGGCCGCTGCCGGGTGGGCCGACGAGTCCGAGGACGGCGGCCGGGCCGCTCTCGAAGGCCGCGAACTCCCCTACGAGGGCGGCCCGTTCGACGGTGACGGGTGCCGCGCCGTCGAGGCCCGGGGAGGTCGCGGCTCCGGGGCCGTCCGAGCCCACCGAGGTCGCCGTGAGTTCGAGTACGCCTGCCGGATTGAGATCGGCCCCGTACGCGGGGACGGTCGTGGCGTTGCGGTCGAGGAGTTCGGCGAGCGGACCCGTGACGCCGGGAGTGCGCAGGAGGACCGCGAAACCCGCGGCCCGGTGCTCGGTGTGCAGCGCGGTGCCGAGCACTCCGATCACCGCTCCGGTCGCGGCGTCGAGGACCGGCCCCCCGGCCGCCCCGCCGCCCAGCCGGAGCGCGTCCGCGCCGGCCGTGCCGATCGCCAACTCCAGTGCCTCGTCGAGGAGATGGAAGCGATCGGTCGCCGTGTACGTCACGGTGGTGCTGCCCAGCACCCGGGCCTCGCGCCAGCCGCCCGCGGGGATGCGGACATACGTGCCGGTCTCGACCCGCTCGCGCACGGTGACGGGCAGCGGGTCGAGACCGAGGCCCTCGGTGCGTACGAGCGCCAGATCGGTTTCGGGGAGCGGGGTCACGGCGCCGGCGGTCACCACACAGCTCCGGCCGCCGGGCGCGTGCAGCACGAGGCGGCCCAGACCGTCGACGGCCTCGTGGCTGGTGATCACCGTGCCGTGGTGGTCGGCGACGAAACCCGTACCGCGCGGACGTCCGGCCAGGTCGCAGACGCGCACCAGAGTCTCCTCCCGCGCGCGGCGGGCGTCGTCCGGTGTCTGCTCGTGCCCGCTCCGCGGGCCCCGTCCCGCCATGCTCGAACCTCCCCGCCGTGCTCCTTCTTCCGACGGTAGGCGCCAAATGATCAGCGGGACAGATCACGCGAGAAACGCGCCCCCTTCTGCTCCCTCGGTTCACTCCGAGCGCCTGCCCGAAGGGGTGAATAGGGCAGGGCGGATGGATACACCCTTGGGTGGGGGAACCGAGGGGGGACCGTGGAGCGGCGGGCACGAAACCCCGTGACCGCCGCTCCACGGGCAGGCGCCCGAGCATGAAGGGGCTTCGGCCTCAGCCTCAGCCTCGTCCTCAGCCGAACACGGCGAGGCTCTTCGCCTTGCCCTTCTCTTCCTCCACCAGCGCGAGGAACCGGCCCTCGGCGTCGAACACGGCCACCGCGCCGACCCCCGCGTACTCCTCGGGGATCTCCAGGCGTACGCCGTTGAGCAGCAGCCGGGCCCGCTTGGCGTCCACGTCCCAGCGCGGGAACGCGGCCGCGGCGGCCTCGGCGATCGGCATCACGGTCAGCTCCTCCTGGAGCTGGTCGAGGGTGCGCGCGGAGTCGAGCTTGTACGGGCCGACGCGGGTGCGGCGCAGAGCGGTGAGGTGACCGCCGACGCCCAGGTCCGCGCCCAGGTCCCGGGCGAGCGCCCGGATGTACGTCCCGGACGAGCAGACCACGGAGACGACCAGGTCGAGCACCGGCGTGCCGTCCTCGGCCACGGCGTCCCGGATGTCGTACACCGCGAAGGAGGAGACCGTCACCGGGCGGGCCGGGATCTCGAAGTCCTCGCCCTCGCGCGCCCGCTTGTACGAGCGCACACCGTCGATCTTGATGGCGCTGACTTTGGACGGCACCTGCATGATCCGGCCGGTGAGCTTGGCGACCCCGGCGTCGATGGCCTCCCGGGTCACCCGCGAGGCGTCGGTGGACGAGGTGATGTCGCCCTCGGCGTCGTCCGTCAGCGTGTCCTGGCCGAGCCGGATGGTCCCCAGGTACTCCTTCTCGGTGAGCGCGAGGTGCCCGAGGAGCTTGGTCGCCTTCTCGACGCCGAGGACGAGCACGCCCGTCGCCATGGGGTCGAGGGTGCCGGCATGTCCGACGCGGCGGGTCCTGGCGATCCCGCGCATCTTGGCGACCACGTCGTGCGAAGTGAAGCCCGACGGCTTGTCGACGATGACAAGCCCGTCGGGCGTCTTGGTCTTCTGCGTCATTCCGCGGCGTCGCCGTCCGTCTCGTCGTCCTCGCCCGGCTTCTTGTACGGGTCCGCGTCACCGGCGAAGGTGGCACCGGCCGAGACCTCGCGCACCTTCGCGTCCGAGGCCCGCGCCTTGTCGAGCAGGTCCTCGATCGTCTTGGCGGTGTCCGGCAGGGCGTCCGCGACGAAGGTCAGCGTCGGTGTGAACTTCACGCCCGCCGCCGCGCCGACCGCCGAGCGGAGCACGCCCTTGGCGCTCTCCAGGCCCGCGGCCGCGGCCGCGCGCTCCTCGTCGTCCCCGTAGACCGTGTAGAAGACGGTCGCCTCCCGGAGGTCCCCGGTGACCCGGGTGTCCGTGATGGTGACATGGGTGCCGAGCCGCGGGTCCTTGATCCCACGCTGCAGCTTCTGGGCCACCACCTCTCGGATGAGGTCCGCCAGCCTCTTGGCACGCGCGTTGTCGGCCACTGGTCCGTCTCCTTCTTCGCCTTGCTTGTTCCGTCAGTCTTCGTCTGTATGAAGTCTGCGCCGTACCGACAGCAGCTCCACCTCCGGTCGCGCCGCGACGAACCGCTCGCACCGGTCCAGTACGTCGGTGAGGTGCTCGGTGTCTCCGGAGACCACCGCCAGGCCGATCTCGGCCCTGCGATGAAGGTCCTGGTTGCCCGTCTCCGCCACGCTCACCGCGTACTTCCGCTGGAGTTCAGCGACGATCGGCCGGACGAGAGAGCGTTTCTCCTTGAGCGAGTGCACATCGCCGAGGAGCAGATCGAAGGACAGCGTCCCCACATACATGTGTAACCGGATGTCCCGCCGGTACGGGATAGATGGCCTGCCAATGCGCTTGGCAGGGACATCAGAACCGTACAACGAACCCCTGGCTCGCTCGACGGAGTTTCGCCCCCGCACCGGCGAGGGCCGTTCGCGCAGTTCCCCGCGTCCCTGAAAGGGGCGCGGGGAACTGCGCGATCTTCCAAACGGCAAGCTGGCCGACGATGAGTAATCACCGTCGGCCAGCTCGAGCCACTGCGTTACGCCCGCGGCTTCTCGCGCATCTCGTACGTCGCGATGACGTCGTCGACCTTGATGTCGTTGAAGTTTCCGAGGTTGATACCACCCTCGAAGCCTTCGCGGATCTCGGTGACGTCGTCCTTGAAGCGACGCAGCCCGGAGATGTTGAGGTTCTCCGCGATGACCTTGCCGTCGCGGACGAGGCGCGCCTTGGTGTTGCGCTTGACCTCGCCCGAGCGGACCAGGACACCGGCGATGTTGCCCAGCTTGGACGACTTGAAGACCTCGCGGATCTCCGCCGTGCCGAGCTCGACCTCCTCGTACTCCGGCTTGAGCATGCCCTTGAGGGCCGCCTCGATCTCCTCGATGGCCTGGTAGATCACCGAGTAGTACCGGACGTCGACGCCCTCGCGCTCCGCCATCTGCGCCGCGCGGCCCGCAGCGCGGACGTTGAAGCCGATGACGATCGCGTCGGAGCCGGTCGCCAGGTTGATGTCCGACTCGGTGACCGCACCCACACCGCGGTGCAGGACACGGATGTCGACCTCGTCGCCGACGTCGAGCTGGAGCAGCGAGGACTCGAGAGCCTCCACCGAACCGGACGCGTCGCCCTTGATGATGAGGTTGAGTTCCTGCACCAGACCGGCCTTGAGGGCCTCGTCCAGGTTCTCCAGGGAGAACCGGACACCCCGGCGGGCGAAGTTGGCGTTGCGCTCACGCGCCGCGCGCTTCTCGGCGATCTGACGCGCCGTGCGGTCCTCGTCGACAACCAGGAAGTTGTCGCCGGCGCCCGGGACGTTGGTGAGACCGAGGACGAGGACCGGGGTCGAGGGACCCGCCTCTTCCACGTTCTCGCCCTTGTCGTCGAGCATCGCGCGGACACGGCCGTACGCGTCGCCGACCACCATGGTGTCGCCGACCCGCAGGGTGCCTCGCTGGACCAGGACGGTCGCGACGGCGCCGCGGCCACGGTCGAGGTGGGACTCGATCGCGATGCCCTGCGCGTCCTGCTCCGGGTTGGCCCGCAGGTCGAGCGAGGCGTCCGCGGTCAGGACCACGGCCTCCAGCAGCTCCTCGATGTTGAGGCCCTGCTTGGCGGAGATGTCGACGAACATCGTGTCGCCGCCGTACTCCTCGGCCACCAGACCGAACTCGGTGAGCTGACCGCGCACCTTGGTCGGGTCGGCACCCTCGACGTCGATCTTGTTGACCGCGACCACGATCGGCACGTCGGCCGCCTTGGCGTGGTTCAGCGCCTCGATCGTCTGGGGCATCACACCGTCGTTGGCCGCCACCACGAGGATCGCGATGTCGGTCGACTTCGCACCACGGGCACGCATGGCGGTGAACGCCTCGTGACCCGGGGTGTCGATGAAGGTGATCCTGCGCTCTTCGTCGTTGACCTGAGTCGTGACCTGGTACGCACCGATGTGCTGGGTGATACCGCCGGCCTCGCCCGCGACGACGTTCGTCTTGCGGATGGTGTCGAGAAGGCGGGTCTTACCGTGGTCGACGTGACCCATGACGGTCACGACCGGCGGACGCGCGACGAGGAACTCCTCGCCACCCTCGTCCTCACCGAACTCGATGTCGAAGGACTCGAGCAGCTCGCGGTCCTCCTCCTCGGGGCTGACGATCTCGAGGACGAAGTTCATCTCGTCCGCGAGGAGCTTCAGCGTCTCGTCGGAGACGGACTGCGTGGCAGTGACCATCTCGCCGAGGTTCATCATCACGCCGACGAGCGACGCCGGGTTGGCGCCGATCTTCTCCGCGAAGTCGGTGAGGGACGCACCGCGCGACAGGCGGACGGACTGTCCGTTGCCGCGAGGCAGCATCACGCCGCCGACCGACGGGGCCTGCATGGCCTCGTACTCCTGGCGCCTCTGCCGCTTCGACTTGCGACCACGACGCGCCGGACCGCCGGGACGGCCGAACGCACCCTGCGTGCCACCACGGCCACCGGGACCACCCGGACGACCGCCGAAGCCGGGACGGCCACCGCCGCCACCACCGGGACCACCGGGACGACCGGCGAAACCGCCGCCGCCACCGCCGGGACCGGCCGGACGACCGGCGAAACCGCCACCGCCGCCACCGGGACGACCGGCGAAGCCGCCGCCACCCGGACGACCGCCGCCGCCACCGGGACCACCGGGACGACCGCCGCCGCCACCGGGACCGCGGCCACCGGGGCCACCGCCGGGACGCGGACTGCCCGCAGCGGGACGCTGCGGCATCATGCCGGGGTTGGGACGGTTACCGGCGGGGCCACCGCCGGGACGCGGAGCGCCGCCCTGCGGACGAGGCATGCCGCCCGGAGTCGGACGGGCACCGCCCGGACCGCCCTGCGGGCGCGGAGCGCCGCCGGGACCGCCCTGGGGACGGGGACCACGGTCCTGACCCGCGCCCTGCGGACGCGGAGCGCCGCCGGGACGGTCACCACCGGGACGCGGGGCACCGCCCGGACGGGGCGCCTGCGGGCGCGCCATGCCGGTGGAGCCACCAGAGGTGAACGGGTTGTTGCCCGGACGCGGGCCGGCCGGACGAGCGCCGGGACGCGGGGCCTGGCCGCCGGGACGCGGGGCGCCCTGACGGTCGCCGCGCTCGGGACGGTCGCCGCGACCCTGACCACCCTGGCCGGGACCACCGGCCGGGCGGGCACCGCCGGGACGCGGGGCCTGGCCTGCGGGACGCGGGGCGCCCGGACGGGGACCTGCGGCGGGAGCCGCGGGAGCCGACGGGGGCGCGGTGAACTCGGCCGCGACCGGAGCCGGAGCCGCCGGAGCGGGCTTCGGGGCGGGCTTGGGACCCGGGGTCGGGCGCGGACCTGCGGCAGCCGGGGTGACGGGAGCCACCGGAGCTGCCGGAGCAGCGGCGGGACGCTCGGCCACGGCCGGCTTCGGGGCCGGCGGGCGCGGGGCGGCCGGACGGGCAGCCTGCGCCGGAGAGGGGGCACCCGGCTTCGCCGGGGCAGCCTTACGTGCGGGGGCGGGCTTGCCGCCACCGCTGCCCTGCTGCAGGGCGTCAGTCAGTTTGCGTACAACGGGCGCCTCGATCGTCGAGGACGCCGAACGGACGAATTCACCGAGCTCTTGGAGCTTGGCCATGACGACCTTGCTCTCAACCCCGAACTCCTTGGCGAGTTCGTATACCCGGACCTTAGCCACTTCGCTCCTTTTAGGTCCGGGTTGCGTCCGGACCGTCGCTACTTCATGGGCGTACTCATCGCGTGCTCATCGAGTGCTCATCGCAATCTCGACCTACTTCCAACTCGCGGGGTACCAGGGCCGCACGGGGGTTCCGTACGACGCTCCTTACGGTGTTGCCTGCTCGACGTAGAGGCGCAACGCCGCTGTGTCGAGCGGTCCCGGGGCACGCAGCGCCCTTGGGAACGCCCGGCGGCGTACCGCCAGGTCGAAACAGACCAGGGCGGGGTGCACATAAGCGCCCCGGCCGGGCAGCGTACCGCGATGATCGGGGACGCATTCGCCCTCGACCGCCACGGTCCGCAGCAGATCAGTCTTGGCCGCTCGCTCCCGGCACCCCACACAGGTGCGTTCAGGGCATGCGCGGGCTCGCGTCCGGCCAGACACCCTTAAGTCTACCTCCCCGCACCGACCTCACCCCTTTGGGGCAAGAATCGAACAGTTGCCGCGCATAGAACTGACGTGATCTAAGCCACCTACGGCTCAGAACTATTCCCGGTGCTGGTCCGCGCCGCGCCGAGCGGTCTCGTCGGACGGCTGCTCGGTGTCCGGACGGATGTCGATGCGCCAGCCGGTGAGGCGGGCCGCGAGGCGGGCGTTCTGGCCCTCCTTGCCGATCGCCAGCGACAGCTGGTAGTCCGGGACGGTCACGCGCGCGGAGCGGGCCGCGAGGTCCACGACCTCGACCCTGGAGACGCGGGCCGGGGAGAGCGCGTTCGCCACCATCTCGGCCGGGTCGTCCGACCAGTCGACGATGTCGATCTTCTCGCCGTTCAGCTCGGCCATCACGTTGCGCACCCGGCCGCCCATGGGGCCGATGCAGGCACCCTTGGCGTTCAGACCCGAACGGGTGGACCGGACGGCGATCTTCGTACGGTGACCGGCCTCGCGTGCGATCGCGGAGATCTCGACGGACCCGTCGGCGATCTCCGGAACCTCCAGCGCGAAGAGCTTCTTCACCAGATTGGGGTGCGTGCGCGACAGGGTGACGGACGGACCGCGTACGCCCTTCGCCACCCGAACGACGTACGAGCGCAGCCGCAGCCCGTGCTGATACGTCTCTCCTGGGACCTGCTCCTGCACCGGCAGGATGGCCTCCAGCTTGCCGATGTCGACGAGCACGTTCTTGGGGTCGCGCCCCTGCTGCACGACACCCGTGACGATGTCGCCCTCACGCCCGGCGTACTCACCGAGCGTCGCGTCGTCCTCGGCGTCCCGCAGGCGCTGCAGGATGACCTGCTTGGCGGTGGTCGCGGCGATCCGGCCGAACCCCGACGGGGTGTCGTCGAACTCGCGTGCCTCCTGCCCCTCCTCCAGGTCCTCGGGGTCCTCCTTCGCCCACACGGTCACGTGGCCGGTCTCCCGGTCGAGCTTGACGCGCGCGTGGCGGCGGCTTCCCTCGGTGCGGTGGTAGGCGATGAGGAGGGCCGACTCGATCGCCTCGACCAGCAGGTCGAAGGAGATCTCCTTCTCCCGTACCAAGCCCCGCAGGGCACTCATGTCGATGTCCACGGCTACGCCTCCTCTGCGTTCTCTTCGTTCTTGTTCTTACGGTTGAACTCGACCTGGACGCGGGCCTTGGCGATGTCTTGGAAGACGAGCCGCTTGGCGGTGGGCTTGCGCCCCTTCACGCCCGGCACCTCGACATCGACTCCCTCTTCGTCCACGTCGAGGATTCTCGCGACCAACTCGCCGCCGTCTCCCAGCTGGAACTTCACCAGGCGGTCCGTGGCGCGTACGTAGTGACGGTGCTCCTTCAGCTCACGCTCGGCACCGGGGGTTCCGACCTCGAGGGTGTACTCGCCCTCGCCCATCGCGTCCGTCTCGTCGAGCTTCGCCGAGAGCGCGCGGCTCACATCGGCGATCGCGTCCAGATCGGCGCCTTCGTCCGAATCGACGACTACACGCAGCACACGCTTGCGTCCGACCGAGTCCACTTCGACCTCTTCGAGGTCGAGTCCCTGAGAGCTGACGAGCGGTTCCAGCAGTACTCGCAGCCTCTCGCTCTGGGTGGTGCTCATCCGGGTGACTCCTCGGCCGCGTGTGCTGTTGTGGGTTGGTCGTGTGTCTGGTCAAAGGGTATCCGGTCGCGGAGGGTGTTGCCGTCCACCGTCTGCCGCTCCCGACGGGGCTCTCCCGAGGCGCGCGGGGAACCGCGCACCGGCCGAGTCCGGGGCCGAGCGGCGGTGGCGAGCCCATGGGGGTCGATCGCGTGGGGCACGGGTACCGTGATCACGGGCGTGCCGCCCTCCCTTTCGTACGAGCCTTCCGAGGACGTCTGCCGTGCCGTTCACCCTGCCGCCGCGTACCCCCTCGGGGCCGCGCCGAAGGAGCCTGCTCGCCTCCGCCGCGGGCGCCTTCGTGCTCGTGGGCTGTTCCGCCCCCGAGCCGTCCACCGAATCCACGGTCCACAGCCCCTCGGCCGCGGACCTCGCACGCGCACGTGCGGCCCGCGACAGCGAGTCGCTCGCGGCGCGCTACGCCGCCGTGATCACCGCCCATCCCCCGCTGGCGGCCCGGCTGAAGCCACTGCGGGCGGAGGTCGTACGGCACATGCAGGCGTTCGGGGGCAGCGGCACCGCCGGCAGCCGGCCCTCCGGCTCGCCCTCGGCTTCCGCTTCCGCTTCTGCTTCTGCTTCTGCTTCTGCTTCTGCTTCTGCGCACCCCAGCTCCTCCCCCACCGTGCCCGCCCAGGAGAAGGACGCCCTCGCCGACCTCGCGACCGCCGAGCGCGCCCTGGCCGACCAGCGGACGAAGGCCCTGCTGACGGTCCCGGGCGAGCTGGCCAGGCTGCTCGCCTCGGTGGCCGCGGCCGGAGCCGCACACGCGTTCCTGCTGACGGAGGGTGCCAAGTGAGCACAACCGAGGACACGAAAAGCACCAAGGACGCCGAGCAGGCCGAGCTCGGCGCGTTGCAGGCCGCTCTCGCCGCGGAGCACGCCGCCGTCTACGGGTACGGAGTCGTCGGCGGCAGGATCGACCAGGCACGCCGGGGCGAGGCCCGGTCGGCGTACGACGCCCATCGGGCGCGGCGCGACGAACTCGCGCGCGCCGTACGGGACCTGGGGGGCAAGCCGGCGGTTTCCGCGGCGGCGTACGCGCTGCCGTTCGACGTGAAGGACGCCGCCGCGGCCGTCCAGCTCGCCGCCGATTTGGAGGAACGCGTGGCCGGGGTGTACTCCGACCTCGTACGCGCCTCCTCGGGCGATCGGCGGCGCTCGGCCGCCGAGGCGCTGCGGGAGGCGGCAGTGCGGGCGGTGCGCTGGCGCGGCGAGAGCGTAGCCTTCCCTGGTCTCGCCGAGCGTGCGGCCGCCTCGGCCACCCCTGCCGCGGCGACGCCGTCGCCCTCGTGACGCGCCCCTGACGGCCCGGACAAGACGACCCGGACGACCCGGACGACTTGGACGACCTGGACCAGCTGGAAAGGAACACTTCGCGCAATGGATTCGCGCATGGCCTTCGAACCGCCGCGGCGCCTGGTACGGGCACTCGGCGAGACGCAGCGGAGCGGGTCCAACGGATCCGGCGGGTCCAACGGGACGGGCGAGTGGCTGGACAGGCTGCCCGTGCTGGCGCAACAGGCCGTCGATCTACGCGAGTTGACCGTGGAGCGGGTGCAGGCACCCGGCGGTCGCAGCAGCCTCGTCCTGCTCGTCCGGCAGGCCGACGGGACGCCCGCCGTGCTGAAGCTGGCGCCGCCACGGGCCCGTCCGGAGAGCGAGCGGGCGGCGCTCGCCCACTGGGACGGACGGGGTGCCGTACAGCTCCTCAACCCCGCGGACGCGCAGGGCGACACCCACGGCGTACTGCTGTTGGAGCGCTTGCGTCCCGATCTGTCCGTGCGTTCGCTGCCGGAGGCGAAGGCCCTGTTGGAGGCCGCCGGGACGCTGCGGCGGCTGTGGGTCGAACCGCCCGCCACCCATGTCTTCGAGACCGTCGCCGAGCGGACCGGGCGGCAGGCCGAGGCGATGCGGGCGGCGGCGAGCGTCGACACCGAGGTCGCGCCACTGGTCGACGCGGCGCTCGCGGCCCGCGAGGAACTCCTCGTCGGACCGCCCGAGGAACGGCTGCTGCACGGCACCTTCCGGCAGAGCAAGGTGCTTGCCGGTGAGCGCATGCCCTGGCTGGCCGTGGGCCCGGACCCGGTGGTCGGCGAGTGCGCCTTCGACCTGGCCCGGCTGGTCCGGGACCGGGTCGAGGACCTGATCGCGTCCCCCTCGGGGTCGTCGATCACACGGCGGCGGGTGAAGCGGCTCGCCGAGTCCCTGGAGGTGGACCAGGAGCGGCTGCGGGGCTGGACGTTGTTCCGGGCGGTCGAGTCCGGCGTACGGGCGGGGCGGGTCGGGCGGCCGCAGGACGCGGAGCTGTTGCTGGAGTTCGCGAGCTGGCTCTGACCGCCCGGACCCCTAACTTCCCTGTGCGGTGGCGAGTTTGAGGGCCAGTACCGGGCAGTCGGCGGCGGCTCTGCGGGCGCGTTTCAGGGTGGCGGGTGGAAGGGGTGCCTCGCCCAGGAGCGGGTAGCCCCACTCGTCGAGCGTGATGTGTTCGGGGAGCAGTTCCGCGCACAGGCCGTGGCCCTGACAGGCGGTCCAGTCGACATCCAGGCGGTGCGTGCGGTCCGCACGGTCGGTGCGGTGGGCGTGGCGGGCCATGTCAGTTCCTGTTCGCGGGGACGGGCAGCAGCGGGGAGTGGTCGGTCGCCGTGCAGTGTCCCGCGGCGTGCGCGTCGAGTTCGGCGGCGAAGGTCGCGAGTGCGCTGCGCACCAGGCGGACCGTGCCGTCGGGGTGATGGCAGGCGCCGCGGCCTTCGACGAGCCCGGCCCAACGGGCGATGTCCTCGCGGGTGCCGCCCTGCGGCCCCGGCGCGGCCAGGGTCTGGAAGGCGGCGGCGATACGGGGCAGACCGTTGAGGCAGGGTCCGCACTGGCCCGCCGATTCGAGGGCCAGATGGCGCAGCACACGGGCGGTCTCGGCGAGGCCGCAGCGGTTCAGGGGCAGCGCGGCGAGGACGCCCGCGCCGAGGTCGGAGACGGTCAGCGTGCGGGTCGCGGCGTCTGCGGCCGGGAGCCAGGTGCCGTGGTAGCCGCCGACCAGGACCGCGACGATGCCGTCGAGTGGAAGGAGACGGCGCAGCGGCATGCCG
Organism: Streptomyces sp. NPDC107454; assembly: GCF_055582885.1. Lineage (NCBI taxonomy): Bacteria > Bacillati > Actinomycetota > Actinomycetes > Kitasatosporales > Streptomycetaceae > Streptomyces > Streptomyces sp. NPDC107454. The sequence continues at coordinate 357,643 of NZ_JBVJPA010000011.1, read as the reverse complement.
AAGGGGGCTTCGACGACCCGTACCTCGCGGCCTGGCACATGCACCGTGCACAGGGCGCTGCCCGGTTCGGCCGGGGTTCCCACCGAGCGGAACCAGTCGGCGCCGTAGCGGGCGATCAGGGCGAGGTGGGCGAGCGTCTCGACGTTCTGGACGAGCGTCGGCGCGCGGTGCGCGCCCTGCTCGCGCACCGGGGGCCGTTGGTGGCGCGGCAGGGCCGCGTGTCCGGAGACGTGCTGGGTGAGGGCCGAGGACTGGCCGGACAGGAAGCGCTTCGGGACGCGTACGGTGCGCACCCGCAGCGGGTCACGTCGCTCGGCGAGCGCCGCTTCGAGGGGCGTGGCGTGGTCCTCGACCGCAAGATACGCCTCCCCCGCGCCGACCGCCTCGGCCACCAACTGCAGCCCGTCCAGGACGAGGTGGGGCGACAGTCGCAGCAGGGTCTTGTCCTTCGCGCTCGCGGGCTCGCCCTCCGCGCCGTTGGCGACGACGACCGGGGTGCGACCGGTGCGGCGGCCCGCCTCGGCGACCGAGACCAGCTTGCGGTACGTGGGGAAGGCGGCGCCGCCGCGGCCGGTGAGCCCGGACTCGGCGAGCGTGCGCAGCAGTTGGGCCGGGTCGCCGTGCGCCACGGGTCCGTAGCGCTGCTCGTGGGTGGTGAAGCCGGCCGGGGCGCCGCCGGGGGCGAGCAGGCGCGGTGGCATGTAGATGTCCGTGGAGGTGGTGGCCATGGTCGTCGTCACAGCCGCAGTCACGGTCCTGGTCGCGGTCATGGGCGGGCTCCTTCGGGCGTACGGGCTTCGGCCGTACGGAGCAGGGTGGACGGGGTTCGCCCGGAGGCGCGGGCCGCGTGGGCGACGCGGATGCCGAGGGCCGTGAGGACCGCGGCCACACAGGAGATCGTCAGCCACAGCATCCAGCCAGAGCCGGTGTCCGTGCCGATGCCGATGCCGTGGAGGAGCGCGATCGGCCAGGAGGCCCAGGCCAGCCAGTGGAGGGCACGCCAGGCGCGGTGCCCGATGCGGGCGCGGAGCAGGCTGGTGATCAGTACCGCGAGCATCAGATCGAGGGCCACTGTGCCGAGGCCCAGCCAAAGGGGTTCGTAGGTGGAGGCGAACGGGACGAGGACGTCGAGGAGGCTGATGCTCACATAGCTGTCGACGACCGCGGCCGTGATGTGCAGGGCCAGGAAGACGAGGGCGGAGAGGGAGAGGGTGCGGTGCAGCTGGACCGTGCCGAACCTCGGGAGGCCGGGGAGTCTGCCGCGCAGGCGTACGGCGATGCCCAGGAGAACGACGACGGTGAACAGGACCAGGCTGACCGCGCCGGTCGCTCTGTTGGCGTACCAGAGGAGGGAGGGGTCGCTCATGCGGCGGCCTCGGGTCCGGACCAGGCCGGGGCGGAAGCCGGCCAGCCCGGCGTCGTCACCACGGTGCCGTCGTTCGCCACCAGACGTGCGGGCAGGCCGAGCCCTGCCAGCCACCGTTGCGCGCCCTCGCCCTTGACCAGGGCCGCCGTGCCGGCCGCGTTGGCGTCCGCGCAGGTCGCGGCGGCCACGGAGACCGTGCGCCAGGGGGTCTGGGCGGGCAGGCCGGTGTACGGGTCGACGATGTGGTGGAGGTCGTGGACGCCCCGGCGCCAGCGCCGGGCCGTCGTGCCGGAGGTCGCGAGGCCGCCGCTGCGGATGGCGACCGTGGCGTACGTGCCCGGCGCGGGTGTCTCGTCGACCGGGCCGGTGACGTCCTGGACGCGGATGCGCCAGCCGCCCGCCGGGGGTTCGCCGGCCACGGCCGTGTCGCCGCCGAGGCTCACCAGGACTCCGCAGCCCGCCGCCTCGGCGAGCAGGTCGGCGGCCTTGTCGGCGGCCCATGCCTTGGCCGTGGCGCCCAGGTCGAGGCGGACCCCGGCCGGGACCGTGACCGTGTCGGTCGCGCGGTCCAGGGTGACCGCGCGCCAGCCCGGGACCGCTCGGACGGTGAGCCGGATCGGGCGGCCGTCGTCCGGGACCAGCCGGAAGTCACGGTCGTAGCCGAGGGCGCCGATGGCCGAGCCGACCGTGGGATCGACGGCCCCGTCGGTCGCGGCGGCGGCGCGCAGGGCGACGGCCAGTGCCTCGGCGAGCAGCGGGCTGACCCTGACCGGGCGGCCCCGCGCCTGGTCGAGGGCCACCAGCTCCGAGTCCGGACGGAACCGGCTGCACGCGGCGTCGACCTCGGCGAGGTGCCGGGCGAGCAGCAGGTTGCAGGAGTCCAGCAGGGCCGGGTCGGTGGTGACCAGTCGGACGCTGGTGCCGAGGGCGCGCCAGTCGGCGGCGGCCGTGGTGCGGCGGGTCGCAGTGGCCGTCACGACGCCCCCGACGTGGAGTCGGCCGAGCCATCGCTGGAGGTTGTGGGAGCGGCGGACGGCGACTGGAGGGTCGAGTCCGAGGAGGAACTCGGCGCAGACGAGGTGGATGACGTCGATGACGTAGAAGACGAAGCGGATGACATGGATGAGGTGGTCGCCGAGGAGTCCGTGCCGCTGCTCGAACTCGACGAACCCGTGCTCGTCGTACTGCCGCTCGCCGTCGTGTCCGCGTCCGCCTGCATCGTGCCGACCAGGGCGAAGACCCCGGCCGCCGCCGCCAGCGTGACCGCCGCCGCGGCGGCTGCCGTACGCCGTGCTCCTCTGCGGACCGCCGCGGCGGCCCCCCGCTCGCTGCCTGTCATGGCTGCTCCCCTCCGAATGACGCTGTGTCACGTCCTACGGTCGGGGAGCAGCCTGAGGAAAGTCTGTGAGGCAGCCGTACGCCTCGGAAGAAGTCTCTGAGAGACGTCTTTGATTTCAGACTTCAAGCAGTTTGGCTACTCGGCCGCCAGGCGGGCGATCGCCTCGTCCACGGTCAGTTCCTCGCGCTCGCCGGTGCGGCGGTCCTTCAGCTCGAGGACGCCCTCGGCCGAGCGGCGCCCGGCCACCAGGATCTTCGGTACGCCGATGAGCTCGGCGTCCGTGAACTTCACGCCCGGCGAGACCCCGGCGCGGTCGTCCACGAGGACGCGTACACCCGCCGCGCCGAGCTTCTCCGACACGTCGAGGGCCAGCTCGGTCTGCAGGGCCTTGCCGGCGGCGACGACGTGGACGTCGGCGGGAGCGATCTCCTTGGGCCAGCACAGCCCCTGCTCGTCGGCCGACTGCTCGGCGAGCGCCGCGACCGCGCGGGAGACACCGATGCCGTACGAGCCCATGGTCACGCGGACCGGCTTGCCCTGCTGGCCGAGGACGTCGAGCTGGAAGGTGTCGGCGTACTTGCGGCCGAGCTGGAAGATGTGGCCGATCTCGATGGCGCGGTCCAGCTTGAGGCCGGTGCCGCACTTGGGGCACGGGTCGCCCTCTTCCACCACGACGACGTCCAGGTAGTCGTCGACCTCGAAGTCGCGGCCGGCCACGACGTTCTTCGCGTGCGTGTTGGTCTTGTTGGCGCCGGTGATCCAGGCCGTGCCGGGGGCCACCCGCGGGTCGGCGATGTAGCGGACCTTCTCCAGGCCCTGCGGGCCGACGTAGCCGCGCACGAGGTCGCCGCGGCCCTCGAAGTCCTCGGCGGTGACGAGTTCGACGACGGCGGGGGCGAGGTGCTCGCCCAGCTTGCCGAGGTCGACCTCGCGGTTGCCGGGGACGCCCACGGCGACGATCTCGCCGTCGACCTTGACCAGGAGGTTCTTGAGGGTGGCTGAGGCCGGGACGCCGAGGTGCGCGGCGAGCGTCTCGATGGTGGGGGTGTCGGGGGTGTCCAGCTCCTCGACCGGGCCGACGCCGGAGCCGTCCACCGGCTTCAGGGCGAAGGTGACGGCCTCCGTGTTGGCCGCGTAGTCGCAGGACGGGCAGTCCACGAAGGTGTCCTCACCGGCCGCGGCGGGGGCGAGGAACTCCTCGGACGCCGAGCCGCCCATGGCGCCCGAGACGGCCGACACGATGCGGTAGTCCAGGCCCAGGCGGGCGAAGATCTTCTGGTAGGCGGCGCGGTGCAGCGCGTACGACTGCGCGAGGCCCTCGTCCGTCGTGTCGAAGGAGTACGAGTCCTTCATCTGAAACTCGCGGCCACGCAGCACTCCGGAGCGCGGGCGGGCCTCGTCACGGTACTTCGTCTGGATCTGGTACAGCATGACCGGCAGGTCCTTGTAGGACGCGACCTGGTCCTTCACGATGAGCGTGAAGATCTCCTCGTGGGTCGGGCCGAGCAGGTACTCGCCGCCCTTGCGGTCCTTCAGACGGAAGAGGAGGTCGCCGTACTCCTCCCAGCGGGACGAGGCCTCGTAGGGCTCCTTGGGCAGCAGGGCCGGCAGGAGGACCTCCTGCGCCCCGATGGCGTCCATCTCCTCGCGTACGACCCGGGAGATGTTGTCGAGGACCTTCTTGCCGAGCGGCAGCCAGGTCCAGATGCCGGCGGAGTTGCGGCGGACGTAGCCGGCGCGGACGAGCAGCTTGTGGTTGAGCGTCTCGGCGTCCGCCGGGTCGTCACGCAGTGTCTTGACCATCAAACGGGACATGCGCTGGACCTGGGCCATGATTCTCGACTCCTGCTGCGTAAGGGTGATGGCTAGGAGGTTAGCCGGGCGGCCCATCCCGGTGGAAATCGATTGGCGCCCGGCCGGGGTGGCGGACGCAGGCGCTCAGCGCCTGCGCAGGGGCAGCGGAGCTCCCATGACGGCGTACGGCTTGGGTGCGCTGGGGAAGAGAACCTGCCGCGCGAGGTCCTCGTACCCGAGCGAGTGGTAGAGGCCGCGGGCCGGGCTGTCGGTGTCGATGGCGGAGAGGATCGAGCGGGGTTCGGTGGCACTGTCCGTGATGCCGGTGATCAGGGACCGGCCCACGCCGTGGTTCTGGTAGTGCGGGTGGACGTGCAGTTCGGTGATCACGAAGGAGTGGTCGAGCCAGGCGTCGCGTCCCTGGGCGCGCAGATACGGTTCCACGACGGTGGACCACCAGTGGGTGCGGTCGTTGGGCATGCCGTAGACGAAGCCGACGAGCCGTCCGCCGACCGTCGTCGCGCCGAGTGCGCGGGCTCCCGGGTAGGTGAGGTGCCGCAGCACGATCTGCCGACGTACGGCGACCTCGTCGGCGCCGAGCCCGAAGGCCAGGGCCTGCACGGCGAGCGCCTCGTCGACGCGCGCCGCGAGATCCAGCGGGCCGACGACCACGTCGTCGGGGTTGCGGGGGCCCTGACCGGGAAAGCGCAGCATGCCGGGGAGACTACCCGGGCGCTTCGCCGGATTGCGCCGGGACTACGGGGGGTTGTGTCGGGTGCGGGTGGGCCGGGGGGCGATCGGGAGTCGGCCCGAGGCCGGTCGAGGAGTCCCCCTGGCCCCTGCCGACCCTAGAACAGCACGCTCATGAACGCGCCGATCTCCTGGAAGCCGACGCGGTGGTACGTCGCCCGGGCCGGGGTGTTGAAGTCGTTGACGTAGAGGCTGACGAGCGGGGCGACGTCGGCGAGGGCGTAGCGCATGACGGCCGCCATACCCGGGGCCGCCAGCCCCTGTCCCCGGTACTCGGGGGCGACCCACACCCCCTGGACCTGGCAGGCCTGCCGGGTGGCGGCGCCGATCTCGGCCTTGAAGACGACCTTGCCGTTCTGGTCGATACGGGCGAACGAGCGGCCGGTGCCGACGAGTTCGGCGACCCGCGCCTGGTAGAGCAGGCCGCCGTCACCGGCGAGCGGTGAGACGCCCACCTCCTCGGTGAACATCGCCACGCACGCCGGCATGATCGTTTCCATCTCGTCCTTGCGGATGCGGCGGACGTACGGATCCGGGGCGATGTCGGCGGGGAGGCGGTCGGTGACCATCAGGGGCTGGTGGGCGCGGACCTCGCGGGCCGGGCCCCAGCTGGGTTCGAGCAGCCGCCACAGCTGGGCGGTGGCCTCGACGGGGCCGACGATCGAGGAGCAGCGGCGGCCGGCCCTGCGCGCCCGGTCCGCGAAGCCGCGGACGGCGCGGGGGGTGGCGCAGATCGGGACCAGGTTGGCGCCCGCGTAGCAGAGGGACCGCAGCATGCCGTCCTCGTACCAGCCCCACATCTCGCCGCCGAGCCGCCAGGGGTCGAGGCCCGCGACCTGTACCCGGGACGCGACGAATGCGTTCGCGACCGGGTCGCGGTCGAGGACGGCGAGCGCGGCGTCCAGGTCACTCGGTTCGAGGACCCTGGTGGTGGTCTGGGTCAACACGTGCGGGGGCCTCACCATACGGTCTGCTGATCTCCGCACTGTACCTGGCGAGGTTGTGGCTCGCCGCCCCTTGTACCGGCCTGGGCTTCGGCCGCGGGCCGGTGACAACGGTTCGCGAAGTTTCCCGCGCCCCACGGACGGGTCTGCGCCCCGAAAACCCCACGTGCCCCGGGTTGCCTGTCTGCGGCTGCGCGACGGGCTGGGCGCGCAGTTCCCCGCGCCCCTTCAGGCGGGGCTGCGCCCCGAAGACCCCGGCCGCCCCGAGTTGTCCGTCTGCGGGTGCGCGACGGGCCGGGCGCGCAGTTCCTCGCGCCCCTTGAGGCGGGGCTGCGCCCCGAAGACCCCGGCCGCCCGGAATCGTTCGACTGCGGGGGCACGGGGGCCGGGCGCGCAGTTCCTCGCGCCCCTGAAGGCGGGGCTGCGCCCCGAAAACCCCGGCCGCCCCGAGTTGCCCGTCTGCGGGTGCGCGACCGCCGGGCGCGCAGTTCCCCGCGCCCCTTCAGGCGGGGCTGCGCCCCGAAGACCCCGGCCGCCCGGAATCGTTCGACTGCGGGGGCACGGGGGCCGGGCGCGCAGTTCCTCGCGCCCCTGAAGGCGGGGCTGCGCCCCGGAAACCCTGCTTGGCCTTTAGCCTGTCCGGCGTTTGAGGGCGAGGCCGTTCAGGCCGATGCGGGGGGACTGGGGGCGGAGCCCCCGGGTTGGGATGGGACGGGTAGGGGCGGCGGGGGCGAGAAACCGGGGTTTCGCCCGTGGGTCAGTCCGTCACCGATACCGAAGGCTCGCCGGAGGCGATGCCGGCGGCCTCCATCTGCTCGGCGAGCTTCATCGCTTCCTCGATGAGCGTCTCGACGATCTTCGACTCGGGGACCGTCTTGATGACCTCGCCCTTGACGAAGATCTGCCCCTTGCCATTGCCGGAGGCGACGCCGAGGTCGGCCTCGCGGGCCTCGCCCGGACCGTTCACGACGCAGCCCATGACGGCGACGCGGAGCGGGACCTCCATGCCGGTGAGACCGGCGGTGACCTCTTCCGCCAGCTTGTACACGTCGACCTGGGCACGCCCGCAGGACGGGCAGGAGACGATCTCCAGGCCCCGCTGCTTGAGGTTCAGCGACTCCAGGATCTGGAGACCGACCTTGACCTCCTCGGCGGGCGGCGCCGACAGGGACACCCGGATCGTGTCGCCGATGCCCTCGGAGAGCAGCGCTCCGAACGCCACCGCCGACTTGATCGTGCCCTGGAAGGCGGGCCCCGCCTCCGTCACACCGAGGTGCAGCGGGTAGTCGCACGCCGCCGCCAGCTGGCGGTACGCGTTGACCATGACCACCGGGTCGTTGTGCTTGACCGAGATCTTGATGTCCCGGAAGTCGTGCTCCTCGAAGAGGGACGCCTCCCAGAGGGCGGACTCGACGAGCGCCTCGGGGGTCGCCTTGCCGTACTTCTGGAGGAGCCGCTTGTCGAGCGAGCCCGCGTTGACGCCGATCCGGATCGGGGTGCCGGTGTCCTTCGCGGCCCGCGCGATCTCCTTGACCTGGTCGTCGAACTGCTTGATGTTGCCGGGGTTCACCCGGACGGCCGCGCAGCCCGCGTTGATCGCCGCGAAGACGTACTTCGGCTGGAAGTGGATGTCCGCGATGACCGGGATCTGGGACTTTCGGGCGATCGTGGCGAGCGCGTCGGCGTCGTCCTGGGTCGGGCACGCCACCCGCACGATCTGGCAACCGGAGGCCGTCAGCTCGGCGATCTGCTGCAGCGTGGCACCGATGTCCGACGTACGCGTGGTCGTCATCGACTGCACCGAGACGGGTGCGTCTCCACCCACGGCCACGGTTCCGACCTGGATCTGCCGGCTCTTCCGACGCTCGGCGAGCTTGGTCGGAACGGACGGCATGCCGAGAGAAATCGCAGTCATCTGCTGTGCAACCCCAAGTTGTGGATCAAGGTCCCGGAATCGTGGGCTCCAGGCTCCGAGATTACGGCACCGGCGCACGCCCGAGCACATCACGCCCCTAAACCCATCCAACGGATGGCGGCCGGACACCCAGGGTGCCCGGCCGCCACGAACGGTGTCCCGCCAAGAGACCGTCTAGGAGATTTTCACCGGGTTAACAACGTCCGCGATGAGGACGAGGATCGTGAAGCAGACGAAGATTCCGGCCACCACATAGGCCACCGGCATCAGCTTCGCCACATCGAACGGGCCCGGGTCCGGCCGCCTCAGCACCTTCGCCGCGTTCCGCCGCAGCGACTCCCACAGCGCGCCCGCGATGTGACCGCCGTCGAGCGGGAGCAGCGGAAGCATGTTGAACAGGAACAGGGAGAGGTTGAAGCCCGCGACCAGCAGCAGCATCATCGCGACCTGCTGCGATGCCGGGATGTCGAGGGTGAAGACATCACCGCCGATACGGGCCGCGCCGACCACGCCCATCGGGGAGTCCGCCTTGCGCGGGCCGTCGCCGAAGGCCGCGTTCCACAGGTCGGGGATCTTGCCGGGCAGCGAGACCAGCGACTCGACGCCGTTCTGCATCATGTCGCCCATGCGGTTCACGGACTGGCCGAACGACTGCTGGACGATGCCGGAGGCGGGCGTGAAGCCGAGGAAGCCGGCGTACACGTACTTGCCCTCGACATAGCCGCCGTTGCCGTCGGTCTTGCTGACCTGGTTCTTGATCAGGTGAGCGGTCAGGTCGACCTTCTGGCCCTTGCGCTCGACGGTGAGCGTGACGTCCTTGCCGGGGTTGGAGCGGATGTCGGACTGCAGCGCCGCCCAGTCGCCGATCGCCTTGCCGTTGAACGCGACGATCTTGTCGCCGCCCTGGAGCCCGGCGGCCTTGGCGGGCGCGGCCTGGTCGCTCGCCGCGCACTTCGACCGGTTCTCGCTCTGCTGGATGACACAGTCCGAGACCTTGCCGACCGTGGTGGTCTGGGTCTGCACCCCGAACGTCATCATCACGCCGAGGAAGATCGCGACGGCCAGGATGAGGTTCATGAACGGGCCCGCGAACATCACGATCACGCGCTTCCACGGCTTGCGCGTGTAGAAGAGGCGGGTCTCGTCGCCGGGCTGGAGCTCCTCGAAGGCGGCCGACCTGGCGTCCTCGATCATGCCCCGGAAGGGGGAGGTGGAGCGCGCCTCGATACGGCCGTCCGGGCCGGGCGGGAACATCCCGATCATGCGGATGTAGCCGCCGAGCGGAACCGCCTTCACCCCGTACTCGGTGTCACCCTTCTTCCGTGACCAGATGGTCGGCCCGAAGCCGACCATGTACTGCGGCACCCGGATACCGAAGAGCTTGGCCGTCGACAGATGTCCCAGCTCGTGCCAGGCGATCGAGATGAGCAGGCCGACCGCGAAGACGACTATGCCGAGGATCATCATCAGGGTCGTCATGCACGAGCCTCCGCGGTTGTCGTCTGTGCCATTGGCGCTGTCGGTGCAGTCTGTGCGGTCAGTTCACGGGCCCGGGCGCGCGCCCAGGTCTCCGCTTCGAGGACGTCCGCGACGGTCAGGGAAGTTCCCGTTTCGGGTGTGCCGTGTTCCTCGACCACCCGGGTGACGGTCTCCATGATCCCGTTGAACGGCAGGGCGCCGCCCAGGAACGCGTCCACGCACTCCTCGTTGGCGGCATTGAACACCGCCGGGGCCGTGCCCGCGAGCTGCCCCACGTGCCGGGCGAGCCCCACGGAGGGGAACGCGTCGTTGTCGAGCGGGAAGAACTCCCAGCTCGACGCCTTGGTCCAGTCGAAGGCGGGCGCCGCGTCCGGGACGCGCTCGGGCCAGCCGAGACCGATGGCGATCGGTCCCCGCATGTCGGGGGGCGTCGCCTGGGCCAGTGTCGATCCGTCTGTGTACTCAACCATCGAGTGGACATACGACTGCGGGTGCACGACCACCTCAATCCGATCGAAGGGAATGTCGTAGAGGAGGTGCGCCTCGATGACTTCCAGCCCCTTGTTGACCAAGGTCGCGGAGTTGATGGTGATCACCGGGCCCATGGCCCAGGTGGGGTGCGCGAGCGCCTCGGCGGGAGTGACGTGCGCCAGCTCCGCCTTCGTACGCCCCCGGAAGGGTCCGCCGGAGGCGGTCACGACCAGCTTGCGCACATCGGCGCGCGTACCGGCCGCCAGTGCCTGGAAGAGCGCCGCGTGCTCGGAGTCGACCGGGATGATCTGGCCGGGCTTGGCCAGCGCCTTCACCAGCGGGCCGCCGACGATGAGCGATTCCTTGTTGGCGAGCGCGAGGGTGCGGCCCGCTTCCAGGGCGGCGAGGGTGGGGGCGAGGCCGATGGAGCCGGTGATGCCGTTGAGGACGGTGTGGCAGTCGGAGGCGGCGAGCTGGGTGGCGGCGTCCGCGCCGGCCACGATCTCGGGAACGGTCTCGCCGGGTGCGTACTCGGCTGTGAGCGCCTCCCGCAGCGCCGGGACGACGTCCTCGCGCGCGACCGCGACCGTGCGTACGCGCAGCCGGTGGGCCTGCTCCGCGAGCAGTCCGACCCTGCCGCCCGCGGCGGAGAGCGCGGTGACCCGGAACCGGTCGGGGTTGCGCAGCACGAGGTCGATGGCCTGGGTGCCGATCGAGCCGGTGGAGCCGAGGATCACGACGTCCCGGACTCCGTCCACGGGGTCGAAGACGAGATGCGGATCAGCGAGGGGGGCTGGACTGTCGCTCATCCCCCCATTGTGGCCGCTGCGCGACCCGCGCAGGACAGGGCTCCCCACTTCTCCTCGCTTCTCCTCTCTTCTGGCCCCATTAGCACCCCGACGTACCGGAGGAAGCGAAATCACCCTTTGTGAAACCAGCGTGAAGATCATGTGATAGCACTTCATGCACGTCGTCACTCTCACTGGCCGGTGGACGACCGGCCGGGGGGCGACACCCTGGGGGGTTCTCATGCGGATACGCGCTGCCCTGCCCGCGCTCGCGGGCGCCGTGGCACTGACGGGCACGTTCCTTCTCAGCACTCCGGCGCAGGCGGCCGGCGGTGTGACCATCTACCACGTCTGGTTCGACAGCCCCGGTTCGGACAACCGCTCCAACGCGAGCCTCAACGCCGAGTGGGTGCAGATCAAGAACACCAGTTCGACATCGATCTCGCTCAAGGGCTGGATCCTGAAGGACGTCTCGAACCACAGGTACACCTTCCCGAACGTGAAGATCGGGGCGCACAAGACCATGAAGGTGCACACGGGCAGCGGCCGGGACACCGCGGGGGACAAGTACCAGAACCGCCGCGCGTACGTCTGGAACAACACCAGCGACACCGCCACGCTCACCAAGGCGAACGGCGGCAAGGTCGACGCGTGCTCGTGGACGACCCGGGACCCCAGCGACAAGTACTGCTAGCCCCTGCCACCGCTGCCGGCCCCCGTGTCCTCACCGCTTGCGGCGGCGCCGCGCCTTGGACCTGCCGGGGCGCGCGCCGCCGCGTGAGGGCGCGGGGGCAGTCGCGGGCGCTTCGGCGTCCGCCGGGGCGAAGTCACCCTCGACCACACCCTCCGCCGTGTCCATGGTGGGGGCCGTGAAGTGCAGGTCCTCGACCCGGTCGCGGCGTTCGAGGGTCCCGGGCGCACCGCTGGAGGCGTCCAGGTTGAAGACGTAGCCGACGGACTCCTCCTTGATGGCGTCGGTCATCGCGCCGTACATGTCGAATCCCTCACGCTCGTACTCCACGATGGGTTCCCGGCCGAGCGTCCAGCGCAGACCGATGCCGTCGCGGAGGTAGTCCATCTCGTAGAGGTGCTCGCGCCATTTTCGGTCGAGGACGTTGAGGACGACCAGGCGTTCGAGGTCGCGCAGGGCCTCGGGGCCGAGTTCGGTCTCACGGTCCTCGTAGCGGTCGTGGATGTCCCGGGTCACGGCCTCGACCAGGTCCTCGGCGGTGAGGTTCGCACGGTCGCCGGCCTCCTCCTCCAGGTCCTCGATCGTGACCCGTGCCGGATAGAGCTGCCTGAAGGCGCCCCAGAGCCGCTCCAGGTCCCATTCCTCGGGGAAGCCCTCGCCGGTCTCCTGTCCGATGTACGCCCGCACGGTGTCGTCCATGAAGTGCAGGAGCTGTTCGCGCAGGTCCTCCCCCGCCAGGACGCGGCGGCGCTCGGCGTAGATGAGGGTGCGCTGCCGGTTGAGCACCTCGTCGAACTTCAGGACGTCCTTGCGGGACTCGAAGTGCTGCTGCTCGACCTGGGCCTGGGCGGAGGCGATGGCGCGGGTGACCATCTTGTTCTCGATGGGGATGTCGTCGGGGACGTTCGCCATGGCCATCACGCGGTCCACGACCTGGGCGCGGAACAGGCGCATCAGGTCGTCCTCCAGGGAGAGGTAGAAACGGGAGGCGCCGTTGTCGCCCTGGCGCCCCGAACGGCCGCGCAGCTGGTTGTCGATACGGCGGGACTCGTGGCGCTCGGTGCCCAGCACATAGAGCCCGCCGAGCTCCTTGACCTCCTCGTACGCCACCGCGACCGCGGCGGTGACGCGCTCGCGCACCTCGCGGCAGGCGTCGGGGTGCTCCTCCTCGGTGAGTTCGCTCTTCTCCAGCTCGGCGGCTATGAGGGACTCGGGATTGCCGCCGAGCATGATGTCGGTGCCGCGGCCCGCCATGTTGGTGGCGACGGTGACCGCGCCCTTGCGGCCCGCCTGGGCCACGATCTGGGCCTCGCGCTGGTGGTTCTTGGCGTTGAGCACCTCGTGCCGGACACCGCGTTTCCTGAGCAGCGCGGAGAGCAGTTCGGACTTCTCCACCGACGTGGTGCCGACGAGGATCGGCTGCCCCTGGGCGTGCCGCTCGGCGATGTCCTCCACGATCGCGGCGTACTTGGCGTCCGCGGTGCGGTAGATCTGGTCGGGGTCGTCGGCGCGTTTCGGGGGCCGGTTGGTCGGGACCGGCACGACCTGGAGCTGGTAGATCTGGTGGAACTCGGCCGCCTCCGTCATCGCCGTGCCGGTCATGCCGGCGAGCTTCTCGTAGAGACGGAAGAAGTTCTGCAGGGTGATCGTGGCGAGGGTCTGGTTCTCGTCCTTGATCGTCACCCCTTCCTTCGCCTCGATCGCCTGGTGCAGCCCCTCGTTGTAGCGGCGGCCCGCGAGGATGCGGCCGGTGTGCTCGTCGACGATGAGCACCTCGCCGTCCACGACCACGTAGTCCTTGTCCTTCTTGAAGTGCTCCTTGGCCTTCAGGGCGTTGTTGAGGTGCCCGATGAGGGAGGTGTGGTCGGACTCGTACAGGCTCTCGATGCCGAGCTGGTCCTGGAGGTACTCGACGCCCCGGTCCAGGATCGCGACGGTGCGTTTCTTGGGGTCGTACTCGTAGTCGTACGTGGCCCGCAGCGCCGCCAGTTCCTCCTTCTCGGCCGGCCGGGTGAAGAGCTCCTCCTGGACGCGGACGCCCTTCATCCGTCGTACGAGCCCCGCGAACGCCTCGTACCACTGGGTGGGCTGGTCGGCGGGACCGGAGATGATCAGAGGGGTGCGGGCCTCGTCGATGAGGATGGAGTCGGCCTCGTCGACGATCGCGAAGTGGTGGCCGCGCTGCACGAGTTCGTCCCTCGACCAGGCCATGTTGTCGCGCAGGTAGTCGAAGCCGAACTCGGTGTTGGTGCCGTAGGTGATGTCGCAGGCGTACTGGGCGCGGCGTACGGCGGGTGTCGACTCGGACTTGATGACACCGACGGTCAGGCCCAGGAAGCGGTAGGCGCGGCCCATCCACTCGGCGTCGCGCTCGGCGAGATAGTCGTTGACCGTGACGAGGTGGACTCCCTTGCCCGCCAGGGCGTTCAGATAGACGGGGAGGGTGGCGACGAGGGTCTTGCCCTCCCCCGTCTGCATCTCCGCGATGTTGCCGAGGTGCAGCGCCGCGCCGCCCATCACCTGGACGTCGAAGTGACGCATGCCCAGAGTCCGCCGGGCCGCCTCGCGCATCGTGGCGAAGGCCTCCGGCAGCAGGTCGTCGAGGCTCTCGCCGTCGGCGTGGCGCTGTTTGAACTCCGGGGTGAGGGACTGGAGTTCCTCGTCGGACAAGGCCCTGAACTCCTCGTCCAGGGAGTTGACCTGATCGACGACGCGCTGGAGCCTGCGCAGCACCCGTCCCTCGCCGGCCCGCATGATCCTGCCGGTGATGACGTCCAGACCTTTGCCCGGCATAGGAATTCCCCCAGAACTAAACGGCGTCCGCGAGCAGCCGAATCCAGTGATTGGCTCGTTGCAGAATGTGGACGCCCTGCTGATTCGCTTTGATCACCTCGCGCAGGACGGGATCGTCGACCACGTCGAGCGCGCTCTTGAAGAGTTGCTGGATCACGGGCCGTTCCCCCGGCCGTCCGGCGTCCAGCAGACCGTCGACGTCACGGAGGTCGATGCGCCGGATCCGTACGGCGTCGAAGGAGGGCACCGGCGGGCGCGGCTCCGTGTCGACCAGGGCGAGCGCGCAGTCGTTGAGGAGTACCGCGAGGGCGTCGCGGTGCGCCTCGAAGGTCTCGGGCGCGACGTCGCGCAGTTTCTGCGCCAGCGGCCGCACTTCTTTGCGGACGGTCCGCAGGGCCGCTGCGAGAGCCGGTTCGTCGAGCTGAAGCCGGGCCTCGGCGCGGGCGCGCGTCAGCTGCGCGGAAAGGCCGTGACCGTGTTCTTCCCCGATTCCTTGGCGCATCTGCCGTCCCCGTTCGCCATTCTCCTCATTGTCGACGCACATATTCGGTGCGGCAAGCGGCGGAATGGCGAACCGGGACGGCAGTGAATTCCTGGGGAAAAGGTCAGCGAATGGGGCGGTGGACGTTTTCCTTCCGGCTCGGTCCTGGCGTCGCGTCGGCGATCCAGGGGCCCTCACCTGAGGGGTCGATCACGCCCTGCTCCAGCCATTCGTACGTGCCCGCAAGGACGCCTTTGACGACCTTGCGGTCGAGGTCGTCGGTGTTGCTCCACAGGCGGCCGAAGAGTTCGTCGACGCGGATGCGGGACTGGCGGCAGAAGGCGTCGGCGAGCTGGTAGGCCTCGCGGCCGTGCTGCCCGGTGAGGCGCAGGTGTTCGGCGCGCACACAGGCCGCGCTCATCGCGAAGAGCTCGGCGCCGATGTCGACGATCCGGCCCAGGAAGCCCTGCTTGGTCTCCATCCGGCCCTGCCAGCGGGACATGGCGTAGAAGGTGGAGCGGGCGAGTTTGCGGGCGTTGCGCTCGACGTAGCGCAGATGCGGGGAGAGATCCACGTGCCGGTTGAAATCGCCGTACGAGCGCGGGAGCTGACCTGGGCCCGCGACCAGTTTCGGCAGCCACTTGGCGTAGAAGACACCCGCGTTCGCGCCGGCCTTCGCCTTGTCCGAGAGGGACTTGTCGGGGTCGATGAGGTCACCGGCCACGGAGAGGTGGGCGTCCACGGCCTCACGGGCGATCAGCAGGTGCATGATCTCCGTCGAGCCCTCGAAGATGCGGTTGATGCGCAGGTCGCGCAGGATCTGCTCGGCGGGCACCGCCCGCTCGCCGCGCGCCGCCAGCGACTCGGCGGTCTCGAAGCCGCGGCCACCGCGGATCTGGACCAGTTCGTCGGCCATCAGGCAGCCCATCTCGGACCCGTACAGCTTCGCGAGGGCGGCCTCGATGCGGATGTCGTTGCGGTTCTCGTCGGCCATCTGGGAGGACAGGTCGACGACAGCTTCGAGGGCGAAGGTGGTGGCCGCGATGAAGGAGATCTTGGAGCCGACGGCCTCGTGGAGGGCGACCGGCTTGCCCCACTGCTCGCGGGCCGCCGACCACTCGCGGGCGATCTTCAGACACCACTTGCCCGCGCCGACGCACATGGCGGGCAGCGACAGGCGGCCGGTGTTGAGGGTGGTGAGGGCGATCTTCAGGCCCGCGCCCTCCGGGCCGATCCGGTTCGCGGCCGGGACGCGGACCTGGTGGAAGCGGGTGACTCCGTTCTCCAGGCCGCGCAGGCCCATGAAGGCGTTGCGGTTCTCGACGGTGATGCCCTCGGAACCGGCCTCCACCACGAACGCCGTGATGCCGCCCTTGTGGCCCTCGGACTTCGGGACGCGCGCCATGACGACGAGCAGATCGGCGACGACGCCGTTGGTCGTCCAGAGCTTCACCCCGTCGAGGACGTAGTCGTCGCCGTCCGGGACGGCGGCCGTGGCGAGCCGCGCCGGGTCGGAGCCCACGTCCGGCTCGGTGAGGAGGAAGGCCGAGATGTCGGTGCGGGCGCAGCGCGGCAGGAAGACGTCCTTCTGCTCCTGGGTGCCGAAGAGCTTCAGCGGCTGCGGTACGCCGATCGACTGGTGCGCGGACAGCAGGGCGCCGATCGCCGGGTTCGCGGAGCCGACGAGGGCGAGCGCCTTGTTGTAGTACACCTGGGTGAGGCCGAGGCCTCCGTACTTGGTGTCGATCTTCATGCCGAGGGCGCCGAGGTCCTTGAGCCCGTCGATGACCTCGTCGGGGATCTGCGCCTCGCGCTCGATACGGGCCGCGTCGATCTTCGTCTCACAGAAGTCGCGCAGCTTGGCGAGGAACTCCTCGCCGCGCTGTACGTCGTCCTCGGCGGGCATGGGGTGCGGGTGGATCAGGTCGAGGCGGAAACGGCCGAGGAACAGTTCCTTGGCGAAGCTGGGCTTGCGCCAGTCCTGTTCGCGGGCCGCCTCCGCGACCTGTCGTGCCTCACGTTCAGAGACGGTGGGCTGGTGGGGTGTTGCGGACATGAGGCTCACCTCGCCGCGCATAGGGAACTTGGGGATCTTCGTTACCGACGGGTGCTACTCGATCGTATTTACCCGAATTCGGGCGACCCCACCAGTCCTGGCGCGCGTTCGCCTGAACGTGCGCCTCCTGCACGTGTGCCCCCTGTACGCAAGCCGATGTCAGCCGATGTCGACCGAGTACGCCTTGGTGTCCAGCCGCCCCGAACCGCGGAAGACCTCGCTGCCCGACTCGATGCCGGAGAGGTACTTGTCGTTGCCGAGCAGCTTGCGGCGGACCAGGGCCTGGGTGAAATCGTCGAGGTCGAGAGAGGCCTTGGTGGTGTTGGTGCGGCGGACGAAGGAGTACACCTTCCAGCCGATGTCGCCCTGGTAGATGTCCCACATGGCGCCGTCGAGGCTCACACTGCCGTACTTGGTGCCGAGGGGGCCCGCACCGCCCTGCCGGTTGAGCCAGACCATGATTTCGTCGGTGGGCCGGTCCTGCCAGTCCGCGTTGTTCTTGGCGTGCAGCCACAGGTCGTACGCGACGTTCATGGTGCCGGGGCCGGAACTGACCGAGAACTCCCAGCTGGTTCTGACCGGCTTGCGGTCCCCGACCCGGACGGGCAGTTCGGTGGCCGCCCTGTCGGTCTTCCAGCCCCAGTGCCAGCCGAGCACGGTACTGGCGTACGACTTGACGCTGTTCTCCTTGCCGGCCTTGCTGGTCCAGGTGTAGTTCGTGCCCCAGCCGATGGTGTCGCCGGAGCGCGAGGTGTCCCAGACGCACTGGGTGCCTGTGCCGTCGTCCTGCCCCCAGAGGTTGTTGTTGACGTAGTACTTGCCCATCGTGACGGTGTCGAAGGCGCCGCACTTCTTGCCGGTCTCGCCCGCCTGGGCCACGGTGACGCCCGCGGCGGCCGCGAGCGCCACCGTTGCCGCGAGCATCGTCTTCGCCTTCTTGGACAGGCGCGGTCGGCGGTGTTGCATCGGGGGTCCTTCCGGGAAACGGTCTGCGTACGCCTTCTCAGTGACCACCGGCCCGCGAAAGGTTGCCGCCGCATGGCGAAGTCCGGCGCGGGAAACGCACCGGCGCACGACACTGGAAACACGCCCGAGCACGGCACCGCGAACATGCCGTCGCGCGGCACGACAACGGCTCCCGGCCCGCACCGCAAGAATCCTGTCGAAGCGCTTCGACAACCTATGGACACCCACCACCCGTCGAGCTACTGTCGAGCCACCCTCACACGCCCTTATCCGCACTGCGCACTGTCGAAGCGCTTCACACAATGCTTGGAGAGCTGGATGGTCACCCTCGCCGAGGTCGCCCAGCACGCCGGAGTCTCGGCGAGCACGGTGAGCTATGTCCTCAGCGGCAAGCGGTCCATCTCCGCGGGTACCCGGCAGCGGGTCGAGCGGAGCATCCAGGAGCTCGGATACCACCCGAACGCGGGCGCCCGGGCCCTGGCGAGCAGCCGGTCCAACATCATCGCGCTGATGGTTCCGCTCCGTACCGACATGTACGTACCCGTGATGATGGAGATCGCCATCGCGGTGGCGACCCACGCCCGCACGCACGGCTACGACGTGCTTCTGCTCACCGGCGAGGAGGGTCCCGACGCCGTGCGCCGCGTCACCGGCAGCGGGCTCGCCGACGCGATGATCCTGATGGACGTGGAGCTCGACGACGAACGGCTCCCGCTGCTGCGCCAGACGGACCAGCCCTCCGTACTGATCGGCCTGCCCGCCGACACCTCCGGCCTGACCTGCGTCGATCTCGACTTCGGCGCGACGGGCGCGCTGTGCGCCGAGCACCTCGCGCTGCTGGGCCACCGTGACATCGCTGTCATCGGCGAGGCCCCCGCGGTCTACGAGCGGCACACCGGCTTCGCCGAGCGCACCCTCGACGGACTCCGGTCCCGTTCGAGGGAGTTGGGCCTGCGCGTGCTGCACCGCCCCTGCGAGGGCGGGTACGACGCGATGGCCCTGACCCTCGCCCGCATCCTCGACGAGCGCCCCGGCACCACGGGCTTCGTCGTGCAGAACGAGTCCGCGGTCGAGCCGCTGCTCGCGTTGTTGCGCCAGCAGGGCCGGGCCGTCCCCGAGGACGTGTCGGTGATCGCGATCTGCCCGGACCAGGTCGCGACACAGGCCTCGGTGCGGCTGACCTCGGTCGCCATCCCGGCGCAGGAGATGGGCCGACTCGCCGTGGAGCATCTGATCGCCAAGCTGGAAGGGCACGGCAAGGACGAAGTCGTGCTCATCGCACCCGAGTTGACGGTACGGGCGAGCACGGGCCCGGCGCCGACCGCCGCCTGACCGGGGACCGGCCACCCCGCTCCCCGTCCCACCCTTCACCGCACCGCACCGCACCGCACCGCACCGCACCGCATCACACCGCACTGCCCCAGCCCCAGCGTTGTGCCCTCCTCGCCGGGCACCCCCATGTCTGCATGTCTGCATTCCTCATGTCTGCATTCCTTCAGGAGCGCCCCCGTGAATCAGCCTGCCGAAAACCAGACCCAGTCAGGCGCAGTCAGCCTCGCGCAGTCCTCCCCGACCGTCGGTACGTTCCGTGAGCGGGACGGCGCACTGGAGTGGAGCGGCCGTCAGGAGACCGTCCGTATCGAGCCCTGGGGCCCGGACGCGGTCCGGGTCCGCGCGCGCCTGGGCGGCCCGGTCCTCGAAGGCCTCCCCGGCGCGCTCCTCGACGAGCCGCCGGCGACCGAGAGCACCGTCAAGATCCAGGACGGCGAGGGCCGGCTGACGGTCGGCGCACTGACCGTCGAGGTCGGCGCCGAGGGCCAGGTCCGCTTCCTCCGCACGGCCGACGGCACGGAACTCCTCGCCGAGGAGCGCGCCCACTTCTGGTGGCCCGGCCCGCGCCTGTACACCCCGACGGGCAACGGCCATCACCGCCTGGAGCAGCGCTTCGCCGCGTACGAGGGCGAGAAGCTGTACGGCCTCGGCCAGCATCAGCACGGGCTGTTCGACCAGAAGGGCGCGGTCCTGGACCTGATCCAGCGCAACGCCGAGGTCACCGTCCCGGTGCTCACCTCCAGCCGCGGCTACACCTTCCTGTGGAACTCCCCCGCGATCGGCCGGGTCGAGCTCGCGGGCAACGGCACTCGCTGGGTCGCCGACTCGGCCCGCCAGCTCGACTACTGGATCACCGCGGGCACCCCGGCCGACGCCCAGCGCCGCTACAGCGCCGCCACCGGCCGTACGCCGATGCTGCCCGAGTGGGCGGCCGGCTTCTGGCAGTGCAAGCTGCGCTACCGCACGCAGGACGAACTCCTCGACGTGGCACGGGAGTACAAGCGCCGGGGCCTGTCACTGTCCGCCATCGTCTGCGACTTCTTCCACTGGACCCACCTGGGCGACTGGAAGTTCGACCCGGCCGAGTGGCCGGACCCGGCGGCGATGCAGCACGAGCTCGCCGGACTCGGCGTCAAGCTGGTCGTGTCCGTGTGGCCCTCGGTCTCCCCGCTGTCCGAGAACCACCCGCTCATGGAGCAGCGCGGCTACTTCATCGGCACCCAGTACGGCCCGATGGCTCACGCCGACTGGCCCGACAAGGAGGTCGCCTCCACCGTCCAGGTCGCGTTCTACGACGCGACGAACCCCGAGGCCCGTGACTTCCTGTGGTCGCGCGTGAAGGACAACTATCTGGACCCGTACGGCATTTCCGCCTTCTGGCTGGACGCCTGCGAGCCGGAGCTGAAGCCGGGCTTCCAGGAGAACCTGCGCTACCACGCGGGTCCCGGTCTGGAGGTCGGCAACCTCTATCCCCGCGAGAACGCCCGCACCTTCTACGAGGGCATGCTCGCGGCGGGCGAGACCGAGGTCGTCACCCTCAACCGCTCGGCGTGGGCCGGCAGTCAGCGCTACGGCGCCGCCCTGTGGTCCGGCGACATCGGCACCGACTTCGCGACCCTGCGCCGCCAGATCGCCGCGGGCCTCAACACCGCGCTCTCCGGCATCCCCTGGTGGAACACCGACATCGGTGGCTTCCACGGCGGCGACCCCGACGACCCGGCGTACCGCGAGGTGATGGTCCGCTGGTTCCAGTTCGGCGCGCTCTCCCCGCTGATGCGCCTGCACGGCTTCCGCGACCCCGGTATGCCGCTGGGCCCCGACATGACGGGCGGCCCCAACGAGGTCTGGTCGTACGGCGAGGAGGCCGGCGCGATCCTGGAGAAGTACCTGCGGCTGCGCGAGCGGCTGAAGCCCTATGTGCTGGACGTCATGCGGGAGGCCCACGAGGAGGGGCTGCCGGTGATGCGCCCGCTGTTCCTCGAGTTCCCCGAGGACCACGCCGCCTGGTCGGTCGACGACTCCTACCTCTTCGGCTCCGACCTCCTGGTCGCGCCGGTGCTCACGGCGGGCGCGACCGTGCGTACGGCGTACCTTCCGGCGGGCGCCTGGTGGACCGACGCGTGGACCGGTGAGACGTACGAGGGCGGCACGGCCGTCACCGTCGACGCCCCGCTGGACCGCATCCCGCTGTTCCTGCGGGACGGGGCGCGGCTGCCGGTGGCGGAGTAGCCGCGCGCGTGTGGGGGAGGCCGGGCCGGCCTCCCCCACACGCCCTGGGGCATTGGTCAACTACTGCTGACCGAGAGGCTGTTGGTCACGAAGTCCAGGCCACCGGACGAGGATGTGATCTCGAAGCCGAACTGGAGGTCGCCGATGGTCACGTTGCCGAACCAGCCCTTGGTGTCCTTGATCCACTTGAGAATCGGCAGGACGTCGACGGTGCCGGAGCTGGAGTTCGAGGTGCGCACGAAGGAGAAGACGTCGTTGGATCCGTTGTTGCCCTTGTAGACGGTCCAGGTGTGGCCGCCGAGGGTGAGGGTGCCCTGCGAGGTGCCCAGCGGACCGACGGCTCCGGTCTTGTTCACCCAGAGCATGACCTCGTACTTGTAGCCGGTGTCCCAGATGTCGTACGACGTGTTGTACGCGCCGGACGACGGGACCGTGACGTTGTAGCCGCTGGTGAGCGAGCCGAGCGAGGTGATCGACTTGTTGATCACCTTCTTGGCGTTCGGGTACGACTTGATGCCGCCGGTGTTGGGGTGGTTGGCCCACACTCCCCAGTTGGTGCCGGAGTTGGCCCAGATGCACTGGCTGCCCGCGCCGGAGCCCCAGATGTTGTTGTAGAGCGTGTACCCGTTGAGGCTGGTGTTCCCGTACTGCTCGCAGGAGTTCCAGACGGCCGCCTGGGCGGGGGCGGAGGCGAGGCCGACGGTGGCACCGAGCGCGAGCGCGGGGGCCAGCAGGGCCTTGGCCGCCCTGCCGAGTGTCCGTGTTGCCATGGTGTCCCTTCCATGGGTGGGGGAACTGCGGGTGCTACTGCGGCCCCAGGGTGAGGACGCAGTCTTCTCCGGCGCTCAGGGAGAGCGGTCGCGCGCCGGCGGAAGTCCTGAGATCGATCCGCGTGCTGCGGCTGGGGCGGATGACGGCCGTGCGCTCCTCCGGGCTCCAGGTCAGGTCGACCTCGGCGCCGAACCGGGTGCGGATGCCGTGGAGCCGGCCGCTCGGGTACGCCGTGGGGAGCGCGGGGAAGAGGACCAGTCGGCCGGGCGTGGAGTGGACGAGCATCTCGATGAGCACGGCGGGGAGCGTGTGGGCGGCGTCCGCGTTGTAGACGTGCCGGTTCGGGTAGTGGCCGCTCATCAGGGAGACGTGGAAGAAGTCCCCGGCCAGGACGTTGTCGAGGGCCCCCGCCACCCGCGCCGCGTCCCGCAGCCGGGCCGCCACCAGGGCGTGGTGGAGGTGGCCGTGCGCGGAGTCGTTCTCCGCGCCGCGCAGTACGAGGGCGCGGTGGGCCGCCGCGGCGAGCTCGGGGGTGTCGTACGGGTTGATCTCGTCGAGCGGCCAGACGCCGTAGAGGTGACTGAGGTGCCGGTGGTTGTAGGTGTCGTCGAGGCCGGGCCAGGCCCACTCGGCGAGTGCCCCGTCGGCGTTGACGCGGTGCGGCGGCAGCCGCTCGACGAGCGCGCGCCAGCGCTCGGCGTCGGGTCCGGGGTGGTGGTCGGCGGCCGTGCGCAGGGCGTGACGCGCCGCGGAGAGGTCCATGGCGGCGTTGAGGGTGATCCAGCGCGCGGTGGCGGGACGGTTCTCCGGCGAGTACGACGGCACGATCACGACGTGGCCGTTCTCGTCGGTCCGGGTGAGGAAGTCCTCGTAGAACCGCGCCACTTCGGCGAGCGCGGCGGCCAGGCGCGGGTCGCGCGCGCCGCGCGTCTCGTCGTGGTCCACGAGGGGTTTCAGCAGCCAGTCGGCGCCCGCGGTCCACACGTGCAGCGGGTACTCGCGGCTGAGGTGGTAGATGTGCCCGGACTCGCCGTCGGTGTGCGCGGGGGCGACGACACCCCGGGCGCCGAAGATCGCCCGGGCGTTGTCGCGCCAGTGCGGCAACTGGCCGTGGATCAGGGCGGCATGGGCCTCGGACACCTCCGGGAGCGCCGCCGCGGCGGCCGACGCCGTCTGGAGGTTGACGTTGGCGTCGGTGGTGAAGGCCCCCGACCATGCGGTGTCCCAGTCGCCGGTCCACAGCCCGGTCAGCCGTGGCGGCAGCATTCCGGCGGCGGACAGCAGGTGGTAACGACCGGCCGCGAAGAGCCGTTCGAGCAGGGCGGGGCTCTTCGGACGGCGGACCAACTCCGACCCCGGCAGCGCCCGTTCGGCCGGGTCTGCGCCCAGCTCCAGACCCGCCCGCAGGTAGGCGGGTCGGTGCAGGGCGGTGTGCCGGGCGAGGAGACGGTCGTACGCGTCCTCGTCGCCGTCGGGCAGCAGGGCGCGCAGCTCACGGGCCTCGGCGAGCGTGTCCCACTCCCCCTCGTGCCGCCGCACCCGCGTGAGCAGCACCACCGAACGCGCGCCCTCGACCCGGATCCCGGGCGGCGCGGTGAGCGTCCGGCCCCCGGTGACCACGGCGAGCGTCACGCCGGTGTACGCACGCTCGCTGCCCGGATAGCGGGCCCGCAGGGTGAGGAGAGCGCCCTCGGGCGTGCGCACGCAACCGTGGCCCACCGCCAAGTCGGCGGGGACGCCCGGCAGTCGGTGATCGAGCGTCACGTCGACGGTGAGGTCGGCCTCCGTCACGTACTGGACGATGACGTCGTCCGCGCGTGACACGAAGACCTCGCCGCGCCTGCCCCCGCACTCGACGCGGACGACACCGGTGGTGAAGTCGACCTCGCGCCGGTACGCGCGCGACTCCCGTGGCGCCCGGCGCAGCCGCACCTGGAAGGCCGGGTGGAAGGGCTGCACCCACAGCAGCCCTCGCCCGTCGGTGAAGTCCTCCCCGGCGTCGGCATCACCCGCCAGCAACCGGTCCTGGACGCTCTTCAGCCGTTCGGCCAGCTCGGGCGGCCGGGCGTGCTCACTGCCGTTCGGGCGGACCAGGGAGTGATGGTTGACGATGACCCGGTCGTCGTTCGGATCACCGAACACCATGACGCCGTGTCGGCCGTTCCCGCTCAGGAAGGCGTCCTCCCAGCGGGCGGCGGGGGCGGGCTCCCAGGTGCCGTGGACGGGGCCGCCCGCGGGCTCGCTCATGGCGCTGCCTCCAGTAC
This sequence comes from Streptomyces sp. NPDC107454, assembly GCF_055582885.1. Taxonomy (NCBI): domain Bacteria; kingdom Bacillati; phylum Actinomycetota; class Actinomycetes; order Kitasatosporales; family Streptomycetaceae; genus Streptomyces; species Streptomyces sp. NPDC107454. Next base: position 333,214 of record NZ_JBVJPA010000011.1, on the reverse strand, counting down.
GACGACCCCGTACCGCCCCAGCTCCACGGCATCGACGACGACCTCGCCGGTCAGCAGGTCGCGGTGGCGTCCCGGCACCGGCACGGTCACCGTGTCCCGCCCGTGGTGGAGCAGGAACAGCAGTTCGCCCCGGCGTACCGCCTCCACGTCCGCCGGGAGGTGGTCGAGTGGCGGCCGTACGCCCGCGTCCTCGGCGATCCCGGCGAGCAGCGGCCACAGCGCCTCGGGCTCGGGGAGGGTGGACAGGTACCAGGCGCGGCCCTTGCGCAGTACGGCCGGAAGACCGTCCAGCTCGCCGCCCTTGTACCGGACGACCGTGTAGGTGTCGTCCGCGGCCTCGATCTCCTCGGACCACAACGTGCCGCGGAAGCCCTCGGCCCCGACCTTCTCGTCGGCGTCCAGCGGCCACCACTCGTGCAGGGTGCGGATGCCGAAGAGTGCGCGCAGCCGCTCGTCCATGCCGCCGGGCCGCACCCGGTCGTCCTGGTCGGCCACGCCGGTCAGGAAGCCGGAGACGAGGGTGCCGCCGCCGCGCACGTACCCGACGAGGTTGTCGATCGCCCCGTCCGTCAGCAGGTACAGCTGCGGGACGACGACCAGCCTGTACGCGGACAGGTCGTGCTCGGGGTGGGCGAAGGAGGCGGTGATGTCCGCCTCCCACAGGGCGCGGTGCCAGGCGCGTACGACGCCCTGGTGGTCGACCTCGCAGGACAGCCGCCCGTCCTGCTGACTCGCCCACCAGGCGTTCCAGTCCAGCAGTACGGCGACGTCGGCGCCGACGACCCGCGTGCCCGTCACCTTGTCGCCCAGCAGGGCGAGTTCGGCCCCGATCCGCTTGACCTCCTGGAAGGTGCGGCCGTGCTCCCCCGCGTGGCTGACCATTCCGGAGTGGAACTTCTCGGCGCCCTGCCGGGACTGCCGCCACTGGAAGTAGCAGACGGCGTCCGCGCCGCGCGCGACGGCCTGGAGGGACCAGAGCCGGTTGAGCCCGTGGGGCTTCGGGTGGTTCACACCACGCCAGTTCACGGGCCCCGCCGCCTGCTCCATGACCATCCAGGGCCCGCCGCGGGCCTGTGAGCGGGTCATGTCGTGGATGAGCGCGCCGTACTGGGCGCCGAGCGGGTCGCGCGGGTCCGGATAGATGTCGACGGAGACCACGTCCTCCCGCTCGGCCCACGCCCAGGCGTCCTGGCCCTGCCAGAACGGCATGAAGTTGGTGGTCACGGGGATGTGCGGGGTGTGCCGGACGACGATGTCGCGTTCGGCGAGATAGCACTCCAGGAGGGCGTCGGAGGTGAAGCGCTTGAAGTCGAGGACCTGGGTGGGGTTGTTCATGTAGTGGGCGTGGCGCGGCGGGAGAACGCCTTCCCAGTCGTCGTAGCCCTGGCTCCAGAAGGCCGTGCCCCAGGCGGTGTTGAGGGCGTCGAGCGTGCCGTACTTGCCCTGGAGCCAGCGCCGGAAGGCGGCGGCCGCCTCGTCGCCCCAGTCGTAGGTGCAGTACTCGTTGTTGATGTGCCACATCGTGAGGGCGGGATGTCCGCCGTAGCGGGCGGCGAGGTCCTCGGTGATGGCGGCGGCGTGGCGCCGGTAGACGGCGCTGGAGTGGGCGAAGTGCTGGCGGCCGCCCCACCACTCGACACGGCCGTCCGCGTCGCGGGGCAGGGTCTCCGGGTGGAGCCGGCCCATCCAGGGCGGGGGCGAGGAGGTGGGGGTGGCGAGGACGACCCCGACGCCGTTCTCGTGCAGCAGGTCCATGAGCCGGTCGAGCCAGCCGAACTCACGGGCTCCGGGCGTCGGTTCGAGCCTGGCCCAGGAGAAGACGCCGACGGTGACGGAGTTGACGCCGGCCTCCTTCATGAGCCGTACGTCCTCCTGCCAGAGCTCCTCCGGCCACTGCTCGGGGTTGTAGTCGCCGCCGAAGAGGATGCGGCCGCGGGTGGCGTCGCCGAGACCCGGTCGCCGGCGGGTCGGCGTCGGATTCTCGTGTGTCGGCATCAGACCGGCTCCCCGTACTGGATGCCACGCCCGTTCGTACCGAGGTACACACGGCCGTACACGCGCGGGTCTCCGGTGATGACCTCGCCGGTCCAGCCCCACTGGTGGGCGTCGTCGTTGATCCGCACCCAGGTCCCGGCCGCGTCGTCGGAGCGGTAGACGGCGGTGATCGTCTCCGTGGAGCCGACCTGGTAGACGGCCGGGTAGTCGGCGCCGTCGGCCGCCTTGCCGAAGCCGAGCGTGTACGAGGCCCAGCAGCTGGCGGCCTTGGCGAAGGTGACTCCACCGTCGGTGGACCGGTAGAGCCCGTTCCACTTCACGCTCAGCCAGAGGTCACCGCTGCGCCCGGGTGCGGCGGCCAGCTGGAACTGGTCGTCCCCTGAGGGCAGTCCACCGGCACGGGCGGCGAAGGAACGGCCACTGTCACTGCTGGCGTACAGCGTTCCTGTGTCGGTGTCGTACGCGTAGAAGAGCGTCGGGTCGGCCGGGTCGGCGACCGGCGTGGCGCCCTTCGGGAAGGAGGAGACCTCGGACCAGGTCGCGCCGTTGTCCGCCGAGCGGTGAGCCGCGTACTTCGTGCCGTCCCAGTGCACGAAGGACCACAGCAGCGTACCGCCGTCGGCGCTGGTGGCGATCGGCCCCGGTGCGTTCCTGGCGATGTCGGGCTGGGCCGTGAAGGGCGCCCAGGTCCGCCCGCCGTCGTGGGAGTACGCGCCGTTGCCGTGGTCGCCCCAGCCCGTCCGGACGACGTACGACGGCTTGGCCGCGGCCTGCGCGAGTCCCGTCGCCGACCCGAACACGGGGTTCGTCGCCATGCCGCGCGACGGAGACGCCGTGAGCCGCTCGTGGTACATCACGCCGATGTCCCCGAGTCCGCTGATCAGATGCGCCTCCCCGGCCGGGGGTGAGATCAGCAGGCGCACGGCCGTCTCCTCCAGACCACGGATCCGTGGCGCCCAGCGTCTGAGGTCGCGGGTGCCGTAGAGGGTCGCGCCGGTCCCGTAGACGAGGTGCCTCGAGTCGTACGGGTCGAGGGCGAGCGCCTGGATCCACCAGCCGAACTTCGGCCGGTCTTCTCCCCAGTTGAGGAAAGGAGTCTCGGACACGTCGAAGACCGCCACGTCCTTGAGGGACGCCCAGGTACGGCCACCGTCGGTGGACCGGAACACGGTGTCGCCGTCGGCCCACCGGTTGTTGGTGGAGACTACGACGGTGCCCGCTCGGCGGGCGTCGACGGCGACCCCGCCGTAGCCGAAGGTGTCGCTGCCGCCGGGCTGGACGGGGGTGACGTCCCTCCATCGGTCGGTGGCGGTGGCGAGCTTGTGCACGCTGCCGGCCGACTGGCCGTTGGGCCCGGGGGCGTCGGCGTACGTCACGTACAACTCGCGGGTGTGGCGGTCGTAGGCGGCGCGGATCGGAACCTTGGCCGAGGTGCCGGTGGGCTGCCCGGGGACGGGCTCCCAGGTGGTGCCGTCCATGGTGCGACAGAGGTTGACGGCGGTCGCGGTCCCGTCGCCGTCACCCCACCCGGCGTAGACGGCACGGCCGACGGCGACGAGGAAGGTGACACCCTGCCCGGAGGCGCTCGCGGTGGCCGGGAAGCCGCTCACGACTGCCCAAGTGGCGCCCCGGTCGGACGACTTGAGCAGCCCGTCGTGTCTGGTCCCCAGCCACAGGGTGTCGCTGTCGCGCGGGTCGACGAGGAGCCGCTCCCCGGCCCCTCGCCCGTCCTCGTTGGCCCCGAGCTTCACGTCCAGGTCGCTGCGGGTCCAGGTCGTACCACGGTCCTCGGAGCGGAGGATCGCACCGTTGCCCGCCCACGACTGGGCGTACGTGCCGAGGGCGAGGTAGAGCCGGTCCGGGTGCGCGGGGTCGACGGCGAGCGCCTCGACACCGAGCAGGTTCCAGTCGTCCCAGCCGAGGTGGTCGGTGAGCGGGGTCCAGCGGGCGGCGCGCTCGTCCCAGCGGTAGGCGCCGCCGATGTCGGTCCGGGCGTAGGCGAGCCCGCGTACGGCCGGGTGGAACAGCACACCGGTGATGAATCCGGTACCGCCGATGACGGCGTTGCGCCAGCGGTAGGAGGAGGTGGCGGCGGTGGCCTCGGCGGCGTGCGCGCGGCCCTGGAGAGGCGCCACGGTGGTGAGCGCGGCGGTGGCCGCAGTCCCGGCGAGAACGGCCCGGCGGCTCAGTCGGGACGCATGCATGACATACCTCGTTCCACGGAGAGACGGTCAGGGGAGTTGCCTGAGGGGCGCGGGAACTTCAACGGGCGCCGCTCAGCCCTTCACCGCGCCCGTCAACATGCCCTTCTTGAAATGCCGCTGCACGAACGGCGACAACACGGCCACCGGCAGCAACGCCATCACCATGACGGCCATCTGCACCGCCAGGCCGGACAGTTGGCCGGTCTTGATGGCCTGGCCGAGGCCCACCGGGGCCTCCTGCTTCTGTACGAGCTGGATCATGACGTTCTGCAGCGGCATCATGTTCTGGTCGTTGAGGTAGAGCGAGGCGTTGAACCAGGCGCTCCAGTACCCGACGGCGTAGAACAGGGTGATCACCGCGAGGACCGCGCGGGAGAGCGGCATGACGATCTGCCACAGAATGCGGACGTCACCGGCGCCGTCGATGCGGGCGCTGTCGATGAGTTCCTGCGAGATGCCCATGAAGAAGCCGCGCAGCACCAGGATGTTGAAGACGCTGATCGCGCTCGGGAGGATCAGCGCGAGATAGCTGTCGGTCAGGCCCAGCGACTGCACCAGCAGATAGGTCGGGATGAGACCGGCGCTGAAGAACATGGTCGCCAGCAGCGCCAGCAGGATCCAGCGGTGGCCGAGCGAGCCGATGCGCGAGAGGCCGTAGGCACACAGGACGGACACCGCCATGGAGAACAGCGTGCCGACGAGGGTGATCAGGATGCTGATGACCGAGGCGCGGGTGACCTGGCCGCCGCTGAGGAGTTCCTTGTAGGCGACGAAGGTGATGCCCTTGGGCACCATCACCAGGCCGCCGGCCTCGTCGATGGTCTTCCGCGAGGAGAGGCTGGTGACGATGACGATCCACAGCGGGAAGAAGATCCCCAGGCAGGCGAGGGTCAGCACGAGTCCCTTGCCCGCGAGGCCGGCCTTGCTGGGCTCCTCCTCCCACGTCGGCCGGGGCGGCGCCGCCAGGCGGCCGCGGCCGCGCACGGGTTTGTCGATGACGGCGGTCACTTCTTGTACACCCCCTGCTCGCCCATGAGATGGGCCACCTTGTTCGCGGCGAGGACCAGGCCGAGGCTGACCACGCCCTTGATCAGTCCGGCGGCCGCCGCGTAGCCGAAGTCCTGGTTGCGGACGCCGTTCCACCAGACGAAGGTGTCGAGGACCTCCGCCGCTCCTGGTCCGACGGCGTCGCGCTGGAGCAGGATCTGTTCGAAGCCGACGGTGAGGGCGTCACCGACGCGGAGCACCAGCAGCAGGGCGATCACCGGGCGCAGCGCGGGCAGCGTGATGTGCCACATGCGGCGCCAGCGGCCCGCGCCGTCCATCGCGGCGGCCTCGTACAGGTCCGGGCTGACCGAGGACAGCGCGGCGAGGAAGACGATGATCCCCCAGCCGGCGTCCTTCCACACGCTCTGCGCGGTGATCAGGAATTTGAAGGTGTTGGGGTCGGTCATGATGTCGAGACCGTCGTACCCGTGCTGCCGCAGCAGCTGCGAGAGGATTCCGGCGCCGCCGAAGAGCTGCTGGAAGACGGCGATGACCAGCACCCAGGAGAAGAAGTGCGGCAGGTACAGGACGGCCTGCGCGACCGCCCGGACCCTGGGCCTGACCACGCTGTTGATGAGCAGCGCGAGGACGATCGGGATCGGGAAGTACAGGACGAGCTGGAGGAAGAACAGCACGAGGGTGTTCTGCACGGCATCCCAGAACGCCGAGTCCCCGAAGACCCGTTGGAAGTTCTCGATGCCCACCCAGGGGCTGTGCAGCATGGAGACGATGCCGTTGTCGCTGATGTACGGGTCGTAGTCCTGGAAGGCGACGATGTTGCCGAGGATCGGCACATAGTTGAAGAGCAGGACCAGCAGGACCGCCGGCAGCGTCATCAGGAGCAGGACGCGGTCGCGTCTGAACCTGAGCCGCAGGCTCACCTTCCCGGAGGGGCGTTTCTCCCGGGAGCCGGTGGCGCCGCCGGACGCCACCGGGGTTTTCTCTGTCGTGTCGGCCTCGGTCCCGCTCCGAGGCACCGTGCTGTGGGACACGGCCGTTCTCCTTGCCTCGGTGCCCGGTCAGCTCGCCGCCGGGCCGTTCTCGTCGAGCAGCTTCTTGTACCAGTCGCGCAGGTTGTCTCCGCCCTTGCTCCTCCAGTCGGAGACGGCCTGCTGCATGTCGCTGATCTTCTTGCGGCCGCGGACGATGTCGTCCTCCAGCTGCTCGAAGTCGTTGGAGAGGTTGGTGTAGCGGGACGGCTCGGTGATCTGCATGCCGTAGAAGGAGGACTTCTTGGTGAAGGCGCCCATCCGCTGCTGCCACTCGACCTGCGCCTTGGCGACCTCGGGGAAGTCGGGGTGGGCGATGGTCGCGGTGGGGCTCGCGACCATGACGTAGGCGTTGATGACCTCGTTGTTGCCCTGGTCGGTCTTGGTGGGAACGCCGTTCTTGACGGTGTAGTGGGTGCCCTCGACGCCGTAGTTGGTGAGCATGTACTCCTTGGTGCCGTACGGCGCGGCGGTGACGTTGGCGACGGCCAGCACGTCACGGATGACGGACTCGGAGGCCTTCTTGCTGACGAAGGCGAAGATGCCGGCCGGCTGCTCGGCCCAGAGGGTCGGGGCACCGCCGTCGTGGCCGAAGATGTCCATGCCCCAGATCTTGTAGTCCGGGTTCTGGGTGGCCTGCTCGGCGGTGCGGCTCCACCACTGCGAGATGTTCTGGGCGTAGATGAGGAACTCGCCGGCCGCGAACTTGGGGCCCGCGTCGGTGGCCGCGCTCTTGCCCAGCTTCGCGTCCGGGTGGACGTATCCGGCGGCGAAGAGCTTGCGGGTCCACTCCAGCGCTTCGAGGTACTCCTGGGTCTCGATGCGGTAGACCAGCTTGCCGTCGACGAGGTTCCAGCCGAGCGGCTTCTCACTGCCCGAGAGCACACCGAAGGACTGGAAGGCGGTCCACTTCATGTCGAGGCAGGCCCACCGCTTGGCCTTGGCGTTGGTGATCTCCTTGCACAGCGCCATGAACTCGTCGGCCGAGGTGGGGATTTCGTACCCCTCCTTGTCGAAGATGTCCTTGCGGTACAGGGGCACGATGCCGGTGACGTACGGGGACGGCTGCGGCAGGCCGCGCAGCTTGCCGCCGAAGAGGGAGCGCTGCCAGGCGTCCGTCGGGATCGCCGCGAGATTCGGGTACTGCTTGATAGCGTCCCCGGAGAGATACGGGCCGAGGTCCGCGAACTTGCCGATGATGGCGCTGGGTATCTTGCCGCCCATGTTCCAGCCGGGGATGACCACGACGTCCGGGATGTCGCTGGAGGCCAGGACCGCGCCGAGCTTCTGGTCGTAGGTGTTGCCGTCCTGGTTCTGCCACTCGACGTCGACGCCGATCAGGTCGTTCATCGCCTTGTAGTAGGCGTTGTCCGACTTCGGCGGGGATCCCCAGAACGGGGACATGATGCTGACCTTGCCGCCCTTGCCGAGCTTCTTCGGGACCGAGGTCTTCAGGCCGGCGATGTCGAGCTTGCTGGTGAAGCCGACCGCGGAGCCGTTCTTGGCGGCGATGTCAGGGGTCACCACGTTGGTCGCGACGTAGGCCGGCAGCAGCTTCTTGGCGCTCTTGCCCGCCGACGTGCCCCCGCCCGAGCCGCTGTCCGAGCCGCCGCAGGCGGCGAGCAGCGGCATTCCTCCCGCGACCGCCGCGGCGGCGACCGCCGTGGAGGCGAGGAAGCTTCTCCGGCTGGGAGCGGAGGGGGCGGAGGTGGCGGTGTTCGGCGTCATTGCGTCAACCCTTCGTGGCGCACAGCAGGACACCCGGCGGTGGAGCCGTCGGCTGCGGTGTCTTGAGTGGAACTGGCTGAGCTGAAGCGGTCCTCGGAGGACTGCGTGGAAGTCTGCGTGCCCCGAGGGAGCCGCTCCACTAGTCGAAGCGCTTCGATGTTGCTGCGAGGTTAAGTGAACACCTGGGGGTGCACAAGAGCCGATTCCAAGATTCCTCGGAGGTGTGAAGGACTGGACCGGCCTCGCCGGGCGCCTGAAATGCCAATGAGGAAACGGAGTTGTTGCGTCGAGGTGTCTTGACACCCGCCCCTCGGGCGATCGAGCATCGAAGCGCTTCGAAAGCACCCCGTCGCTCCACCGCAAAGGGATCACCACGTGACCGCACAAACGCCGCCTACGCCGCCTTTTCGCGATCCGCAGCTGCCGTTCGCGAAGCGCATCGACGATCTGCTGGCACGGCTCACGCTCGACGAGCGCATCGCGTTCCTGCACCAGTTCGCGCCTGCCGTGGAGCGGCTCGGGGTGGCCGCGTTCCGCACCGGCCAGGAGGCACTGCACGGTGTGGCGTGGATGGGCCCGGCGACGGTCTTCCCCCAGGCCGTCGGCCTCGGCGCGACCTGGAACGACGCACTCGTACGCCGCGTCGGCGAGGCGGTCTCGGCCGAGGTCCGCGCGATGCGCGCCCGCGACGACCGGGTCGGCCTCAACGTCTGGTCCCCCACGGTCAATCTGCTGCGCCACCCGCTGTGGGGCCGGGGCGAGGAGGGCTACTCGGAGGACCCGAAGCTCACCTCCGCGATCGCCACGGCGTACACCCGGGGCCTGCGCGGCGACCACCCCGACTACTGGCGCACGGCCCCCGTCCTCAAGCACTGGCTCGCCCACAACAACGAGACGAACCGGGACACCACCTCCTCCTCGGTCCGCCCGCGCGTGCTGCACGAGTACGACCTGCGGGCGTTCCGCGCGACCGTCGAGGCGGGTGCGGTGGCGGGTGTGATGCCGGCGTACAACCTGGTCAACGGCCGCCCCAACCACGTCTCCCCGTACCTCGGGGAACACCTGCGCACCTGGACGGACCAGGACCTCCTGGTCTGCTCCGACGCGGGCGCCCCCTCCAACCTGGTCGACTCCGAGCACTACTTCGACACCCACGAGGAGGCGACCGCCGCCGCGATCCTGGCCGGGGTCGACAGCTTCACGGACCACGGCACGGACGGTTCGAAGATCGTGGACCGGGTCCGAGGGGCCTTGGAGAAGGGCCTGTTGAGCGAGGCGGACATCGACACGGCGGTCCGCCGCCAGCTCGCGATCCGCTTCCGGCTCGGCGAGTTCGACCCGCACACGGACCCCCATGGCGGCACCTCGGACTTCGACACCCCGGCCCACCGCGCGCTCGCCCGGGAGGCGGCCGAGCAGGCGATCGTCCTCCTCAAGAACGACGGCCTGCTGCCCCTCGGCCCGGGCGTGCGCGTCGCCGTCGTGGGCCTCCTCGCCGACGAGTGCAAACTCGACTGGTACAGCGGCACTCTCATCCACCGCTCCACACCGCTGGAGGGCCTGTACGAGCGCTTCGGCGCCGAGCGCGTCGACTTCGCCGAGGGCGTGGACCGCGTACGCCTGAGGACCTCCTCCGGTACGTATCTGTCGGTGCCCCTCGCCGGGGACGCGGACGACGCGGTGCGCGGCGCCGAGGGTGCGCTGGACCCGGCCCTGCTCGCGGGCCGCACGGACCTGCCGCCCCTCACCACCGACGCCACCGGCAGCGACCTCGCGCTGATCGACTGGGGCGAGGGGCTGCTGACCCTGCGGGCCCCCGACGGCCGCTACCTCTCGGTCGCGGAGGACGGATACCTCCGCGCGTCCGCCGACCAGCCGGGCGGCTGGGTCGTCCAGGAGACGTTCCGGCTCGAACCGGCGGGTTCCCGCTCCGGATCCCATGGGAGCGGCCACCTCCTGCGGCACGTCGGGACGGGTGGGCATCTCTGTGTCGCCGCCGACGGCGTCAGGGTTGCCGACGACGCGCCGGAGATTTTCGAGCTGGAGTTCACCGAGCGCGGCGAGGACGCCGTGGCCCGCGTGGCGGAGGCGGCCGACGTCGTCGTGGTGGTGGCGGGCAACGACCCGCACATCAACGGCCGCGAGACGCAGGACCGCACCACCCTCCGGCTCCCCGCCCATCAGGAGCGCCTGCTGCGCGCCGCCCGCGCCGCGAACCCGGCCACCGTCCTCGCCCTGGTCTCGGCGTACCCCTACGCGGTGGACCCCACCGACCTCCCCGCCGTCCTGTGGACCGCGCACGGCGGCCAGGCGGCGGGCACCGCCCTGGCCCGCGTCCTGGCCGGCGACGTGTCCCCCGCGGGCCGCATCCCGCAGACCTGGTACGCCTCCGACGCGGACCTGCCCGACCTGCTCGACTACGACGTGATCGGCGGCCGCCAGACGTATCTGTACTTCGAGGGCAGCCCGCTGTTCCCGTTCGGCCACGGCCTCGCGTACACGACGTTCGCGTACCAGGATCTGGAGGTCACCGAGGCGCGGGCCGCGCTGAAGGTCTCCTTCACGGTCACCAACACGGGCGAGGCGCCGGCGGACGAGGTGGCGCAGCTCTACGCGCGCGCCGTGGACCCGTCGGTGCCGCGCCCCCGCCGCGAACTGCTGGCCCACCGGCGCTGCCACCTCTCTCCCGGCGCTTCGGAGCGCCTGACCTTCGTACTCCCCCTCTCCGCGCTGGAGTTCTGGGACGTGGCGGTCGGCAGGCCCCGTCTGGAGCCGGGCGCGTACGAACTCCTCGCGGGCGCGTCGAGCGAGGACATCCGGCTGCGCACCACGATCACCCTCACCGGCGAGCCCGCCACCCTCCGCCCGGTGCGCGAACGGGGCCTGGACGCGGTCGACTTCGACGAACAGCGGGACACCGAGATCGTCGACCGTACGAAGGTGTCGGGTGACGCGGTGACGCCGAGGGCCGACGCGACGGGTGAACTCGTCCACCGCGGCTGCGACTTCGCAGCCGGTGTCACGCGGGTCGAGGTCGAGGCGTCGGGCGAGGGAGTCGTCGAGGTGTCGCTGGACGGGGGCCCCTCACTCGCGACGGTCACCTTCGGCGGGACGCAGGGCCCCTACGACTACACCACCGTCGGCGCCGAGTTCGCCGCCGACGGTGTGCACGACCTGCGTCTCAGGCTGCGCGGCCCACTGCGGCTCGCGCGGGTGGGCTTCTCCGGTTGAGGGTCCGGACAGGCCGACCACCAGGGGCCCGGCACCGGAAGGCATCGGTGCCGGGCCCCTTCGGGAGACTGTCTGAAAACGATTTTCGCTAGCCAGAGGGGGCGCGGAGCGCGCCGCCCCCTTAGAGTGCGAGGCCCGTCAGGACGAGGACCCGCTCGTAGGTGTAGTCGTCCATCGCGAACTTCACGCCCTCGCGGCCGACACCGGACTGCTTCACACCGCCGTACGGCATCTGGTCGGCACGGTAGGACGGCACGTCGCCGACGACCACGCCACCGACCTCCAGCGCGCGGTGGGCGCGGAAGGCGACCTGCAGGTCGTGCGTGAACACGCCCGCCTGGAGGCCGTACTTGGAGTCGTTGACGGCGGCGAAGGCCTCCGCCTCCCCGTCCACCTTGCGCACGGTGAGGACCGGTCCGAAGACCTCCTCGCAGGAGATCGTCGCCTCGGCCGGTACGTCGGCGAGCACGGTCGGCGCGTAGGAGGCACCGTCGCGCTTGCCGCCGGTGAGGAGGGTGGCGCCGGACCGGACGGCCTCGTCGACCCAGGACTCCACGCGCTGGGCGGCGTCCTCGCTGACCAGCGGGCCGACGTCCGTCTTGTCGTCGGACGGGTCGCCGTTGACCTGGGCCTCGACGGCGGCGACGATGCGCGGCAGCAGCCGGTCGTAGACCGACGCGTCGGCGATCACCCGCTGCACGGAGATGCAGGACTGGCCGCCCTGGTAGTTCGAGAAGGTGGCGATGCGGGTCGCGGCCCAGTCCAGGTCCTCGTCGCTCGCCCAGTCGGCGAGGACGACGGCCGCGCCGTTGCCGCCGAGCTCCAGGGTGCAGTGCTTGCGCGGCACCGAGTCCATGATCGCGTAGCCGACCTTCTCGGACCCAGTGAAGGAGATGACCGGGAGCCGCTCGTCCTGGACGAGGGCGGGCATCCGGTCGTTGGAGACCGGAAGGATCGACCAGGAGCCGGCCGGCAGCTCGGTCTCGGCGAGCAGGTCACCGATGATCAGGCCGGAGAGCGGGGTCGCGGGCGCCGGCTTCAGGATGATCGGCGCGCCGGCGGCGATGGCCGGGGCGATCTTGTGGGCGCACAGGTTGAGGGGGAAGTTGAAGGGCGCGATGCCGAGGACGACGCCCTTCGGGAAGCGGCGGGTGAGGGCCAGGCGGCCCTGGCCACCGAGGTCGGTGTCGAGGCGCTGGGCCTCGCCGCCGTTGAAGCGGCGGGCCTCCTCGGCGGCGAACCGGAAGACGGACACCGCGCGGCCGACCTCGCCGCGGGCCCACTTGATCGGCTTGCCGTTCTCGGCGGAGATGAGCTGCGCGATCTCCTCGGTGCGCTCGACGAGGCGCTTGCTGACGTGGTCGAGGGCGGCGGCGCGGACGTGGGCGGGGGTGGCGGCGAACTCGTCGCGCACGGCGTACGCGGCGGCGACGGCCTCCTCGACCTGTGCCTCGGTCGGGACGCTGACCTGTCCGACGACCCGGCCGTCCCACGGCGAGGTGACATCGAAGGTGGTCTCACCGGTGGCCTGGCGGCCGGCGAGCCAGAAGGCGTGGGTGGAAGTCATGTCGAGTCCCGGCCCTTCCGAGGTTGAGGTGTCCTTGGCGTTCGTGCTCCACGGTAGGGCCGGGGCGGCGGGAGGTCGTTTGTCCGGGACGTAGCAGTACCGGGTCGTGGCACTCCGCTTTGGCGCGATCGAGGTGCCCCCCCCAAAAAAAGCCCGCGCAGTTCCCCGCGCCCCTGAACCCGGGGCGGGTGCCTGATGCGAGGCGCAGCCCCGCCCCAAGGGGCGCGGGGAACTGCGCGATCAGCCCCCGCCGACCCGCAGCCGAACGAACCCCGGCCGACGAGACACTCGGGGCCCAGCCCCGCCCCAAGGGGCGCGGGGAACTGCGCGACCAGCCCCCACCGACCCGCAGCCGAACAAATCTCAGCCGCCGAGACACTCGGGGCGCAGCCCCGCCCCAAGGGGCGCGGGGAACTGCGCGAGCAACCCCCACCGACCCGCAGCCGAACAAATCTCAGCCGCCGAGACACTCGGGGCGCAGCCCCGCCCCAAGGGGCGCGGGGAACTGCGCGATCAGCCCCCGCCGGGCCGCGGACGAAGAACCGACCCGGGGCCCCGGGTCGGCGGCGGCGCGGGCGAGGTACCCGCCCGGGGTTCCTACTCCCCCGCCGCCGCCGTCGCCTTCAGCGCCAGCCAGAGTTCCATCCGGACGTCGGGGTCGTCGAGGGAGCGTCCGAGGATCTCCTCGACGCGTCGCATCCGATAACGCAGGGTGTGCCGGTGCACACCCAGGTCGGCGGCGGCGGCGTCCCACTGACCGTGCCGGGACAGCCACGCCCGCAGCGAGGCGACCAGATCCCCCCGCCCGGTGGCGTCGTGCTCGTTCAGCGGGCGGAGCAACCCGTCCGCGAACGCCCGCACCGCGTCATCGGCGAGCAACGGCAGCACGGACCCCGCCGCCAGCTCCTCGTGCTCGACCAGCGACCGCCCCCGCCGCCGGGCCACGGACAGCGCCTGCTCGGCCTGCTTGTACGCGGCGGCCGCGGCGATCGGCCCGGCGGGGGCCGACAGTCCGACGACCAGTTCGTCCTCGTCGCCCACGGGCTGCTCCCGGGTGGCGATCCGCGCGGCGTCCAGCGCGGCCGCGTACTCCCCGCACGCCGTCACCGCCGCGCCTCCGTCCACGGCGAGCACGACCAGCCGCTCCCCGTCGGGCACGACGAGCACGGACTCACCGGAGCGGGCGGCGGCGGACTCGACGATCTCGGCGAGCCCGCCGAGCGGGTCGCCGTTCGTCGGGTCCGGCACCACGACGGGCGCCTTGGACGGCTTCGCGGCGGCCACGCGCGCGTGCCCGTCCGCGTGCGCCCGCGCCGCCGAAGCGGACGCCGACTCGGCGAGGATCAGCCGGAAGGGCGCGTCGAGCAGTTCCCCGTAGAGGTCTCCGGCCACGGTGCGCGCGTGCTCGGGCTGCCCGGCGAGCAGCATGCGCAGCACCGCCGCCCCGATGCGCTGCTCGGCGGCGTGCAGCGACCGTGAGCGTTCGGTGGTGAGGGTCAGCAGTGCGATCGCGGAGTGCACGGCGTAGCGCTCGGCGGTGCCGAGGGCGGCGGCCGTTCCGACGGCGAGCGCGGCGCGGGGTCGGCGGCCGGTGCCGAGGGAGTGGAGTTCCACGCGGTCCTCGCCGCCGACGACGGAGCTGGCGGGCGCGGGGCGCTCACGCAGCCGCTCCACGTCGGGGGTGATGCGTGCGGCCCGCCGCCCGGCCCACTCGGGTGCGGTGGCGACGACGGCGCCGGACGCGTCGTACAGGGCCGCCCAGCCGTCCACCTGTCCCGCGAGCGCGGACAGCAGCCCCTCGGGGCCGTCGTTCAGGGCCTGCTTCGTGAGTTCGCGCTGCGCGGCGAAGCCCGCCGTCACGGCCCGGTACTGGTCCGCGGCGATCGCGGCCGACACCGCCTTGCTGATGGCCAGGAAGGGGGTGCGGCGGGGGACCTCCAGGAGCGGCAGGCCCTCTTCCTCGGCCGCGTCGACCAGGGCCTTCGGGATCTCGTCGTAGTTGACCCCGACGGCGAAGCCGAGCCCGACGACACCGGCTCCCACCAGCCGCTTCACATAGCGCCGCATGACGTCCGGATCCTCCGCGTCCAGCTGGAGCGCGGTGATCAGCAGCAGTTCCCCGCCCTCCATGTACGGCACGGGGTCGGCGAGCTCGCTGACGTGGGCCCAGCGGACGGGTACGTCCAGACGGTCCTCGCCCGCCCGCACGGTCAGTTTGAGCGCGGAGTGGTGGACGATCGAGGCGAGCGTGGGGCGCATGGGACCTTCAGGTCTTCACAGGATCTTCGACGGTCACGGGCAGTGTGATCTTTTGGCCGCAACGTATGAACGACCTATGTCGATTCTGCCTCACCGTACGGTCAGCCGGTGACCTTGTGTCCAGACGCGCTAGCTCCGTAGATCCACCAGCAACGGCGGCGCGTGTTCTCCGCCCACCGTGGTGAGCGACAGCACCGCGTGTCCCGGGGGCACCTCGTGCGCCAGCTCGGACGCCGACCACCGCTCCCGCTCGACCTTCCTTATGGTCACCGCGTCCGTGGTGACGGCCTTTCCGGTGACCAGCTTGCGCAAGGCGTGGATGGCCCGGGTCATCGGCTGGTCCGCGAAGACGGTGTGCTTGGCCACGTCACGGGTCTCGACCCACTCCGTGCCCCAGGCGTGGGCGAAGCGGCTGCCGTCCCAGGTCGTGACGCCGGAGAACGCCATCCTGCAGCCCACGGCCCCGTACAGCGGCCCGTGCAGTGCCTCGGGGATGTCGCCGATCGTGCGCAGGGCGAGTACCACCCCCGCGTTCTGGGAGCGCAGGCGCTGGATGCGGCGTACGGAGTCGGGGGTCAGCGTTCCGGTGGCGTCGTCGAGGACCAGGCAGACGAAGTGCGGGCGCTCGCCGCCGCGTACGACGGCGGTGAACTGGGCCAGTACGAGCCGGGCGAGCAGCCGGGCGGCCTCCTCGTGTCCGTGTTCGGGCAGGTCGATCCGTACCCGCAGCGGGTGGTGGGCCACGGCGCGCAGCGAGAAGGCGCGGCTGGTGCCGCCCGCGCCGAAGAAGTCGGCGAAGGCAGGCCGGTCCAGGAGCGCCAGCCGGTCGGCGAGCGCCGGGCCCGCGTCGGCCGGGCTGCCGACCTGCCGCATACGGGCTTCCAGTTCGCGGCGCATCCCGGCGTGCTGCGGCCCGAAGAGGGCTTCGTGCAGGGCGGCCAGGGCCTCCGGTACACCCTCCAGGAGTTCCCGCAGGACGGGCATGGGCGGGAACGTGCCGTGCACCGCCCGGTAGGGGCCGAGGAGTTGGGCGAGCGCCGTGGTGGCCCGCTGGCCGGCCACCGCGTCGAGGTCCCCGGCCAGCCCTTCGGCGAGGAAGGAGGCCGCTTCGTCGGGGTCGTCGGAGTCCGCGTACAGATCGAGGTCGTGGACGGAGGCGGGGTCACCGATCTTCACGACGACGTCGAAGGCCGAGTCCGGGCCGAGCGGCGTCCCGGCGGCGGCGACCGCGACGACGGCGCACCGCCCGGCGAGCGCCTGCAGGGCGAGCGATTCGACGACGGGTCCGACCAGGTGCCGGGTCTTCCCGGAGCCGGACGGCCCGACGGCGAGCAGGGAGGTGCCCAGGGCCTCCGGATCGAGGGCCGCGCCCCCACCGTCGTAGGCCTCCGGGGTACGGTCCCCGGTCGTCCACCGCCCGATGCGCACCTGTCCCACGAGCACGTCGTGCGCCGCGGTGCGCGCGGGCAGGTCCCGGGCCCCGGAGGGATGCGTCCAGGCCGCCCCGCCCCGTCGCAGCACGGTGTCGGCGAAGGCGGCCAGGCGCGTGGCGTCCCACTTCGCCGTGGTCCACGCGCGCCGCACCCGGGCGCAGTCCACGTCGTTCATCCGGCCGCCGAGCACTTCGGCGGTGAGCAGGTCCGCCGCCTCGTGCTGTCCGGCGTCACGGAGTTCGGGCCACTGGGCGGCGGGCAGGTCCGGCGCGAACTTCGCGGTGCCGGACTCCTGTGTCTCGTTGCGCGCGGACCGGGCGGCGAGCCACTCCCTGGCGTATCGGCGCCAGGCGCCGATACGGGCGAACGGCCACACGACGAGCAGGGTGATCAGCGTGTAGAGCCCGTCCGTGATCAGCTGCGACTGGAACACGTCGTAGCCGCCGGAGACCAGGGCGACGAGGGAGAACAGCGGGGCGACGACCGGCAGGGCGTCCCAGCCGACCCCGGGGAAGGCGTTCGGGAAGACGAACGTCAGGGCGATCAGTGCGCCGAGCGCGGCGAGGGCGGCGCGCAGGGGCTGGGGCCGGGCGGTGACGTAGTGGCCGACGACCTCGGGCCAGCTCCCCAGCCGGCCCATGGTGTACACCAGCACGCCGAAGAAGACCCCGTTGTAGACCTCGATGGCCTCCGCCCCCTGCCACACCTTGGGCGAGGTGGTGCCGCTCCACCACCAGCCGTCCGGTGTGAACACCTTCAGCACGGCCCACATGTAGGGGACGCTGCCGTGGCGCCACAGCGACCAGACGACGAGTGCCACCACGAGCGGGACGGCGAGCCCGACGATCGTGACCGGCGAGAGCCGCTCCCGCCGCTTCGAGGGGCGGCGCACGCGGTATCCGTACCGCCAGATCCCGGGTCCGGCGGCGGGTCGCGGCTTGTCGAGCCAGTCGGCGACGGTGGGCCGGGGGGCCGGGGACTGCTCCGGCACGGAGGGCAGACCCGCGGGTCGTGGCGGTGTCCCCCTCGGTACCGGGGGTACTCCGGGTGGCGGAAACGCCGGTGCCCTACCGGGTGGCGGCGGCACGGCGGGTCCCGGCACGGCACCGGTAGGCCCGCTCCGCGCGTCCTGCGTCCCGTCGCTGTCCATCGCCCTGCCCCCTGACCAGCCGCTCCGTGCTTCGTCCGCGAGTCAATCTAGTGCCCCTGCGGGGGGAGTTCACCGTTTACGCGGCCGGGTCCGCGCCTTGCCCGGGCGGAGCGGCGACGGACCGGCGACAAACCGGAGAGGGACCGGGACCATGGGTCCCTCGCCGCTCTATGTCCACCGCGGACAACGGATTCCTCCGACAACGCCCACATGGAGCATGCCGACCCTCCGTTCCCGGCCCTAGCCTGCGAAGAAAGAAGTCAAGAGTCCGAAAACACCCCGCCCGGCACACCCCGTCCGCCGCGGGGACCGTCCGGTTCGCAAGATCATCAGGGAGCCCCTCATGACCGCACTTCCGCAGGAGCGCCGCGTCGTCACCGCCATCCCCGGCCCGAAGTCGCAGGAACTGCAGGCCCGACGCACCGCCGCGGTCGCGGCCGGTGTGGGTTCGGTGCTCCCCGTCTTCACCACGCGCGCCGGCGGCGGCATCATCGAGGACGTCGACGGCAACCGTCTGATCGACTTCGGCTCCGGCATCGCCGTGACCTCCGTCGGCGCGAGCGCCGAGGCCGTCGTGCGCCGCGCCTCCGCGCAGCTCCAGGACTTCACCCACACCTGTTTCATGGTCACGCCGTACGAGGGCTACGTCGCCGTCGCCGAGGCGCTGGCCGAGCTGACCCCCGGTGACCACGCCAAGAAGTCGGCGCTGTTCAACTCGGGCGCCGAGGCCGTCGAGAACGCCGTCAAGATCGCCCGCGCGTACACCAAGCGCCAGGCCGTCGTCGTCTTCGACCACGGCTACCACGGCCGTACGAACCTCACGATGGCGCTGACCGCCAAGAACATGCCGTACAAGCACGGCTTCGGCCCGTTCGCGCCCGAGGTCTACCGGGTGCCGGTGGCGTACGGCTACCGCTGGCTGACCGGTCCGGAGAACGCCGGCGCCGAGGCGTCCGCCCAGGCGATCGACATGATCAACAAGCAGATCGGCGCCGACAACGTCGCCGCGATCATCATCGAGCCGGTGCTCGGCGAGGGCGGCTTCATCGAGCCCGCGAAGGGTTTCCTTCCCGCCATCAGCAAGTTCGCCAAGGACAACGGCATCGTCTTCGTCGCGGACGAGATCCAGTCCGGCTTCTGCCGCACCGGCCAGTGGTTCGCGTGCGAGGACGAGGGCATCGTCCCGGACCTGATCACCACCGCCAAGGGCATCGCGGGCGGTCTGCCGCTCGCCGCCGTGACCGGCCGCGCCGAGATCATGGACGCCGCGCACGCGGGCGGCCTGGGCGGCACCTACGGCGGCAACCCGGTGGCCTGCGCGGGCGCGCTCGGTGCGATCGAGACGATGAAGGAGCTCGACCTCAACGCCAAGGCGAAGAACATCGAGGCCGTCATGAAGGCCCGTCTCGGCGCGATGGCCGAGAAGTTCGACGTCATCGGCGACGTCCGCGGGCGTGGCGGCATGATCGCCATCGAGCTGGTCAAGGACCGCGCCACCAAGGAGCCGAACCCCGAGGCGACCGCCGCGCTCGCCAAGGCCTGCCACCAGGAGGGCCTGCTGGTCCTGACCTGTGGCACTTACGGCAACGTCCTCCGCTTCCTGCCGCCGCTGGTCATCGGCGAGGACCTGCTGAACGAGGGTCTCGACATCATCGAGCAGGCCTTCGCCCGTATCTGACGCCCCACCCGCCCCAGCCCCGGACCCAGGACGGCCGCCCCGAGCGGATTCCGCTTGGTTCCGGGGCTGCGGCGACCGGGGTCAGAGCGTGTGAAGAACGTGTGCGAGGTGCATGACGGGACGCGATTGCGTCTGTCGGAGCCGGATCCCCTGCCGTAGGTTCTACCCAGATGAGAGATACACCCCGCCCACAGGGGACTGTGGGTGACACCGGGTCGAGGCCTCCCCAGCTTCGCCCTGGTCGTGCCCTCGCGCACACACCCGGAGCTTCCGGCTCCGGATCTCCTCACCGATCGGACAGTCGCTCGCCCCAAACCCCCCGGGGCGCGCGACGACCCGATCTGGACGGCCGCCCCGGAACTACCCCCCCTGTTCCGGGGCGGCCGACCTTCCTCCTCGGGCGTCCCGAACTTCTCGGCTTCCTCGGCCTTCCGGCCCTCCTCCTCGCGCTGATCACCTGGCAGGTCGCGGCCCACGGCCCCCTCGCCCGCGCGGACGCACGCTTCAGCGACCGTCTCGTCCACCCCGACCGCGTCTCCGAACTCCTGGCCGACCTGGGCAATGTCACCGTCGCGGTGCCGGTCCTGGCCGTCGTGCTCGGGTACGTGGCGTGGCGGGCCCGCGCGGCCGGGCGGGAGCGCTGGTGGCTGCCGTCCCTCGCGACGGCGGCCTTGATGGCCTTCGTACCGGCATTGATCGTGCCTTTGAAAGAACTGGTCGCCCGGCCGGGCCCACCGGTCATGGGCCCGGGCACGGGCTTCTATCCCTCGGGCCACACCGCCACCGCCGTCATCGCTTACGGCGGTGCGGCCCTGGTGCTGATTCCGTGGCTGCGGGGCGCCGGGGCCCGCCGCGCCCTGCTCGTCGGCTGTCTCGCCCTCAACCTCGGTGTCGCCTTCGGCCTGATCCGGCGCGGCTACCACTGGCCGCTGGACGTGGCGGCCAGTTGGTGCCTCTGCGCGGTGCTGCTGCGCTGTCTGTGGCTCCTGCTCAGCCGAAATAGCCGTCGAAAGTCCGCTGGAACTCCCAGCTCCCGTAGCGGTCCCAGTTGATCGACCACGTCATCAGGCCGCGCAGTCCCGGCCAGGTGCCGTGGGTCGTGTACGAGCCGCAGTTGGTCTTCCTGGTCAGGCAGTCCAGGGTCTTGGTGACCTCGGACGGCGCCACGTAACCGTTGCCCGCGTTCGTCGACGCCGGCATGCCGATCGCCACCTGGTCGGGGCGCAGGGGCGGGAAGACGTTGTTCGCGTCGCCCGCGACCGGGAAGCCGGTCAGCAGCATGTCGGTCATCGCGACGTGGAAGTCCGCGCCGCCCATGGAGTGGTACTGGTTGTCGAGGCCCATGATCGAGCCGGAGTTGTAGTCCTGGACGTGCAGCAGGGTCAGGTCGTCGCGCAGGGCGTAGATGACGGGGAGATAGGCGCCGGCCCGCGGGTCCTGGCCGCCCCACTTGCCCGTGCCGTAGTACTGGTAGCCGAGCTGGACGAAGAAGGTCTCCGGGGCCATCGTCAGGACGAACGTGGAGCCGTACTTGGCCTTCAGGGTCTTCAGGGCCGAGATCAGGTTCACGATCACCGGCGTGGTCGGGCTCTTGAAGTTCGTGTCGGCGGCGTCGAGCGAGAGCGAGTGGCCCTCGAAGTCGATGTCCAGGCCGTCCAGGCCGTAGGTGTCGATGATCTTCGATACGGAGGACACGAAGGTGTCGCGGGCGGCCGTCGTCGTCAGCTGCACCTGGCCGTTCTGGCCGCCGATCGAGATCAGCACCTTCTTGCCCGCGGCCTGCTTGGCCTTGATCGCGGCCTTGAAGTCGGCGTCGCTCTCGACCGTGGGGCACTCGGTGACGGGGCAGCGGGTGAAGCGGATGTCGCCGGAGGTGGTGGAGGTCGGCTCACCGAAGGCCAGGTCGATGATGTCCCAGCTGTCGGGGACGTCGGCCATGCGGGTGTAACCGGAGCCGTTGGCGAAGCTCGCATGGAGGTATCCCACGAGGGCGTGCCCGGTGGAGCCTCCCGAACCCGTGGACGTCGTCGCCGTGACCGTCGCCGACTTCGCCGACTCCCCCGCGTCGTTCACCGCCGCGACCTGGAAGGCGTACGCCGTCGAGGGCGCGAGTCCGCTCACGGTGGTCGAGGTGCCGGTGGCCGTCTGGACCTTCACCCCGTCGCGGTAGACGGCGTAGCCCGTCGCGCCGGTGACCGGTGACCAGGACAGGGCGACGGTGGAGGACGTGACCGTGCCGGCGGCCAGGCCGGTGGGCGCGGCCGGGGGCTGTCCCGGATCGGCGCCGGGACCCACGAGGGAGACGTCGTCGGCGTAGTACGCGCCGGTGCCGTACCAGCCGTGGGTGTAGAGGGTGACCTTGGTGGTGGACGGGCCGGTGCGGAAGGTGGTGGTGAGCTGCTGCCAGTCGGGCGCGGACTGGGTCCAGGTGGAGACGTCGGTGGTGCCGGTGCCGCTCGCGCCGAGGTAGACGTAGCTGCCCCGGACGTATCCGGCGAGGGTGTACTGGGAGTCGGGTCTGACGGTCACCGTCTGGGAGCACTGCGCGTTGTCGCTGCCGGCCGGGGTCGCCCGCAACGCCGAACCGCCACTGCGTACCGGTGTGCTGACGACGGCGCCCGCCGTACAGGTCCAGCCGTCGAGGCCCGCCTCGAATCCGCCGTTTCTGACCAGGTCCGCGTCGGCCGCGCGGGCGGCCGACGAGAGTGCGGCAAGGCCGGGTACGGCCAGAACGGTGGCCGTGCACACGGCGAGCAGCCTGTGCCGCGTGGACGGTCTGGTGCGTTCGGTGCGATCCACAACTGCCTCCGGGCATGGGGGAATTCAGGAGGGTGGAGCGCGCCCAACTTGGTCCAGACCAATCGTGTTGTCAAGACCTTTGGCCGTTAACGGGGTCCGTCCCCGTGGCGGTATCGACCCTCGTTTCCGGCGATGCCCGCCGCCGCCTCGTGCATGGCCAGTTCCAGCAGCGCGGGATCGGTGAGCGTGCCGGTGCCGTCCGGCGGGATCAGCCAGCGGACCCCGCCGGTGGTCCGTCCCGGGTACGGCACCACGATCCACGTACCGCGTCCCGCCGTGCGCACCCCCGTGCCGAGCCAGCGCGCCGCGGTGCCGGGCGGCACGAGGAATCCCATCCGGGCGTCGCCGAAGTCGACGAGCACCGGGCCGAGTTGGTCGATCACCCGGGTCAGCACGTCGAGCGTGGGATAGCCGAGCTCGCCCGGCAGGATCAGTACGTCCCAGCGCCTGCCGGCCGGCAGCAGCGCGACCCCCATCGGATTGCGCTCCCATTCCCGGCGGCAGGCCTCGGGATCCGGCGCCACGGATGCCAGCCACTCGACCGCCGCCTTGGCCCCTGTCATGGTGGAACCCCCCTCTCCTCGTGTCGACGCTGGTCGCGCCACTGAGGGGAGGGAGGTTCGGGCCGGGCATTACGCGGGTTCCGCCACTTGTTGGTGGTGAGCTGGATCACAACGGATGAGCTGGGCGTACGCCTGTGGATCAGCCACGGCGGCGCGCGCCCCGCCGGCACGGCTCAGCTGTCGAAGCCCAGTCCCAGCTTGTCCATCGTCTTCAGCCAGAGGTTGCGCCGCCCGCCGTGCGCGTCCGCCCGCGCCAGCGACCACTTGGTGAGCGCGATGCCGGTCCAGGCGAAGGGTTCGGGCGGGAACGGCAGGGGCTTCTTGCGGACCATCTCCAGTTCCGTGCGTTCGGTGCGCTCCCCCGCCAGCAGGTCGAGCATCACGTCCGCGCCGAACCGGGTCGCGCCCACGCCCAGGCCCGTGTAGCCGGCCGCGTACGCGACCTTTCCGTGGTGCGCCGTGCCGAAGAAGGCCGAGAAGCGCGAACAGGTGTCGATCGCGCCGCCCCAGGCGTGGGTGAAGCGGACGCCCTCCAGCTGCGGGAAGCAGGTGAAGAAGTGCCCGGCGAGCTTCGCGTACGTCTCCGGGCGGTCGTCGTACTCGGCGCGCACCCGGCCGCCGTACGGGTAGATCGCGTCGTAACCGCCCCACAGGACGCGGTTGTCGGCGGAGAGCCGGAAGTAGTGGAACTGGTTCGCCGAGTCCCCCAGGCCCTGCCGGTTCTTCCAGCCGACGGACGCCAGCTGGTCGGCGGTCAGGGGTTCGGTCATCAGCGCGTAGTCGTAGACCGGGACGGTGTACGCGCGCACCCGCTTGACCAGGTTCGGGAAGATGTTGGTGGCCAGCGCCACCTTGCGGGCACGGACGGAACCGTACGGGGTGCGTACGGCCATGCCGGCGCCGTACGCCTTCAGGGCGAGCGCGGGTGTGTGTTCGTACACCCGCACCCCGAGCCGCAGGCAGGCGCGCTTGAGACCCCAGGCGAGCTTGGCGGGGTGGAGCATGGCGACGCCGCGGCGGTCGTGCAGGCCCGCGAGGAAGGTCGGCGAGTCGACCTGTTCGCGGACCGCGTCGGCGTCCAGGAACTCGATGCCGTCCGCCAGCCCCCGCTCCCGCAGTTCCTCGTGCCACTCGCGGAGTTCGGCCGCCTGGTGCGGCTCGGTGGCGACGTCGATCTCGCCGGAGCGCTCGAAGTCGCAGTCGAGGGAGTAGCGGGCGACGGCCGCCTCGATCTCGTCGAGGTTGCGGGCGCCCAGCTCCTCCAGCTTCCTGATCTCGTCCGGCCAGCGGGTGAGTCCGTTGGCCAGGCCGTGGGTCAGGGACGCGGCGCAGAAGCCGCCGTTGCGGCCCGAGGCGGCCCAGCCCACCTCGCGGCCCTCCAGGAGCACCACCTCACGCTGCGGGTCGCGCTCCTTGGCGATCAGCGCGGTCCACAGTCCGCTGTAGCCACCGCCGACGACGAGCAGATCGCAGGTCTCGGCGCCGGTGAGGGCGGGCTCGGGGTGGGGCTTGCCGGGGTCGTCCAGCCAGTACGGAACCGGCTGGGCTTCGGAAAGAGACGTGGTCCAACGGGTCATGGCGCTTGGGGCCATGATTTCAACTCCCTACAGCTGAATTACCCACCGAAATTTCCCTGTGGGTTATGCCTTTTGCTTGTTGCGGCGGTTGCTGATGACCATTCCGGCCAGGACGAACAGTACGGCGATGATGAACATGGCCGTACCGATGACATTGATCTGAACGGGTGTTCCGCGCTGCGCCGAACCCCACACGAACATGGGGAAGGTGACGGTCGAACCCGCGTTGAAGTTGGTGATGATGAAGTCGTCGAAGGAGAGCGCGAAGGCGAGCAGCGCGCCCGCCGCGATGCCGGGGGCCGCGATGGGCAGGGTGACGCGCAGGAACGTCTGCACCGGGCCGGCGTAGAGGTCCTGAGCCGCCTGTTCCAGGCGCGGATCCATCGACATCACACGCGCCTTGACGGCCGTCACGACGAAGCTGAGACAGAACATGATGTGGGCGATCAGGATCGTCCAGAAACCCAGCTGAGCACCCAGGTTGAGGAACAGGGTGAGCAGCGAGGCGGCCATGACGACCTCGGGCATCGCCATCGGCAGGAAGATCAGCGAGTTCACCGCGCCGCGCGCCCGGAAGCGGTAGCGGACGAGGGCGAAGGCGATCATCGTGCCGAGGATCGTGGCCCCGATGGTCGCCCAGACGGCGATCTGGAGGCTGATCGAGAGGGAGCCGCACATGTCGGCGACCCCGCACGGATCGCGCCAGGCGTCCAGGGAGAACTGCTGCCACTCGTAGTTGAAGCGCCCCTTCGGTTTGTTGAAGGAGAACACCGTGACGATGACATTGGGCAGCAGCAGATATCCCAGCGTCAGCAGTCCGCCGATGACGACGAGATTCCGCTTGAACCAGCGTACGAAGGCCATTTAGACCAGATCCTCCGTCCCGGACTTGCGGATGTAGAGGGTGACCATGATGAGGATCGCGGCCATGAGGATGAAGGAGAGCGCGGCGGCCGTCGGATAGTCGAGGATCCGCAGGAACTGCGTCTGGATGACGTTGCCGACCATCCGGGTGTCCGTGGAGCCGAGCAGGTCGGCGTTCACGTAGTCACCGCTGGCCGGGATGAAGGTCAGCAGCGTGCCGGAGACCACGCCGGGCATCGACAGCGGGAAGGTGACCTTGCGGAAGGTCGTGAACGGCTTCGCGTACAGGTCGCCCGCCGCCTCGTGGAGGCGTCCGTCGATGCGCTCCAGCGAGGTGTAGAGCGGCAGGATCATGAAGGGCAGGAAGTTGTACGTGAGGCCGCAGACCACCGCCAGTGGTGTGGCCAGGACGCGGTCGCCCGAGGTGAAGCCGAGCCAGTTGGTGACGTCCAGGACGTGCAGGGTGTTGAGGGTGCCGACGACCGGGCCGCCGTCCGCGAGGATCGTCTTCCAGGCGAGCGTGCGGATCAGGAAGCTGGTGAAGAACGGCGCGATGACCAGGATCAGCACGACATTGCGCCAGCGGCCCGCGCGGAAGGCGATCAGATACGCCAGCGGGTAGCCGAGCACCAGGCACAGGATCGTCGCGGCGCCCGCGTACAGCACCGAGCGCAGGAACTGGGGCCAGTAGTCGGCCAGCGCGTTCCAGTACGTCTGGAAGTGCCAGGTGACCTTGAAGCCCTGCTCCAGGGAGCCGGTCTGCACGGACGTGGAGGCCTGGTAGACCATCGGCAGCGCGAAGAAGATCAGCAGCCAGAGGATTCCGGGCAGGAGCAGCCAGTACGGGACGAGACGGCCGCGCTTGTGGGGCGGCTTCTTGTCGGGCTGCGGCGCGAGGAGTGGCGCCTCGGTGACGCTGGCCATCAGGCGGCCTCCTCCTCGACGGTCTCGACGCCCGCGGAGCCCACTGTCCCAGCAAGCAGGGACTGAGCCGCGTCGAGGCCGAAGGTGTGCGCCGGGCTCCAGTGCAGGACCACCTCGGCGCCGGGGGTGAGCCGGGCGTCGCGGTCGATGTTCTGGGAGTAGACCTCGAACTCGGGGCAGACGGAGCTGTCGATGACGTACTGAGTGGAGACGCCGATGAAGCTGGAGTCGGCGATCCTGCCGGTGATCCGGTTGCGGCCGACCGGTATCTCGCCCGCGTCGTCGACGTGCGTGAGCGATATCTTCTCGGGGCGGACACCGACCAGGACCTTGCCGCCGGTCGTCGTGGGCGCCGAACATCGCGCCTGCGGCAGCATCAGCTTGCCGCCGCCCGCCGCCAGGACGATGTCGTCGCCGTCCTTGCCGTCGACGGCGGCCTCGATGAGGTTCGAGGTGCCGAGGAAGTTGGCGACGAACGTGGTCTGCGGGTTCTCGTAGAGGTCGGCGGGGGCGCCGAGTTGCTCGACGCGGCCCGCGTTCATCACGGCGACCGTGTCGGCCATCGTCATGGCCTCCTCCTGGTCGTGCGTGACGTGCACGAAGGTGATGCCGACCTCGGTCTGGATGCGCTTGAGCTCCAGCTGCATCTGACGGCGCAGCTTGAGGTCGAGGGCGCCGAGCGGCTCGTCGAGGAGCAGCACCTTGGGGTGGTTGATCAGGGCGCGGGCCACGGCGACGCGCTGCTGCTGGCCGCCGGAGAGCTGGTGCGGCTTCTTGCGGGCCTGTTCGCCGAGCTGGACGAGCTCCAGCATGTCCTCGACCTGCTTCTTCACCGACTTGATGCCGCGTCGGCGCAGGCCGAAGGCGACGTTCTCGAAGATGTCGAGGTGCGGGAAGAGCGCGTAGGACTGGAAGACGGTGTTCACCGGCCGCTTGTACGGGGGCAGGTGGGTCACTTCCTGGTCGCCGAGGAAGACGGTGCCGGAGGAAGGTTCCTCCAGGCCCGCGATCATCCGCAGGGTGGTGGTCTTGCCGCAGCCCGACGCCCCGAGAAGAGCGAAGAAGGAGCCTTCGGGGACGGTCAGGTCGAGCGGTTGGACGGCCGTGAAGGAGCCGTACGTCTTGCTGATCCCGGAGAGGCGGACGTCGCCGCCGTTGTCTGTCGTCATGGTGTGGGTCCCTGGATGTCGGGGTCGTAGGGGTGTCCGGGGCGGACCGTGGTCGCTGCGCCGGTCGGGGGCCGCGCGGCGGAGCCGGCGCAGGTCTCCTCGGACCCCGGGCAACCGCCCGGGCGGTCCGGCCGGACCACCGCCACCGCTCAGCCGCCGGAGGCGTCACGCCCCGGTGAGCTTGGCGAACTTCTCTTCGTAGGCCGTCTCTTCCTTCTGCGTCAGGGAGCGGAAGGCGTGGGACTTCGCAGCCATGGCCTTGTCGGGGATGATCAGCGGGTTGTCCGCCGCCGACTTGTCGATCTTCGCAAGCTCGTCCTTGACCCCGTCGACGGGACAGACGTAGTTGATGTACGCGGCGAGCTGTGCGGCCGGAGCGGGCTCGTAGTAGTAGTCCATGAGCCGTTCGGCGTTCGTCTTGTGACGGGCCTTGTTGGGGATCAGCATGTTGTCCGTGGACGTCAGATAGCCGCTGTCCGGGATGACGAAGTCCACGTCCGGGCTGTCCGCCTTGAGCTGGACGATGTCGCCCGCCCAGGCGACACAGGCCGCGAGGTCGCCCTTGGTGAGGTCGGACGTGTAGTCGTTGCCGGTGAAGCGGCGTATCTGGCCCTTGTCGACGGCCTTCTGGAGACGGGCGATCGCCGCGTCGAAGTCGTCGTCGGTGAACTTCTCCGGGTCCTTGCCCATGTCGAGCAGCGTCATGCCCATGCTGTCGCGCATCTCCGAGAGGAAGCCGACACGCCCCTTGAGCTTGGGGTTGTCGAGCAGGTCGGAGACCGACTTCACCTCGATGCCGTTCAACGCCTTCTTGTTGAAGGCGATGACGGTCGAGATGCCCTGCCAGGGGTAGGAGTAGGCGCGTCCCGGGTCCCAGTCGGGGCTGCGGAACTGGGCCGACAGGTTGGCGTACGCGTGCGGCAGGTTGGAGGCGTTCAGCTTCTGCACCCAGCCGAAGCGGATCAGCCGGGCG
Organism: Streptomyces sp. NPDC107454; assembly: GCF_055582885.1. Classification (NCBI taxonomy): domain Bacteria; kingdom Bacillati; phylum Actinomycetota; class Actinomycetes; order Kitasatosporales; family Streptomycetaceae; genus Streptomyces; species Streptomyces sp. NPDC107454. Next base: position 305,064 of record NZ_JBVJPA010000011.1, on the reverse strand, counting down.
GCCAGCCAGTCGGTGACCACGATCATGTCGCGCCCGGTGTCCTGGCCCGCGGCGAGCTGCGGCTTGATCTTGCCGAAGAACTCGACGTTGTCGTTGATGTCCTCGGTGTACTTGACCGAGATGCCGGTGCGCTTGGTGAACGCGTCGAGCGTCGGGTGGTGCTTCCCGCTGTCGTCGACGTCCATGTACTCGGTCCAGTTGGAGAAGTCGATCGTCTTCTCCTTGGCCGAGTGGTCCTCGGCGGACACGCCGCCCTGGGTCTTGCCCGCGGCCGGGATCCCACAGGCGCTCAGGGCGCCGAGCCCGCCGACGGCGAGCGCGCCGCCCGCGGAGGCGCGCAGCAGCGAGCGGCGGCTGAGCGCGGCCCTGCCGTTCCTGAAACTGCGCCGCATGGCGGCCACTTGGGCCGCGGAAAGGCGGTCGGGCTCGTACTGCTCCATGCTCGTGATGCCCTTTCGGAAGGGTCGCGGCCGTGGTCTCGCGGCCTGGTCTGCCACTCGGCGATAGTCGGAAGCCGGCGCGCGGCCGACTCCGGATCGACTAGGGCCGGTCCCCGAAGATCGTGCGGTGCCAGTCCTTCCTGGCGACCGCGGTGTTGTCGAACATGACGTGCTTGATCTGGGTGTACTCCTCGAAGGAGTACACCGACATGTCCTTGCCGAAGCCGGACGCCTTGTAGCCGCCGTGCGGCATCTCGCTGATGATCGGAATGTGGTCGTTGACCCACACGCAGCCCGCCTTGATCTCGCGGGTCGCACGGTTGGCCCGGTACACGTCCCGGCTCCACGCGGAGGCGGCGAGACCGTACGGAGTGTCGTTGGCGAGCCGGATTCCCTCGTCGTCGCTGTCGAAGGGGAGCACCACCAGGACGGGTCCGAAGATCTCGGACTGCACGATCTCGCTGTCCTGGGGAGCGTCGGCGACGAGCGTGGGCCGGTAGAAGGCGCCGTCCTTGAGCTCTTCGGGGATCTCTCCGCCGGTCACCACGCGCGCGTAGCCGCGGGCCCGGTCGACGAATCCGGCCACGCGGTCGCGCTGGGCGTGCGAGATCAGCGGGCCGAGGTCGGTGCCGGACGCGAACGGGTCGCCGAGGCGGACGCTCGCCATCAGGGCGGCCGTCCTGGACACGAACTCTTCGTAGAGGGGTCGTTGTACGTACGCGCGCGTGGCGGCGGTGCAGTCCTGCCCGCTGTTGATGAGCGAGCCCGCGACCGCGCCGTTCACGGCGGCGTCCAGGTCCGCGTCGTCGAAGACCACGAAGGGGGCCTTGCCGCCCAGTTCCAGATGGAGTCGCTTGACGGTCGAGGTGGCGATCTCGGCGACGCGCTTGCCGACCGCCGTGGACCCGGTGAAGGAGGTCATCGCCACGTCGGGGTGGCCGACGAGGTGCTCGCCGGCGTCCCGGCCGGCCCCGGTCACGATGTTGATCACGCCGTCCGGGATGCCCGCCGCGGTGGCGGCCTCGGCGAAGAGGAGCGAGGTCAGCGGGGTCAGTTCGGCGGGCTTCAGCACGATCGTGTTGCCCGCGGCGATCGCCGGGAGGATCTTCCACGCGGCCATCTGGAGGGGGTAGTTCCAGGGTGCGATGGAGCCGACGACACCGATGGGCTCGCGACGTACGTACGAGGTGTGGTCGCCGGAGTACTCGCCCGCGGACTGCCCTTGCAGATGCCGGGCAGCGCCCGCGAAGAAGGCGATGTTGTCGATGGTGCCGGGCACGTCGAACTCGCGGGTCAGCTTGAGGGGCTTTCCGCACTGGAGCGACTCCGCCCGGGCGAACTCCTCGGCGCGGTCGGCGAGTACGGCGGCGAAGCGGTGCAGGGCGTCCGAGCGCTCGCCGGGGGTGGCGCCCGCCCAGCCGGGGAACGCCTCGAGGGCGGCGGCGACGGCCGCGTCCACGTCGACGGTGCTCGCCAGCTCGTACGTGTAGACCTCGTCGCCGGTGGCGGGGTCGACGACCGCGTGCATAAGGCCCGAGGTGCCCTTGGTCAGCCGGCCCGCGATGTACTGCGCGCCGTCCGCGAAATGGTCCTGCGCCTGGAAGCGATGGCCCGGATTGTGCATGTCGCTCTCCTCCGCCGTTCTCCCCGCTGCCGCGGGGGTGGGCGTAGCTCCAGCTCGATTTGAGTGCCGATCCTGACAGAGCTAAGGGACTCCAACAAGTGATTCCGTTGTTGCCTTTTGGTTACGCGACGGAATCTGTCGACCAGGTGTCGAGTCCCCATGGAAAAGGCGGGACGGAATGTCAGTGGTGCGTGCCACAGTGGCGTGCATGGCGAAGATCGATTCTCGGGAAGCGCTGGTCAGCGCGGTCCGCTCGGAGGCAAGGGTCAAGTACCTGCACTTCTGGGGGCACCGCCCGCGACCGGACGGTCAGGTGAGTGCGAGTTGCCTGAGCCAGTGGTGGCCGTCACCGTTCGTGGTGGACGGTGTCTCGTACGCGACCGCCGAGCACTGGATGATGGCGGGCAAGGCGCGGCTCTTCGGCGACGCGGAGGCGCAGCGGCGCGCGATCGAGGCGTCCAGCCCCGCGCTCGCCAAGAAGGTGGGGCGGCTCGTGCGCGGCTTCGACGACGCGACCTGGGAGCGCGAGCGCTTCGGGATCGTCGTCGAGGGCAGCGTGCACAAGTTCGCCGCCCACCCCGAGCTGCGCGCGTTCCTGCTGGGCACGGGCACGCGGGTGCTGGTCGAGGCCAGCCCCATGGACCGGGTCTGGGGCATAGGCCTCGCGGCGGACGACGAGCGGGCGGCGGACCCCGAGCGGTGGCGGGGGCCGAACCTGCTGGGATTCGCCTTGATGGAGGCCCGGGAGCGACTCCTGCGGGACAACTAGGGCCTGTCCGGCGGATCAAGTCGCAGGAAACCGGCGGTGCTTCATCGACGCTGGTGAGCGGGGCTTGGTGCGTCCAGCTGCAAGGCGGAGGAGGGCGACGACGCGGAGCGTCGGCAACCGACGACAACGCCGCAGATGGGCGTGCCAAGCCCCGCGTCTGCGGCATGATCCGCCGGACAGGCCCTAGCCCAGGCGCGGGAGCGGTTGGCGCTCTAGCCGAGGTGCGGCACGACGAGCGAAGTGGAGTAGCCGTCGTCTCCGCTGAACGGGTCGCTGTCGCCGCTGTCGTCCGGGAGGACGAAGAAGACCACGATCATCGCGATGCCGAGCGCGATGCCGACCGCTCCGCAGATGATCCCGGCCAGCGCCTGACCAGGGTTGTTCGCCTCGCCGCGGCGCGCCCTGCGTCGCCCCAGCACGCCGAAGATCACCGCGAGGATCCCCAGGATGATCGCGATCGGCCACAGACAGAACACGACGGCAGAGATGATGCCGAGCACCAGCCCGGCGGTGCCCATGCCGTTGCTCGGCGCCGGGGGCATCATCGGCCAGCCGTAGCCGGAGGCGCCCGGGTAGCCGGGTCCCGGCGTGGGGTAGGCCGGGTAGCCGTATCCGTAGCCGTACGGGACCTGCCCGGGGCCCTCGGGAGCGATGGGCGGCGGGGGAACCGGCTCTCCGGGGGCGGGCCGGGGGTGGGGCGAGGGCGCGGCGGCGGGAGACGCGAAGGGGTTGTCCCAGGACTGGGGCGGGGACTGAGGGTGGGGCTGGGGGTGGCCGGGGGTGCCCGTTCCGGGGAGGCCGACGACCGTCGGCTGGTTGTGCACCGAGGGGGGTGTGGGGGCACCGGGCGCGCGGGAGGGCGCCTCGTCCGCGGGCGGGGCCCAGGGGTTCGGCTCGGGCAGCGGTGCGGCGGCGCCCTTGTCCAGGAAGCCGCCGGGCGGGGAACCCGGCTGGGGGTTCCCGCCGGGTATCGCGTCCTCGGGACCGACGGCCGACGGCACGTCGATCTGCGTCGGCGGCGGAGCCGACTGGTCCGGGGACGCCCACGGGGTCGCGGCGGCGTTCTGCGGCACCTGTGGCGCCTGCGCGTCGTCGGACATGCGTGAGGTCCCCTCCTCTGTCGTACCTGCCGTCATGCTACGGCCCGGGGCTTCACCCCGTGAGGGGCGGCCTACGATGATCCTCGCATCACCGATCAGCCGATCACCCGCGTCGCCCGACCACGGTCCGGTGGCGCCGTTTTGGGGAGGAATCCTTGACCGACCAGCTCAGCACCCGCGAGGGCGTCCGCGACCTGCACGCCTTCATCGCCGGACTGCCCAAGGCCGAACTGCACGTGCACCACGTCGGATCCGCCTCCCCCCGTATCGTCTCCACCCTCGCCGCCCGCCACCCCGACTCCCAGGTGCCGACGGACGCCGAGGCCCTCGCGGACTACTTCACGTTCACCGATTTCGCCCACTTCATCCAGGTCTATCTGTCCGTCGTCGACCTGATCCGCACCCCCGAGGACGTACGGCTGCTGACGTACGAGGTCGCCCGGGACATGGCCCGGCAGCAGGTCCGCTACGCCGAGCTGACCATCACCCCGTGGTCCTCCACCCGCCGCGGCATCGACGAGCGCGCCTTCATGGACGCCATCGAGGACGCCCGCAAGGCGGCGGAGGCCGAGTTCGGCGTCGTGCTGCGCTGGTGCTTCGACATTCCCGGCGAGGCGGGACTCGAGGCGGCCGAGGAGACCCTGCGGCTCGCGACCGACGACCGGCTGCGGCCGGAGGGTCTGGTGTCCTTCGGACTCGGCGGGCCCGAAATCGGCGTACCGCGGCCGCAGTTCAAGCCGTACTTCGACCAGGCGATCGCGGCCGGACTGCGCTCGGTGCCGCACGCGGGTGAGACGACCGGGCCGGGGACCGTCTGGGACGCGCTGAACGAGCTGCGCGCCGAGCGCATCGGGCACGGCACCAGCTCCGCGCAGGACCCGAAGCTGCTCGCCCACCTCGCCGAGAACCGTATCGCGCTGGAGGTCTGCCCGACCTCCAACATCGCCACCCGGGCGGTCCGCACCCTCGACGAGCACCCCATAAAGGAGTTCACCCGGGCCGGGGTCCTCGTCACGATCAACTCCGACGACCCGCCGATGTTCGGCACCGACCTCAACAACGAGTACGCGGTCGCCGCCCGTCTCCTCGACCTCGACGAACTCGGCCTCGCCGCGCTCGCCAAGAACGCGGTGGAGGCGTCCTTCCTCGACCCGGCCGGCAAGACGCGCCTCGCCGGGGAGATCGACACCTACGCCTCGGCGTGGCTCACGCCCTGAGCGACCAGCACAATGGGCCCATGCGCACCGTGACTGCCGTGGCCCACCGCGGCGACCCCTATCGCGTCCGCGAGAACACCATCGACTCGCTGCGTTCCGCGCTCCAACTGGGCGCGGACGCGGTCGAGATCGACGTACGGCTCACCCGCGACAAGGTGCCCGTGCTGCTGCACGATGACACGCTGAAACGGCTGTGGGAGCTGGAGCGGCCGCTCAGGTCGCTCTCCTCGGACGAGGTCCGCGGTCTCACGGGCGGCGGGGTGCCGACGCTCGCGGAGGCCCTCGAGGCGACCAAGGACAGCCGGATCATGGTCGATCTGCCGGGAGAGCCCGACGGCGCGGCCGTACGCCGGATCGTCGAGGTCATCCGTGAGTGCGGGGCCCAGGACCGGGTGTACTACTGCGCGGGCGCCCCGGCCATGCTGGCGGTGCGCGCCGCCGACCCCACCGCCGAGATCGCGCTGACCTGGACGAGCCTCGCACCGCCGCGCCCGGCCGTCCTCGACGCCGTACGGCCGCGCTGGCTCAACTACCGCTTCAGTCTGGTCGACCGTGCCCTCACGGCCCGCGTCCACCGCGGCGGCCACCTGCTCTCCGTCTGGACTCCCGACACCCGCCGTTCCATGCGCCGGCTGCTGGACATGGGGGTGGATTCGATCACCACGAACCGCATCGACGCGCTGTGCGCGCTGCGCAAGGCCTGAGGGGAAACGCGGGCGGCACCGTCAGGAGGTGACCTGCGAGCGCGGGCTCACCGTCGCCGGGTCGGCGGGGGTCGAGCGGGTCAGGTACTGCGGCACCGGGGCGGTGTCCGCGCCGTTGTCGCGGACGAGGCCGTAGCGGATCACACCCTGGGCGGGACCGGTGCGGACGTCCTCGGTCACCTTGTCCCAGGTGGAGGTCTGGACGAAGAGGTTGTAGTCGGCGGGTCCCTCGTTCTGGTGGAGGGTGACGGTGCCGTCGATCCAGAAGTACTCGTTCTGCCACATCTGTTGGGTGCCGGAGGGCAGGACGGCGTAGCCCACGGACGGGCCGCCCATCCAGGTCGTGCCGTCCGTCGAACCCGACTGCACGTCGTCCATGCGGTGGCCGCCGCCCGAGGCGACGTGGAAGAGCTTGCCGCTCAGCCCGGTCCAGGTCGGCATGACCAGGGCCCCGGTGCGCTGCTGCGGCAGGACCTGCCAGCGGACCCGGAAGTAGCCCTGCCCGCTGAGGGTGACCGTCTCCCCGCGGTGGGTGAGGCCGGTGGCGGGCGCCCCGGTGGCGGTGACGCCCTTCTCGGCGCGCCGGGGCAGCGCCGCCGGAAGCGCGCTCGCGACGGGCGCGCTGTCGACGGCGTCGACGACGGTGCCGTACAGCTGGACGCGGGTCTTCGCGGGCGAGGGCGAGAGCGAGGGCGACAGGGAGGCGGAGGGGGAAGGTGAGGTGGTGGCGGAGGCGGACGGCTCCCCCGTACGTCCCGACGGTGGGCGTGCGGTGCTCGCCGCCGTGGGCGCGGCGAGGGCAGGGGGCGGGTCGTCGGGCGCCCGGGTGACGACGTACAGGCCGCCCGCGGCGAGGGTGGCGCCGGCCGTGACGGCGACGGCGGGCTTGGTGAGCAGGCCGAGGACCTTGGCGGACCAGCCCACGGAGGTGGCGGCGACCGCCGTCTTGCCGCCGAGCGCGAGTGACAGCGTGAAGCCGACCGGCAGCGGAACGAGGGCGATGCCGACGAGGAGGCGTTCGGCCGGTACGACGGCCTCGCGGGCGCCAGAACAGTACGCGCAGCCCCGGATGTGCCGGGCCAGCCGCTTGCGCCACACCGAGTCGGGCCGCCCGTCCCAGCGGGCGGTCACCAACCGCAGGTCGGGGCAGGGGGAGTTGCCCGCGCCGGGGTGGTGGCCGTCGAGCGCCCGCACGATGTCCCGTGCGATCTCCAGCCGTTGCTTCATCCGCTGCACCCGCACCGCCGCGTGCTGTCTGCTGATCCCGACCGCCGCCGCCAGCTCGCGCCGGGTGAGTTCGCCCGCGACCTCCAGCCACCACAACGAGAGCAACTGGCGGTCCTCGTCGTCGAGCCAGCGCACCGCCTCCGCGACCTCTCGCCGCTGCCCCTCCAACTGGAGCCGCAGCACGGTCAGTTCGGCGAAGTCGGCGGCCTGCTCAGCGGCGCCGTCGGCCAGCGGCTCGGCCGTCCGGCGGCGCGAGCGCTCCCGTATCTGCCGCATCGTGATGGCGACCAGCCAGGACCGGAAGCTGTCCGGGTCGCGCAGCGAGCCGAGGTTGTCGACGGCGCGCAGCATGGTCTCCTGCACGACGTCGTCGACGTCCGCGTGGCCGTTCAGGGCGCGGCCGACGATGTTGTAGACGAGGGGGAGCCAGCCGGCGACGAGTTCGTCGAGGGCACGCCGGTCGCCGGCCTGCGCGGCCCCGATGATGGAGCGCCATTGCCGCCCGTCCACGTACGTCCCTCCGATGCCACGGTGACGCCCGTGCCACTGGGCACACACGGGCGGGAGTGCAGGATCCCCCACCCCGGCGAGCCTGTCCGCGCGCTATGTCGCGGATCACAGCCGTTCGGCGGGTCCTGCCACACAGGAGACGGAGGGCCGCCCTCCGCGATAACAGTTTTTTTGCCCTTCCCGGCCTTCGAAACTTTCGCCGCCTGCCACCTAAGGGCGTTCCCCCACAACACCCTTATGCGGAAGGGCAGTTGATCCGGGTCGGTGTCGGGGGCCGGGCCGTCCTCGGGGAGGATCCGCGAGCGGGCGGGCCACCACAGGATGGTCTCACCGTCCCGTCCACACCAGGAGCCGCAGATGCCCGCCCGTACCCGAACCGTCACCGCCGTCGTCGCCACCCTCGTGCTGGGCCTGGCGGCCGGCCCGCTGACCGTGCCCGCCGTCGCCGCGTCCTTCGCCGCGCCACGGACGGCCACGGTCACGACCGGGCCGGACGCCGCCGCCCTGCGCGCCGCGCTCGCGGGACTGCCGGACGCCGACGCGACGGCGGCGCTCGTACGGGTCGGGGGCACCGACGGCCGCTGGCTCGGGAGCGGCGGAGTGCACGATCTGACGAGCGGCCGCGCGGCGGACCCGGACGCGCTCTTCCGGGCCGGTTCGACGACGAAGGTGGTCACGGCGGCGGTCGTGCTGCAGCTCGCGGCCGAGGGCAAGGTCGATCTGGGCGCGCCCGTACAGCGCTATCTCCCCGGGCTCCTGTCGCCCGCCTTCAAGCCCGTCTCCTTGCGCCGGTTGCTGAACCACACCAGCGGGATCCAGGAGGGTGACGGCTTCGGCGACTCCTTCGAGGACGCGTACGCGCACCGCTTCGACACCCTCACACCCCGGCAGGTCGTCGCCTCCGCGGTGGCGAAGGGGCCGGAGTTCCGCCCCGGCGAGCGGCAGCACTACCTGAACATCAACTACACGATCCTCGGCATGCTGATCGAGAAGGTCACGGGGCACTCGTACGCCTCCGAGGCCACCCGGCGCGTGCTGCGGCCCGCCGGAATGCTGCACACGTACTTCCCCGGTACCGATCCGCGTATCCGGGGCCCGCACAACCTCGGCTACCAGGCGGTGAAGCGGGCGGACGGCACGACACAGTTCGTCGACGTCACCGAGTGGAACCAGGCGGACCGCTGGGCGGCGGGCGACATGATCTCCACGACCGCGGACCTGGAGCGGCTGACCCTCCACCTCTTCCGCGGCGAGCTGGTCCCGCAGCCGCAGCTGAAGGAGATGTTCACGGTTCCGTCGGGCATCGACGGGGCCACCATGAGCGCCGGGCTCGAGCGCTTCGAGTACGGCGGGCGGGTCTACTGGCTCAAGTCGGGTGCGCGGTACGGATACACGGCGGTCATGGCGGCCACCCGCGATCTCTCCCGCACGCTCGTCTACTCGGTCAACGCCACGGACGCGAAGGGCGAGGAGATGAACCCGGTCGCCCTGCGCATCGCGATGGCGGCGCTCAAGCAGTAGCGGTTTCGGCCGCCGGACCGCTCGGACACGTCTCCGGATTCACCGTCAGGTTCGTCGTCACGAGATGCACGTTCATCCCGCACGGCACGACCCCGTTCGGCGCCGTGAGCTTCCTCGCCCCGGCGAGGAAGGCCGCACGCAGGGACTCCACGGTGGCCGCGTCGAGCGGGCCGACGTCATAGACGCCCGCCAGGGCGTCCCACACCTGCTCGACCGGTCCGCTCAGGTCGATGGGGACGGTCTCCCAGTCGACCGGCGCGAATCCCGCCGGTGCGAGGACGCTGTCGAGCCCCGCACGGCTGCGGGTCCTCCGGTCCCCGAGTGCGGGGATGCGCTGCCCGGCGGGGGCCGTCTCGACCGCGTTCCGCAACAGCCCGATGAACAGCTCGTACGCCTCACCGCCCACGGCTCCGCCGCCGATCACGCCCGCCAGCATGCCTCCGGGGCGCAGCACCCGGGCCACTTCCGCGGCCACTTGTTCCACGTCGCCCATCAGCATCAGCGCCATGTGGGAGACACAGGCGTCGAAGGTGTCGTCGGCGAAGGGAAGATGCTGGGCCCGGCTCTCCGACAGCGTCGTCCCGGCGGGCAGCGGTCGGCGTCGCGCCAGCGCCAGAGCCTGCGGGGAGAGGTCCACCCCGGCCAGCCGGCGTCCCTCGGTCCGGGCGAGCAGTTCGAGCAACAGGCCGTCGCCGCAGCCGAGATCCAGTACCCGCCCGTGTCCGGCGACCCGGTCGCGCAGGATCTCGTAGCTGGAACGGCCGTCCGCGGCGCGGCCACCGGCGAACGCGTCCGTCGTCACCGCGGGCCGCTCGGCGTGGAAGGCCCGCAGGAAGGCTTCTTGCGATGTCGTCGTCATACCCGCGAACCTATCCGCCGCGCGAGTCGCCGGACCGGCGGCCTCACACCTCCTGACAGCCATCACGGAAATCCCGGGAAACCGGGTCCGGAATGTCGAATATCCAGGTTTCCCCCGCCGTGGCTGGCCCCGGCCCGCAGGCGGCCCCGAAGGTGAGCGCCGTATCAAGCGATCGCGGTGCGGTGCGCCGCGGGGGGAGAGGGAGTTCCGTGAACGTCACGACAACGGCGCACGAGCCGCGGGAACGGCGGGCGGCCACGCTCGTCATGGCCTGCGTGGGCGTGTTCGTCGCGTATCTACCGGTGACCACCGTTTCGGTGAGCCTGCCGGCCATCCAGCGGGCGCTGAACGCGTCGACCGCCCAACTGTCGTGGGTCTCGGACGCGTTCGTGCTGCCCATGGCCGCGCTGATCCTGACCGCGGGTGTCTTCGGCGAGGTCCACGGCCGCAAGAAGGTCTTCCAGGCGGGCCTCGCGTTCAGCGCGGTCGGAGCGGCGATCGCGCTGTGCGCGCGGTCCATCGAGGCCTTGTGGGTGGGCCAGGCCTTCGCCGGTCTGGGCGCCGCCGCGCTGCTGCCCACGACGCTGGCGCTGATCAGCCACGCCGTGCCCGACCACCGCGAGCGCGGCAAGTTCGTCGGGCTGTGGGCCACGGCCCTGATGGCGGCGCTGGCCGTCGGCCCGGTGATCGCGGGACTGATCCTGGAGCACTTCTCCTGGCGCTGGATATACCTGCTGCCCGTCCCCGCCTCGCTCCTCGCGATGGCCTTCGCGGCCAGGCTGGTGACCGACTCGCGCGCCCCCGGCTCACGACGTCTGGACTGGCCCGGCCAGATCACCGCCGCGGTGGCGATCACCGCGCTGGTCTACGGCGTCATCGAGGGCGGCGCCGGCTCCTTCACCGACGGGAAGGTGATCGTGGCCCTGGGGGCGGCGGCGGTCGCGGCCGTCGCGTTCGTCCTGGCGGAGCGGCGCAGTGACAGCCCGATGCTGGACCTGACGCTCTTCCGCAGCCCCGCCTTCACCGCCACGACGCTCGTCGCCATGATCAGCTTCCTGGGCCTGATCGGCTTCTTCTTCGCCCTCAGCCTCTACTTCGGCATGGTGCAACAGCTCAGCACCCTGGAGGCGGCGGCCCGGATGCTGACGGTCACGCTGATGTGCATCCTCGTCGGGGCACCGGCCGGACGGCTGATGCACAAGGTCTCGCCCCGCGTCCTGATCACCGGCGGGCTGCTGGTGACCGCGGCCTCGCTGCTGTCGCTGACGTCCATCGACGCCGGTACGTCCTTCGGTTCGCTGGCCTGGCGGCTGGCCCTGCTGGGCCTCGGCCTGGGCTTCGTCATCACGCCGATGACGGCCGCGGCCGTCGCCTCCGTACCGCTGCGCCAGGCCGGTATGGCGGCCGCCGGGAACAGCGCGTTCCGGCAGGTCGGCGGCGCGCTCGGCCCGGCCGTCCTCGGCGCCGTGCTGACCACCAAGGCCGTGCACACGCTGCCGGGCCACCTCACCGACGTCGGGCTTCCGGCGTCGACAGTACGGAGCGTCACCTCCGTGGTGGACGCGAACGGTCTGGGCGCGGTCGCGGGCATGAACCTGGGCGCCGACCGGGGCCGTGCCCTGGGCGCCCTGTCCGAGGCCTTCCTCGACGGCCTCCACCTGTGCCTGATCATCGCCGCGGCACTGACCCTGGTCGCCGCGGCGGTCGGTGCCGTCCTGCTGCGCAGCCCGCGCCGGCCGGCCGCCGGGCCGGTGGCCGGATCCGGCGCCGCCCCGGCGGCACCGCGGGAGACCGGGGCGGCGGAGCCCCGGCTGGGGCAGCGCGCCTGACCCCGGCACCAGGGCGCGTCTGTCTGCGGCATGATCCGCCGGACAAGCCCTGGGGGCGCCCTTTCGTGGGGACGGAACGGGCGCCCGTACGAGGCCCGGGACCACACTGGTCCCGGGCCTCACCGTCATGCTCGATCATTGACCTCAGGAGTCCACATGGAGCGAGAGGAGGCGGAGCCGATGCCGTCCCGCGCGCTCGACGCACTCGACCTGCGACTGCTCCAGTGCCTCCAGATCGACGGACGAGCGCCGCTCTCCCGGATCGCGGAGGTGCTCGGGGTCTCCGACCAGACCGTCGCCCGGCGCCTGCGGCGGTTGCGCACCACGGCACGGCTGCGGGTGCTCGGCGTAATCGACGAGGGCCGGCTCGGCCGCACCAACTGGATCGTCCGGCTGCGCTGCACCCCGGACGTGGCCGAACAGCTGGCGGGCGCGCTCGCCCGGCGCCCCGACACCTCGTACGTCTCGCTGATGTCCGGCGGCGCCGAGGTGATGTGCGCGATGAAGCCGCGCAGCCGGCAGGCCCGGGACGAACTGCTCTTCGAGCGGTTGCAGCGCACCCCCCGTGTCGTCTCGGTCAGCGCCCACTGCGTGCTGCACTCGTTCTACGGCGGACGGCTGGACTGGCTCAACAAGGCCGACGGGCTCGCCCCCGACCAGCAGGCGGCCCTGCGCCCACCGGCGGTCGAGCCCGTCACCGACCCCCTCACGCTGGAGGCGGCCGACGAGGCGCTGCTGGCCGTACTCGTCCGGGACGGGCGCGCCACGCTCACCGAACTCCAGGCGGCCACCGGCCAGTCGGAGTCCGTGGTCAAGCGGCGTGTGGAGCGCATGCGGGCCACCGGGGTGCTCTACTTCGACATCCAGTTCGACCAGGAACCCCTCGGCCACGAGGTGGAGGCCATGCTGTGGCTCACCGTGGCCCCGGCGGCCCTCGCCGACGTCGGACGGGCACTGGCCGCGCATCCCGAGGTGCGTTTCGCCGCGGCGATCACCGGTCAGGCCGGCATCGTCGCCTCGAGCGTCTACCGCAACAGCGGGGAGCTGTACACGTATCTGAGCGAGAGGATCGGCGCCCTCGACGGCGTCCAGGCCGTCGAGACCGCCCTGACGCTGCGCCTGGTCAAGCAACTCGCCTACGACCCGGGCCGCTGACCCCGCCCAGGACGGGCACGGGGCAGCTGGAGCGTCAGCCGCCGGCCGTCAGCCGCGAGCCGTGGCGCCGAGGGCCTCGGCCCGCTGGTCGAGCCTCCTCAGGACCGTCTCGCCCCACTGGAGGTTCGCCTGCTCCAGGGCCATGCCGCCGAGCAGGGTGAGGTAGGGGCCCACGCGTTCGACGGTGGCGAGGTACTCCTCCTCGCCGCGGCCGGCCAGCATGCGTTCCTGCGCGCGCCGGTAACGGGCCAGTTTGGCGCCGGCCCGCTCCACACGCTCGACGACCCCGGCCCGTACGGCTTCGGCGTCCCCGATGTCGATGCAACTCACCTTGACCATCAGCTCGTCCCGGATCGCCGTCGGCTTGCTGGGGACTTCGGCCGTGTAGGCGCGCATCGCGTCGAGTCCGGCCTCGGTGAGCGAGAAGAGCCGCTTGTTGGGCCGGCGCTCCTGCTGCACGACGCGGGCGGAGACGAGCCCTTCGCCCTCCATGCGCTCCAGCTCGCGGTAGATCTGCTGAGGGGTGGCCATCCAGAAGTTGGCGACCGAGGCCTCGAACCCCTTCGCGAGGTCGTATCCGGACGCCTCGCCCTCCAGAAGCGCGGCCATCACCGCGTTGCGCAGAGCCATTTCCCCAAATTAACACCCTGTATCGACACCCCATTGATTAGTCAACGGAGTGAAGGCCGTCCGGTCAGCCGCGGGGAGAGCCGCTCGGCGCGATCGACGGCTGGGCGACGGGCGTGCTCGGTGTCGCCGACGGCGTCGACGACCGCGCCGGGGTGGGGACGGCCGGTTGGGTCGTGACGCGGCTGGTCGTCCGGTCCGCCTGGGTGGGGACGGACGTCCGGCTCCCGGGGGTGGGACTGGCCGTCCGGCTCCCCGGGGTGCGACTGGGGCTGACGGGCACGGGGGACGCCGACGGGCTGGGGGGCACGGACGAAGGACGGCCCTCGGAGGGCGGCGGGGCGAGCGGGACCGCCGGGGACGCGGGTGCCTGGGACGTCGACAGGCTGATCGGCAGCGCGACGAGGGCGGCGACGGCGCACACCGACCCGACCCCGACCGCGGCACGCAGCAGCCGGCGGCGGGCCGCGCCGCGGCGGATCGCCTCGTAGTGGCCTGGGGGTGGGCCGAGGTAGTCGGAGGCGGGCCGCAGGATGACGGCGAGCGGGTCGTCGGGTTCGAAGTCCGGACCCTCGTCAGAGTGTGTGATCAAGGCTTCTCCTCAGGTGGGCGCGGAGCAGTTCGCGGGCCGCGTGGAGGTCGGCCTTGATGGTTCCTTCCTTGCGTCCGGTCAGCACGGACACCTCCCGGATCGGCATGTCAGCGTAGTAGTGCAGGAGGATCGGGACGCGCAGTCGTTCCGGCAGCGACTGCACGAGCAGGCGTACGGACGGGTCGGACTGTTCGGTGTGCGGACGGACGGCGGCCTCGGCGGTGGCACGGTGTACGGCTCTGCGTTCGCGCTCCAGCTTGCGCCAGTGGTCCCGGACGAGGTTGGCCGCGGTGACGTAGAGGAAGCCCCGGGGCTCCGCCACGGAGGTCCAGCGGGCCCAGAGCCGGGTGAACGCCTCCGAGGCGATCTCGTGGGCCGTCTCGTCGTCGTCGACGAGACGGCGGCACCAGCCGGCGAGGCGCGGATAGAGGGCGGCGAACAGCTCGGACGCGGCCTTCTCGCGGGACCGTTTCAAAGCTCTCCATGGTCGTGACGTCGTGCGGGCACTCGTGGGGAAGAGCCCGGGCCGGCGGCGTACGTTCCACCGGCCCGGGACCGGTCCCGGCGGGTCAGGGCGTCGCCGAGCTCAGCGTGGCGAAGACGATCACGTTGTCGAGGTAGCCCGTACCGGTACGGGCCCCTCCGCACGTGATGAGCCGTAGCTCGGGACGGTCCACGTCCCCGTACACCTCGTCCGACGGGAAGTCGGCCTTGGCGACCGTGCGTACGGCGTCGACCGTGAACTCCGCCGTCCTGCCGTTCTCCAGGCGCGCCACGATCCGGTCGCCCTTCCGCAACTGCGCGAGACGGCGGAAGACCCCGTCCCCGTAAGCGCCGACCGTGACATGGCCGAGGATCACCGACGGACCGGTCTGACCCGGCGTCGGCGAGTTCCGGTACCAGCCCGCCCGGTCGTGCGCCGTGATCGGGGGCACCTGGACGCTGCCGTCCGTGGCCAGCCCCAGCTGCATGACCGGGGTGTCGACCCCGATGGCCGGGATCCGCAAGCCGACCGGGACCGAACGCCCGAGGCCGTGCGCGGCCTTCGCGGAGGTCCGCGAGGGCACCGGAGTGCTCCCGGGGTGTTCGGGTGCGGTCGAGTCGGTCCCGTGGCCGCCGCAGCTCACGAGCAGCGAGGCCATCGCCGCGGTGACGAACGCGCGCCTGGAGAGCGAGGTCATTCCCCGGTCGCCCGCCGGCGACGTACGACGAAGACCGCCGCGCCACCCATGACGAACGCCGCGGCGGCACCCCCGCCGATCAGCCCGCCCTGGCCTCCGGACTTCGACGCCGTCGGCGCCACACCGGTGTCGGCCGCTCCCTTCGGCACTACGGCGACCTGGCCCCGGGACGGCGTGCCGACGCTCGGAACCGGGGACGGGGCGCCGGAGTCGGCGCGGGTGGAAGGCACCGTGCTCGTGGCGGCGCTCGGGGTGGCGGTCGGCGCCTGGGACGGGGCGGCGGTGGCGGTCGGACGGACCGTCGGGACCGGGCTCGCCCCACTGGCGAAGGCGGGCACCGTGCTCGCCAGCACGGCGGTACACGCGAGTGCCATGGTGCTGAGGACAGTTCGGCGCATGAATCGCTCTCTTTCGTCGGTCCGCCCGCCCGGTGACCCGGCGGGCTGAGTTACGGATCGTGCGAAGAGACGAGGCAGCGGGAGACCGGGTTGTAAAGAGCTGGCAAAGTCGTCAGAGTCCCGCGATCGCGTTCCAGCGCTTGGCGAACTCCGTGCGTTCCGTGGACGTGATGTCGCGCGCGATCGCCAGCCGCTTCCGCATGGTGGCGTCGGGGAAGATCAGCGGGTTCTCGGCGAGGGCGGCGGTGTCCTCGTCCTTGGAGGAGGCGAGGACGTGCTGGGCGGCCGGGACCGGGCAGACGTAATTGACCCAGGACGCCAGTTCGGCGGCGACCTCGGGCTCGTAGTAGTAGTCGACGAGCTTCTCGGCGTTGGCCTTGTGGCGGGCCAGGTTGGGGATCATCAGCGAGTCGGACCACAGCTCGGCGCCCTCCTCGGGGACGACGAAGCGGATGTCCGGGTTGTCCGCCTGGAGCTGGATCACGTCGCCCGAGTACGCCTGACAGGCCAGTACGTCACCGCTGACCAGGTCCTTGGTGTAGTCGTTGCCCGTGAAGCGGCGGATCTGGCCGCTGTGCACGTACTTCTCGACCTGGTCGCAGATCGTGTGGAAGTCGTCGGCCTTCCAGCGGGTGATGTCGACGCCGTTGCCCTGCATGAGCAGCGCGAACGCCTCGTCGAGGCCGGAGAGCAGGGTGACCCTGCCCTTGAGGTCGGGGGCCCACAGGTCCGCGACGTGGTTGATCTCGCGGCCGAGCTTGCGGTGGTTGTACGCGATGCCGGTGATACCCGACTGCCACGGCACGGTGGACTTGCGGCCCGGGTCGAACGCGGGCCGACTCAGCAGCGGGTCGAGGTACTTGGCGACGTTCGGCTGCCTGGCGCGGTCCATCTCCTGCACCCAGCCGAGCCGGACGAAGCGCGCGCACATCCAGTCGCTGATGACGATCAGGTCGCGGCCGGTCTGCTGATGGTTCATCAGGGACGGGCTGATCTTGCCGAAGAACTCGTCGTTGTCGTTGATCTCCTCGATGTAGTCGACGGAGATCCCGGTGCGCTTGCGGAACGCGTCCAGCGTGGGCCGCTTCGTGTGGTCCTTGTCGTCGGTGTCTATGTAGAGCGGCCAGTTCGCCCAGGTCAGTTTCTTGTCGCGGGCCGAGAGGTCGGCTCCGGCGCGGTCACCGGGTGACACGTACGCGGCGGGCACCCCGCAGCCCGCGAGGGCCCCGAGCGCCGCACCCCCGCCCAGGGCACGCAGCAGGGACCGGCGGGAGCGGGGCGAGGTCTTCCGAATCTCTGGCACCCCGGCAGCATGCCTGCTGCGACTCGACGCGAACAATGGACGCTGCGTCGAGCGGTCGCGCGCCCACCCGACACCCTGTCGATCGCCTCGTTTCCCGGCGGTCACCTCGCGCCGCCATCAAGCCGCCGCACGCCGCGACTTGCCGCCGCCCGAGCCGGGCAAGGGAACGGGCACGGGCACGTCCCTGCGCATCGAGCCCGGAACCGACCACCACGAGGGGGAAACACCGCGGCCCCGGACGGGATCAACTCCCGTCCGGGGCCGCGCGGTTCACACCGTACGCACTACGCGTCCAGCGACGTCATCACGTGCTTGATCCGCGTGTAGTCGTCGAAGCCGTACCCCGACAGGTCCTTGCCGTAGCCGGACTTCTTGAAACCGCCGTGCGGCATCTCGGCGACCAGCGGGATGTGGGTGTTGATCCACACGCAGCCGAAGTCGAGGGACTTCGACAGACGCATCGCGCGGCCGTGGTCCTTCGTCCAGACCGAGGAGGCGAGGGCGTAGTCGACGCCGTTGGCCCACTCGATGGCCTGGGCCTCGTCCGTGAAGGACTGGACGGTGATGACCGGCCCGAAGACCTCGTTCTGGATGATCTCGTCGTCCTGCTTGAGACCGGAGACGACGGTCGCGGCGTAGAAGTAGCCCTTGTCGCCGACCTGCTGGCCGCCCGCCTCGACCTTGGCGTGCGCGGGCAGCCGCTCGATGAACCCGGCGACCTGCTTGAGCTGGTTCGGGTTGTTCAGCGGGCCGTAGAGCACGTCCTCGTCGTCCGGCTGACCGGTCTTCGTCTCGGCGGCGGCCTTGGCGAGCGCGGCGACGAACTCGTCGTGGATGGACTCCTGGACGAGGACGCGGGTGGCGGCCGTACAGTCCTGGCCCGCGTTGAAGAAGCCCGCGACCGAGATGTCCTCGACGGCCTTGGCGATGTCGGTGTCCTCGAAGACCACGACGGGGGCCTTGCCGCCCAGCTCCAGGTGGACCCGCTTGAGGTCCTTGGACGCCGACTCCGCGACGGACATGCCCGCGCGGACGGAGCCGGTGATGGAGGCCATCGCCGGGGTCGGGTGCTCGACCATCGCGCGGCCGGTCTCCCGGTCGCCGCAGATGACGTTGAAGACACCCTTGGGCAGGATGCCGCCGATGATGTCGGCGATCAGGACGGTGGAGGCGGGGGTGGTGTCCGAGGGCTTCAGGACGACCGTGTTGCCGGCCGCGAGCGCCGGGGCGAACTTCCACACCGCCATCATCATCGGGTAGTTCCACGGCGCGACCTGCGCGCAGACGCCGATCGGCTCGCGGCGGATGATGGAGGTCATCCCCTCCATGTACTCGCCGGCCGAGCGGCCCTCGAGCATCCGAGCCGCGCCCGCGAAGAAGCGGATCTGGTCGACCATGGGCGGGATTTCCTCGGACCGGGTCAATCCGATCGGCTTGCCGGTGTTCTCGACCTCGGCGGCGATCAGTTCCTCGGCCCGCTCCTCGAACGCGTCCGCGATCTTCAGGAGGGCCTTCTGGCGCTCGGCCGGGGTCTGGTCGCGCCAGGCCGGGAAGGCCGCGGCGGCGGCCGCCATGGCGGCGTCCACATCGGCCTGACCGGACAGCGGCGCGGTCGCGTACGCCTCGCCGGTCGCGGGATTGACGACCTCGGTGGTCCGCCCGTCGGCGGCGTCCCGGAACTCACCGTCGATGTAATTGCGCAGACGACGCAGCTCGGTGCTCACTGCCGGCCCTCCAAGTTCAGGTGTCCAATCGCTGAGACACCCACCCTAATCCGTGGGCCCACGTTTTCAACACCCCCGGTCACCCCTTGACTGCGAAATCCGCAAGCTACGTCCTCGTAAACAACGAATTTCATCGCTACAGCCTTGCGGAACCGTCGAGACCTCGTGCACAGTGAGCTCGTGGCCAGTCGAAGCGCAGACCCCAGGGACTCCACCCGCGAGTCCAGGAACGGCAGTCCCCAGCTGGACTCCGTATCCCTCGCCATCATCGAGCAGCTCCAGCAGGACGGACGCCGTCCGTACGCCGCGATAGGCAAGGCCGTGGGCCTGTCCGAGGCGGCCGTGCGCCAGCGCGTCCAGAAGCTGCTCGACCAGGGCGTGATGCAGATCGTCGCCGTCACGGACCCGCTCACCGTGGGCTTCCGCAGGCAGGCGATGGTCGGCGTCAATGTCGAGGGCGACCTCGATCCGGTGGCCGACGCGCTGACTGCCATGTCGGAAGTCGAGTACGTGGTGATGACCGCGGGCTCGTTCGACATCCTCGCCGAGATCGTCTGCGAGGACGACGACCACCTGCTGGACGTCATCAACAAACGCATCCGGGCCCTGCCCGGGGTGCGCTCCACCGAGAGCTTCGTCTATCTGAAGCTCAAGAAGCAGACCTACATGTGGGGAACCCGATAGCCGTGAGCACACAGGACCTGAGCAAGACCGCGTACGACCACTTGTGGATGCACTTCACCCGCATGTCCTCGTACGAGAACGCGCCCGTTCCCACCATCGTCCGTGGTGAGGGCACCTACATCTACGACGACAAGGGCAAGCGCTACCTCGACGGTCTCGCGGGCCTGTTCGTGGTCCAGGCGGGCCACGGCCGCACCGAGCTGGCGGAGACGGCGTTCAAGCAGGCGCAGGAGCTGGCGTTCTTCCCGGTGTGGTCCTACGCCCACCCCAAGGCCGTCGAGCTGGCCGAGCGCCTCGCGCACTACGCTCCGGGCGACCTGAACAAGGTCTTCTTCACCACCGGCGGCGGCGAGGCCGTCGAGACCGCGTGGAAGCTCGCCAAGCAGTACCACAAGCTCACCGGCAACCACACGAAGTACAAGGTCATCTCGCGCGCGGTCGCCTACCACGGCACCCCGCAGGGCGCCCTGTCCATCACGGGCCTGCCGGCTCTGAAGGCCCCCTTCGAGCCGCTCGTCCCGGGCGCGCACAAGGTGCCGAACACGAACATCTACCGCGCCCCGATCCACGGCGACGACCCGGAGGCCTTCGGCCGCTGGGCCGCCGACCAGATCGAGCAGGAGATCCTCTTCGAGGGCCCGGAGACCGTCGCGGCGGTCTTCCTGGAGCCGGTGCAGAACGCCGGCGGCTGCTTCCCGCCGCCGCCCGGCTACTTCCAGCGCGTGCGCGAGATCTGCGACAAGTACGACGTGCTGCTCGTCTCCGACGAGGTCATCTGCGCCTTCGGCCGCCTCGGCACGATGTTCGCCTGTGACAAGTTCGACTACATCCCGGACATCATCACCTGCGCCAAGGGCATGACCTCGGGCTACTCCCCCATCGGTGCCGCCATCGTCTCGGACCGCATCGCCGAGCCGTTCTACAAGGGCGACAACACCTTCCTGCACGGCTACACCTTCGGCGGCCACCCGGTCTCCGCGGCCGTGGCGCTCACCAACCTCGACATCTTCGAGCGCGAGGGCCTCAACCAGCACGTGCTCGACAACGAGGCCAACTTCCTGCAGACCCTCCAGAAGCTGCACGACCTGCCGATCGTCGGCGACGTCCGCGGCAACGGCTTCTTCTACGGCATCGAGCTGGTGAAGGACAAGGCCACCAAGGAGACCTTCACGGACGAGGAGTCGGAGCGCGTGCTCTACGGCTTCGTCTCCAAGAAGCTCTTCGAGTACGGCCTCTACTGCCGCGCCGACGACCGCGGTGACCCGGTCATCCAGCTGTCGCCGCCGCTGATCTCCGACCAGTCGACCTTCGACGAGATCGAGGGCATCGTCCGTCAGGTGCTGACGGAGGCGTGGACGAAGCTCTGAGCTTCCTCGCTCCGATCTTCCTCCGATCTCCCTCCTGGATGATCAACAACGGCCCCGGTGCCGCCCGTTCGAGTGAGAATGGGCGCCCCGGGGCCGCGTGCTGTCCGGCCTCCCGCCCCCGACTCCCTAGCGTGCCCAGTGACCGATCGGCCCTGCCTTCGTTCCCTCGTCCGGGGGATTGGCAGCGCAAATCAGATCTGAACCGAGGTGTACGCGATGGTGGCCCCGCCGGACAACGACGTGCTCTGGGCACGTGCCCTGCACGTCAAGCACAACGGCTCGCCCGCGCTCAGCGGTGTCTCGCTCGGCATCCGCGAGGGCGAGATCCTCGCCGTCGGCGGCCCGCGCGGCAGCGGCAAGACGACCCTGCTCCGCTGCTTGTCGGGGCAGCTGCTGCCCCAGCAGGGCGAGGTCTGGTTCAACAGCGCCCCGGTGCACACCATGGGCCCCGTCACCCGCGAACGGCTGCGCCGCGACCGCTTCGGCTGGATCGACCCCGCGCCCGTCCTCGTACCTGAGCTGAACGCCTGGGAGAACGCGGCGCTGCCCCTGATGCTGCGTGGCTGCGGCCGCCGGGCGGCCAAGACCGCCGCCCTCGAGTGGCTGGAACGCCTCGACATCGGCCACTGCGCCCGCAAGCGCCCGCACGCCCTGCTCCAGGCCGAACGCCAGCGCGTCGCCATCGCCCGTGCGCTCGTCCCCGCCCCCAAGGTGCTCTTCGCCGACGAACCGACCGCACCCCTGCACCGCGCCGACCGCGCGCACGTCCTGCGCACGCTCACCGCGGCGGCCCGCTCGCACGGCATCACGGTCGTCCTTGCCACCCACGACACGGACACCGCGGCCCTCGCCGACCGCACGGTGTCGCTGCTCGACGGACGGCGCGTGAACACCGTCCACCTGCCCCCGGTCGCGGAAACGGAAGGCCGGGCCGCGTGCTCGCTCTCCGTCTAGCCCGCGGGGCACACCCCCTCGTCCAGCTGCGCAGACTGCTGGTCGCCGCCGCCTCGGCGGGCACCGGCTTCCTGCTGCTGTGCACGCTGGGGTACGCGATGGCGCACCCGGACCCCTCGGGCGGCGCGGCGCTCCGGCTCCTGTGGTGCCTGGCGCCCGCCGCCGCCACCGTGCACTTCGCGGTCGCGGTCGCCCGTACGGACCCGGGGACCCGGCCACGCCCCGGGCTGTCGGCGATCGGACTCGGCCCCGGCCGGCTGATGGCGATCTCGGCGGTCACCACCGCCCTGTCCACCACGCTCGGCTCGACGCTCGCGCTGCTCGTCTTCCTGCACCTGCGCGGCGACCTGCCCGGCCTGTCCTTCGACGGCGACGCGACGACCTTCCTCGCCTCCGACTACCCGCTGCCGCTGCCCGCGGCCGTGACCCTGCTGCTCCTGGTCCCGCTGGCCGCCTCCGTCGCGAGCGCGGTGGCGCTACGGCCACGGGGTGCCGGGCCGTCCCGCACGCGACGGACGGGGGCCGACGGCACCTCGCCCCGCAAGGCGTCCCGTACGCGCACCGGGGCCGGCCCGCACGCCGACCAGCCGGGGCACCCGCTGGACCCGGACCAGCCCGCCCCCCCGCTGCCCGCCCCCGGCGGACTGCCCTGGGGCACGGCCGTCCTCGCGGCGGGCCTTGCCGTGGAGACGTACGCGAGCCGTTCGGGACCGGCACCCGGTCTGGCGCTGCCGGGCCGGTTCGCCGGCGGCCCCGCCGGGGTGCTCGGTGGCTGGACCCTGACCGCCCTCGGGCTGATCCTCGCCGCCCCCGCGATCACGCATCTGTGCGGGCAGCTCCTCCAGGCCGTACGCCCCGGTGTGGTGCGGCTGCTCGCCGGGCGTGTCCTTCAGGAGGAGGCCCGGCGCATCGGGCGCCCGCTCGGCGTGGTGTGCGCGGTCGCGTCCGGCGCGTACGCCATGGCGACGGTGTACTCCGGGGCGCGGCCCTCGTTCGGTCCGCTGAGCACACTCGGGGCGCTGCTCGTGGCCGGGTGCACCCTCGCGACCCTGCTGACCGCGGCGGTCGAGGCCAAGCACGCGCGCGCCGGCACCACGGCGGCGCTGCTGTGCCTGGGGGCACCGACCACAGTGCTGCGGGGCGCCGCGCTGCTCCGCGCGGGCGCGCTGCTCGCCGCGTTCGGGCCGCTGACCTGGGCGGTCGCGGAGCTGGCCGCGCTGCCACTGGCGCGCTGAGCACGCGTACGCGCTTGTTTCCTGCCTCTCTTTCCTGCTTCTTTCCCGCCGGGCGATGAGTTCCGTGCGGAGTGGCGGTCTACCTCTGCGAACGGCACCGCATCACTTCACCCGCACCGGGAGAGACCCCTCATGTACCAGCAGATGATCTTCGTGAACCTCGCCGTGAACGACGTCGACAGCTCGAAGAAGTTCTTCACCGAGCTCGGCTACACGATCAATCCGCAGTTCACGACGGACGACTGCGCCTGTGTCGTCATCAGCGACACGATCGTCGCGATGCTGCTGAGCAAGCAGCGCTACGCGGACTTCACGAAGAAGGAGATCGCGGACCCGACGAGGACCAGCGAGGTGCTGCTGTGTCTGAGCGCCGAGAGCCGCGAGAAGGTCGACGAACTCTGCGACAAGGCCCTCGCGGCGGGCGGCACGGGGACCCGGGAGGCCCAGGACCACGGCTTCATGTACGGCCGTACCTTCGACGACCTGGACGGCCACACGTGGGAGGTCATGTGGATGGACCCGGCCGCGGTCCAGAGCTGAGCCCCCCGGGGGGGGGACACCCACGCGCGTGTCCCCCTCACAGGGGAGACCGCCGCCCGCCGCCGAAGAACCCACCCCTAGCATGGCCGCGTGCAGCCAACTCCCCTTCACGCCACCCATGACCGCGAGATCGAGTCCCTCGCCGAGTTCGACAAGGTCGTCTCGGAGCACGGCTCGCTCGCCCGGTTCCGCGTCCAGGCCGTGGATCTGACGGACCGTACGGACGCCCTGCTCGGCGTGGACAGCGCGGGCGCCGTCTTCCTCGGCTGCCCGATGGACCCCGCGGCGGCGGCACGGGTACGGGCCACCGGCGCGCTCGTCTTCCCGCCCATACCCGGGCTGCCCTTCGACCCCTACCGCGGGCTGCTCTACTCCCCGGACGAGCTCTTCGCTTCACTCGACGAGGGCTACGAGGCGACCCCGGATGCCCTCGCCTACGCCTGGTTCCAGCAGACCAAGGCCGACGGCGACGTCTTCGCTTCGATGCTGCGCGCGATCCACGACGACTCGGTGTCGGACGCGCTCGACGAACTCCTCGTCGGCACCCGAGTCGTGGGCGTGATGGGCGGTCACGCGATGGCACGCGGCACGGAGGCGTACGAGGGCGCCGCGCGCCTGGGGCGCGAACTGGCGCGTGCCGGGCTCATGGTCGCCACCGGCGGCGGCCCCGGCGCGATGGAGGCGGCGAACCTCGGCGCGTACGCCGCCCCGTTCGACGACGAGATGCTCACCGAGGCGCTCCGGCTCCTCGCCGAGGCACCGTCGTTCACCCCCTCCATCGGCGACTGGGCGCGCGCCGCCTTCGCCGTGCGCGAGCGCTGGCCGGACGGCGGCCCCTCCGTCGGCATCCCGACCTGGTTCTACGGCCACGAGCCGCCGAACGCCTTCGCCGCCCACATAGCCAAGTACTTCGCCAACGCGACCCGGGAGGACGGGTTGTTGGCCCGCTCGAACGCGGGGGTCGTCTTCCTGCCGGGCGCCGCCGGGACCGTACAGGAGATCTTCGACAACGCGACGCCGAACTACTACGAGTCGCGCGGTGAGCCCACCCCCATGGTTCTCGTGAACCGTGCGCATTGGACCGAGAAACACCCCACTTGGCCCCTTCTCCAATCCCTCGCCCACGAACGGTCGATGGCGTCCCGGATCGCCCTGGTGGACCGGATCGAGGAGGCACCGGACGCGCTCAAACGCCTCGGCGGTTAATGACAAGGCAAAGCCGGTGACACGGCTGGGCATATGCATTGACAGCCCTTAGGTGGCGCTTATAAACCTGTGGGGCCCGAGGGGCCCTGTTGACACAGCAGAACCCCCCTTAAACCCCCCGCAGTTGCGCATTCTGTGAAGGGCAATCGTGTCCATATCTCGCCGTACCGCACGTTCCGTGCGAATCCTCGGTGTTGCCTCCGCCACGGCCGCGCTCGCGCTCGGCGTCGCGGGCAACGCCCTTGCCTGCAACATCAGTGAGTTCTCCGCCGAAGCCAAGTGCGACGGCACCAAGGGCATCATCTCCGTCACGGACGTGGATGCCTCCGGCACTCCGGCGGTCATCTCCGTGTTCCTCGAGAACAACGGTGCCGACGTGCAGAAGGTCGGCCAGCAGGAGGTCAAGGGCTCGCGCGCGGGTGTCACCATCACCTTCGCCGAGGACTGGAAGCCGAACGCCACGTACCGCGTCCACGTCAAGGCCGGAAACCTGGTCGACGAGGACATCAAGGGCAACGTGACCGCTCCGTCCACGGCCTGCGCGACCGAGTCGCCGTCGCCGTCGGCCTCGGAGACTCCGAAGCCGTCGCAGACCCCGTCCTCACCCGCCTCCTCCGGGACGCCTTCCGCGAACCCGTCGGAGTCGGAGAGCAGCGCCGCGCCCGCAACGCCGGGCGACAACGCCCCGTCCCCCGCGGCCGGTAGCTCCAACCTCGCCGAGACCGGTGCGAACTCCAACACCCCGATGATCGCCGGTATCGCCGGTGCCCTCGTGGTGGTCGGCGGCGGAGCGGTGTTCTTCGGCATGCGTCGCCGCGGCGCCTCGAAGTCGAGCTGAACCGCACACCGTACGTCTGTGTGAAACGTGTGGCCCGTCCCTCTCGAAGGGGGCGGGCCACACGCCTTTCCGGGTACGCCGGCTAGCCGAAGGTCGCCCGCTCCAGCCAGAAGTCCAGCAGCTCCCGCTCTCCCAGCACCTCCAACCGCCCGTCGTCCAACGGCAGTCGGCGGTAGAAGGCGAGCAGGATGTCGGTGAGCGGGCCGCGCAGCGCGACGGTCGCCTTCTCGTGGTCCCGGCGCCAGACGACACCCTCCTCGGTGAGCTCGATGACCCACTCGGCGTCGAGTTCGGGCGGGGTGTCGGTGGCGTGCAGGTGGATGCTGCGGCCCGGGCCGCGCAGTTCGGCCGCGGCGGCATCGTGCGGCCGCGTCCGCTGCACGAACTCGATGATCCCCAGCCACTCGTCGATCGCGTCCGCGGCCACATCGGGCGCCACCTCGTACGGCAGCCCGGCCGCCAGCGTCGCGTCGGCACGGTGGATCACCAGCTCGTGCGTCATCCGGCGGGCCCAGAAGGCGGAGCTGAGGTCCCCGGCCCAGGCCCACACCTTGGTGTCGGGCCCCGCCTCGCGCAGCGCGGCGACGAGCATCTCGCCGGTCTCGGCGAGCCAGGCGTCCAGCGCGGCGGGGTCTCCCTCGGCGGCGGGTCCCTCCAGGAGCGGCACCTGCTCGTCGTGGACATTCTCCTGCGCCTTCGTGCGGACGATGAGCTCGACCCAGCGCAGCGCCCCGCCCGTGTGCCGCACGAGCCGCTCCAGCGACCAGTCCGGGCAGGTCGGCACGGTCGCGGACAGGTCGGCCCCGGACGTCACCACGTCTCTCAGCCGCCGCACCTCCAGCTCGATCGCGTCGCAGTAGCGGTCATGTGCGAGTAGCGTCATGATCCGCACCCTAGGGCGCCGACGGCTCCCCGAGCACCACGATTTCGGCGGCCTCGAACGCCACGCCGACCTCGTCACCGGGCGCGGGCGCCTCCCGCAGCGCGCACGCCGCTTCAATGGGCGGCGCGCCTTCCGGCTTCAGCTGTACGGCGACGTGGGTGCCCCGGAAGGTGCGTGCGGCCACGGTGCAGCGCAGCCCGTCCGCGGGGTCGACCAGCCGCACCCCGGCGGGCCGTACGAGAAGCGTGCCAGGGCCCTGCGCGGTGCCCTCCGGCACCGGGACCGTCCCCCACGGGGTGTCCGCGAGCCGATCGCGCACCGTCGCCGCGACCACGTTGTCGAAGCCGAGGAAACGGGCCACGAACTCGTCCGCCGGGTGCTGCCAGACCTCAAGTGGCGTACCGGACTGGGCGATCCGTCCCTCGCGCATCACCACGACCCGGTCGGCGAGCGCGAAGGCCTCGCCCTGGTCGTGGGTGACGGCGAGCACCGTCGTGCCCAACTCGCCGAAGAGCTGGCGGAGTTCGACGACCAGCCGTTCCCGCAGCGAACGGTCCAGCTGACCGAGCGGCTCGTCGAGCATCAGCAGCCGGGGGCGCGGGGCGAGCGCACGGGCCAGCGCGACCCGCTGCTGCTCACCGCCGGAGAGCGCGGCGACGGCGCGTGCGCGGGCTCCGGGCAGCCCCACCAGCTCCAGCAACTCCTCGACTCGTGCGCCCTGTTGCTCCTTCGACGCGCCATGCATCCGCAGCCCGAAGGCGACATTGCCGCCCACGTCCCGCTGCGGGAAGAGCTGATGGTCCTGGAACATCAGCCCGACACCCCGCTTGTGCGCGGGCACGCCTGCCTGGTCGCGTCCGGCCAGGAGCACGCGGCCCGTGTCGAGCGACTGCAGTCCGGCCACCGCCCGCAGCAGCGTGGACTTGCCGCTGCCGCTCGGTCCGAGCACACACACGATCTCGTGCTCGGCGACGTCGAGGCCGACGGCGTCGAGCACCGGCCGACCGCCGAAACGTACGGTCGCGGCCTCAACCCGCAGCAGGGCCTCGCGCGTCTGGGCCCGGGTCCGGTCCTGGGTCCGGTCAGGGGCCTGGGTCCGGGTCCGGGGACTCTCCGTCGTCACCCCCTGCGCCTCCTGCACCCCCTGCACCCCCTGCACCCCCTGCGCCTCCTGCGTCGCTTGCTTCGCGAGTCGCGCCATCAGAACTCCCCCGTCCGGTCGGTGCGGATGCGTTCCAACAGCAGCAGGGCCACCGCGCACACCACCATCAAGATCGTCGAAAGGGCCATCGCCTGGCCGTAGTTGAGGTCACCCGCGCGCCCGAGCAGCCGGGCCACGGCGACCGGCAGGGTCGGGTTGTCGGGTCGCGCGATGAAAACCGTCGCCCCGAACTCGCCCAGCGACACGGCGAAGGCGAACCCCGCCGCGATCAGCAGCGCCCGCCGCACCAACGGCAGATCGACCTCCCGCCACACCCGCCAGGGCGAGGCTCCGAGGACGGCGGCGGCCTCCCGGAGACGGCCGTCCACCGCCCGCAGCACCGGCAGCATGGTGCGTACGACGAAGGGGACACCCACCAGGGCCTGCGCGAGCGGCACCAGGATCCAGGAGGAGCGCAGATCCAGCGGCGGCTCGTCGAGCGCGATCAGGAAGCCGAAGCCGACGGTCACGGCGGACACGCCGAGCGGCAGCATCAGCAGCGCGTCGAAACCCCGTACGAGACGCCCGGTACGCCGGGTAAGGGCGGCGGCCGCGAGACCGCCGATCACGACGGCGATGGCGGTGGCGGCCAGCGCGTACTCCAGCGAGTTGCCGATCGCCGCGATCGGCGCCACCAGGAAGATGCCGCTGTCGGCCGAGGTCAACGCCTTGTAGTACGCGAATCCGTAGCCGCCGGGTGCGTCCAGGGACCGCTGGACCAGTACCCCGAGCGGCAGGACGAGAAGAACGAGGATGCTCGCCAGGACCCCGCCCAGCAGCGCCCACTGGCCGGCCCCGCGCGGCCTGCGCACGGTCACCTCCGGAGCCACCAGGCGCAGGGCGGTCTCCCGGCGGCGTACGGTCCAGGCGTGCACGGCGAGGATCGCGCCGACCGCCACGAACTGGACGATCGTCAGCACCGCCGCGGTCGCGAGGTCGAAGATCTCCGAGGTCTGCCGGTAGATCTCGACCTCGAGGGTGGAGAAGGTCGGCCCGCCGAGGATCTGCACCACACCGAACGAGGTGAAGGTGAACAGGAAGACCATCAGCGCGGCGGCGGCCACGGCCGGGCTCAGCGCGGGCAGCGTCACCTTGCGCCAGGCCGCGAACCGGGAGGCACCCAGCATCCGCGCGGCCTCCTCCTGACGCGGGTCGAGCTGCGACCAGAGCCCGCCGACGGTCCGTACGACCACCGCGTAGTTGAAGAAGACGTGCGCGAGCAGAATCGCCCAGACGGTGGTGTCCAGCCGTACACCCCACAGCTGGTCGAGGAGTCCGCCCCGGCCCACCAGGGCCAGGAACGCCGTACCGACCACGACCGTCGGCAGTACGAACGGGACGGTCACCACCGCCCGCAGCACCTGCTTGCCCCTGAAATCGAAGCGCGCGAAGACATACGCGCCGGGGAGCGCGATCAGCAGCGTCAGCGCCGTCGAGGCGAGCGCCTGCCAGGTGGTGAACCACAGGACGTGCCGGATGTCGGACTGCGCGAGCACCTCACCGATCCGTCCGAACCGCCAGGCCCCGTCGATCCTGAGGCCCCGGGCGACGATCGCTGTGACGGGATAGGCGAAGAAGACGGCGAAGAACGCGACGGGCAGGGCCATCAGCCCGATCCGCGTCGCGCTCTCCTTGCGGCTCCTTCGAGGCGCTACTTCAGTACGAGCGAGGTCCACGACTTGACCCACTGGTCACGGTTGTCGGCGATCTTGGCGGGGGCCAGGGTCTCGGGGTTCTTGGCCTGCGGGCCGAACTTCACGAACTCCTCGGGCACCTGGGCGGTCTCGCGGACCGGGTACACGAACATGTTCAGCGGCATGTCGTCCTGGAATTCGACGCTGATGAGGAAGTCGAGAAGCGCCTTGCCACCCTTGGTGTTCTTCGCGTTGCTCAGCAGCCCCGCGTACTCGACCTGGCGGAAGCAGGTGCCGCTCGCGACCCCGGTCGGCGCGGTCTTCGGCTTCGGGTCGGCGTAGATCACCTCGGCGGGCGGGGAGGAGGCGTACGAGACGACCAGCGGCCGGTCGGCCTTGGCCTTCTTGCCGCCCGCGGACCCGGAGAACTCGTCGTTGTAGGCCTGCTCCCAGCCGTCGACCACCTTCACGCCGTTGGCCTTGAGCTTCTTCCAGTAGTCCTGCCAGCCGTCGTCCCCGTACTTCGCGGCGGTCCCGAGCAGGAAGCCGAGGCCGGGCGAGGACGTGCCCGCGTTCTCGGTGACGAGGAGGTTCTTGTACGCGGGCTTGATCAGGTCGTCGAAGGAGGCGGGCGGGGCCAGCTTGTGCTTGCTGAAGTAGGCCTTGTCGTAGTTGACGCAGATGTCACCGGAGTCGATGGGCGTGACCCGGTGCCTGTCCTGGTCGATCCGGTACTGCTGGACGATCTGGTCGGAGCCCTTGGCCTCGTACGACTGGAACAGCCCGTTGTCGAGCGCGCGGGACAGCAGGGTGTTGTCGACGCCGAAGAAGACGTCGCCCTGCGGGTTGTCCTTGGTGAGGATGGCCTTGTTGACGGCCTGCCCGGCGTCACCGTCCTTGAGGACCCTGACCTTGTACCCGGACTGCTTCTCGAAGTCCTCCAGCACGCTCTTCGACACGGCCCACGAGTCGTGGCTGACGAGCGTGATGGTCTTGGAGTCCCCGGCACCGCCGCTGTCGGAGGACCCGCACGCGGACAGCGTGACGAGGCCCAGCCCGATGACGGCGGCCGTGGTCGTCCTCTTGGTGATCACTGAATTCCTCCTGGGATGACCAGGAAGAGACGCGGCCCTGCCCGGGATCCTCGGAAGGTTCCCGGGCAGGGCGCAACAGCTTGAGTGATGCCCGAACTTCCTACCCAGAATGACCTGGGCAAGGTTCAGAGGGTCTGCGGCCCACCGATGCTCCGGCTACCGCACTCTCAGCGCTGTGGCGCTCCCCTGTCGGAATATGAAGATGTGATGGGACCTCGCCAGGTTACCGCTCGGTGGCGGCGAGCTGACCACAGGCTCCGTCGATCTCCTGGCCCCGGGTGTCCCGGACGGTCACCGGCACCCCGTGAGCCGCGATCGCCTCGACGAAGGCCTTCTCGTCCTCGGGCCGCGAGGCGGTCCACTTCGAACCCGGTGTCGGGTTCAGCGGGATGAGGTTGACGTGTACGGGCTTGCCCCTGAGCAGCCGCCCGAGCCGGTCACCACGCCATGCCTGGTCGTTGATGTCCCGGATGAGGGCGTACTCGATGGACAGCCGGCGCCCGGACTTGGCCGCGTACTCCCAGCCGGCGTCCAGCACCTCGCGCACCTTCCACCGCGTGTTGACGGGGACGAGGGTGTCGCGCAGCTCGTCGTCCGGGGCGTGCAGCGAGATGGCGAGGCGGCACTTGAAGCCCTCGTCGGAGAACCGGTGGATGGCGGGCACCAGCCCGACCGTCGACACGGTGATCCCGCGCTGCGAGAGCCCGAGCCCGTCCGGCTCGGGGTCGGTGAGCGCGCGGATGGCGCCCACCACTCGCTTGTAGTTGGCGAGCGGCTCGCCCATGCCCATGAAGACGATGTTGCTCAGCCGCGCCGGGCCGCCCGGGATCTCGCCGTCCCTGAGGGCCCGCATCCCGTCCACGATCTGGTGCACGATCTCGCCCGTGGACAGGTTCCGGTCCAGCCCGGCCTGTCCGGTGGCGCAGAACGGGCAGTTCATCCCGCAGCCCGCCTGCGAGCTGATGCACATGGTCACCCGGTCCGGGTAGCGCATCAGCACGGACTCGACGAGCGTGCCGTCGAACAGGCGCCACAGAGTCTTGCGGGTGGTGTCCTGGTCGGTCGACAGATGCCGCACGACCGTCATCAGCTCGGGAAGCAGCGCCTCCTGGAGCTTGCCGCGCGCGGCGGCCGGGATGTCCGTCCACTCCGCGGGGTCGTGCGCGAACCGCGCGAAGTAGTGCTGCGAGAGCTGCTTGGCGCGAAACGGCTTCTCACCGATCGCGGCAACCGCCTCTTTGCGCTCGGCGGGCGTGAGGTCGGCGAGGTGCCGCGGCGGCTTCTTGGCTCCGCGGGGGGCGACGAATGTGAGTTCTCCGGGCTTAGGCATGGCCACACCAGTGTCGCAGATCGAATCGCGTGACCTGGGCCGCGAGCCGTGCGGGGTGGTCGTCATTGGTCGTCTCTGGTCATCCTGGGCCCTCCTCGGACGGCCCAGGGACGGCCCGGCGCACACGCCTTCTGGCACACGTCCGCGCAGGTGAGCGCCCCGTCTCCCACTCGCGCGCCCGCCCGGAAGAAGGGGCCCTCAGGGTGCCAGGTGCCCACCAAGGGCCGCAGCCATAGAATCGAACATGTGAACGATGATCTGCCGCCGGACCTACCGAGGCTTCGTACGTTGGAAACGTGGCTGATCCTCTCTCTTACGCGGGTACAGCGACGCATCGCCGACATCGAACAGCGGGAGGCCGAGCGGCGACACGACCGGCAGGTACAGCCGCCGATACCCGACTGGCTGCTCGAAGTGGGCATAGGCAGCGACAGGCCCCCCGTAGCGGTTCACGTCGGCGGCTGCCACATGGCCGGCAAGCGCGTGCGCGGCATCCCGCGCGACCAGGCCCTGCGGGCCATCACCGGAGGAGTCGACGCCTGCTCTCATTGCCGGCCGGACAGCGAACTCGGGATCCTCGACTGAGCCGGCCATCCCCTACCCCGGCGCGCCTAAGGCACGGCCAGGGGACGCACGGCAACAGGCGAAGCAACGATCGCCGACACCGCACCGCCAAACCGTAGGCAGATTTACAGACCGCGCGGCAGTCAGAACGTGAGCAGGGTCTTCGGCCGCGAAAAGCCCTGGTTCCCCATGGATGCCCCAGAGGCTCCCTCAGGGTCGGGTGCGGACCGCCAGGCCGGCGAGCCGGGCCGACTGTGAATCTAGACCCCTGGGCGCGGCGGTGTGCCGGTCACCTCACCCGGATGAAGTTGTAGGCGAGGCCGTCGAGGCCGGGGGTGCGGTCTACGAAGGTAATGCCGCGCGAGGCAACGACCGAGAACGTGCGCGGGTCCTGGTCGAGCAGGCCGTCCTCCTGGGACATGATCTTCCGTGAGCAGGTCCGGTGCGTGGTGCGGGTGAGCGGGTACAGCGTGACGTGCTCGCCTGCGAAGGCGGCCCGGCCCTTGAAGCCGTTGCAGCCTCCCTTTCCAGTGACCGTGCCGTCCTGGTGGAAGACGAAGTAGACCTCTTTGCCGGCCGTCATGTCGACTGGGGTGTCGGCGACGTTCAGATATTCGATTCGCCACGGCGCTCCGAAGAGCCCCTGAGGCCACAGCATTTGCAGCGCGACATAGTCGCCCCTCTGGTTCTTCAGGGTCATCGAGAATTCGTCGACCCGCTCGGCCACCGCCAGGGGGCCGCCGGTGAAGATCTTCCGCATCCGCTGCTCGAAGGCGCGCTCCTTCGCCGGACACGCGTCGTCCGGCGTCGCCCCCGACGTTTCCGTACCGACGGTGAGCGTCGTGGCGGTGACCGTGGCCGACGACTTGAACGGCGTGCATCCGTAGTCGCCCACGGCCGTGTTGTCGTAGCCGAACTCGACCCACGCGCCGGCGTCCGGCGGTGCGTCGATGTCGCGCCCGTCGACCGTGACCCAGTCGACCCGCCAGCGTGCGCCCAGGAGTCGCCCGCCGTAACCGCCCGGCCCCGTCGGCATGGTCCACGGCGTGGGCCGGTCCGGGGCCTTCCCCCCGTTCCCCGCCCGGGGCGAGCACGCGGTGACGGTGAGCAGAGCGACGAGCAGTGCGCCGAGAAAGGCGCCGGTCCGGTACATGCGCATGCCGATTCAGACCTCCGACCCACCTTCGGGGTTGCCCCGTCAGGGCCACAGCAGTTGCCGCGACCACCCCTCCGAGTCGTTCTTGCGACGGTAGGCCAGACGTACGTGCCCGCGGGCCGTATCGCCCTGGAAGAACTCCACATCCTCGGGCGGGAGGCGGTACAGCGTCCAGGTCGCCCCCGCGGCGTGCGGCTCCCGCCGGGCCCGCCCGTGACCGCGTCCCGGTCTGGCCCTCGCGACCTCGACGTGCGTCTCCGCTGATGCGAGCGCTGACATCCGGGTGGGCTGAGAGCTCGGCAGCTTTACAGTCTGCTCGCGTCCACCCGATAGCTCTCTGGCTGACCAAGCACTTTGCCTTAGGCAGCCGGAGTGGGTTGTCCGCGTCGTTCGCGATGTTCACAGACCCATGCTGCGGGAGACCGACGCGCGCCCGATCACGCGTCCGGCCAGGTGTCCGGCGTGGTCGGGGTGGCTGTCGGGGCAGTTGCCGGGGTGGTTGCCGGGGCGGCTGGTTCGTTGGGCAATTTGAGGGTATTTGCCTTATATGAGTACTGCATCGATGTATTTGGCGGAGCCCAGCGGACTGATCAGCCTGGCGCTGTTCTTGATCGCCGTGGCACTCATCACACTCCTGGGCGGCAGCTTCTGGCTGAGCTGCCGTATGCGGACCCGCGCACCGCGTCTGCCCCGCGCAGAGGAACAGCCGCAAGTGCCGCAGGGGGGCCCGGTCCGCGAGATGCGGGAGGTCCGGGAGCCCGCCGAGGTACCCAAGGTGGCCAAGGGCCAGCACGCTCTCACCCCGTACGAGCTGACCCACATGTCGACCCGTACGAGCCCGTCGCAGAAGCGAGAGCGCTGGCACGACGGCGGCAGCGGCTCGTTCGGCAGCGGTGGACTGGGTCACCACTGACCCCTGGCCGTCGGCCACCCGACGAAAAGGGGCCCGCCGTCACCGTGGACGACGAGCCCCTCATTGACATGCGCGCAGGTCAGCCGGATCCCACGAAGAGCACCAGCAGCAGCCAGACGACCGGCGCCGTCGGCAGGAGCGAGTCCAGCCGGTCCATGATGCCGCCGTGGCCCGGCAACAAGGTGCCCATGTCCTTGATGCCCAGGTCCCGCTTGATCATGGACTCGCCGAGGTCGCCGAGCGTGGCGGTGGCCGCGACCGCGAAGCCCAGGATCAGCCCCTGCCACCACGTGCCGTCCTCGATCAGGTACTGCATGCACAGCGCGCCCCCGACCATCGCGAAGGTGACTGCTCCGAAGAGGCCCTCACGGGTCTTGCCGGGGCTGATGCGCGGCGCCAGCTTGTTCTTGCCGAAGCGCCAGCCGATCGCGTACGCGCCCGTGTCGCTGACGACCGTCAGCAGCAGGAACGTCAGGACGCGGCGCGGACCGTCGTCGGCGGTCAGCATCATGGCCACGAACGTCGCCAGGAACGGCACGTAGAAGGCCGCGAAGACGCCCGCCGTGACGTCCTTGAGATAGCCCTCGGGCGGTTCCGTCATCCGCCAGACCAGGACCGCCAGCGCGGTGAGCGCCATCGCCACCCATGCGCCCTCGGCGCCCCGGACGTAGCCGGAGACGACCATCGCCGCACCGCCCACCGCGAGCGGGACGAGCGGCGCCTTGATGCCCTTGCGCTCCTCGAGCCGTGACGTGAGCTCCCACAGGCCCACCACCACGGCGACCGCTATGACCCCGACGAACACGGCCTTGACGACGAACAACGACGCGACGATCACCGCACCGAGCCCGACGCCGACCCCTATCGCGGCACCCAGATCGCGTCCCGCACTCTTCTTCTGCGGTGCGGGGACGGGTTGTGGGACGGGGCTGGGCATGGGCTCCTGCGGCTTCTGCGACGGGGTCCCGAGGGATCCCGCCGACGGGGTGTCGTCGCGGAACAGGGGGCCACTCAGCCGAGCGGCCCCCCGGTCGTCATCCTGGTCTCCGCCGTGTGCGGGTACGCCGGGCACGATGGGCATGGGGCGAGTCTGCTGCGCGTTATGCGCATCGTATGCGGGACCCGCCGGGGCTGCCCCCTGGACAGGCCCCTGCTCGGACGGCCCCCAGTACCCGGCTTGTGGCGGCGCCCCCCAGGAAGAGTCGTTCATCAGACCTCGAGCAGCTCCGCTTCCTTGTGCTTCAGGAGCTCGTCCACCTGGGCGACGTACTTCGCGGTGGTGTCGTCGAGCTCCTTCTCCGCGCGACGGCCCTCGTCCTCGCCGACCTCGCCGTCCTTGATCAGCTTGTCGATGGCGTCCTTGGCCTTGCGGCGGACCGAGCGGATGGACACCTTGGCGTCCTCGCCCTTGGTCTTGGCGACCTTGATGTAGTCCTTGCGGCGCTCTTCGGTCAGCTCGGGGAACACCACTCGGATGATGTTGCCGTCGTTGCTCGGGTTGACGCCCAGGTCGGAGTCGCGGATCGCCTGCTCGATGTTGCGCATCGCGCTCTTGTCGAACGGGGTCACCACGGCCATGCGCGGCTCCGGCACCGAGAACGAGGCCAGCTGGTTGATCGGCGTCAGCGCGCCGTAGTAGTCGGCCACGATCTTGTTGAACATCGCCGGGTGCGCACGGCCGGTGCGGATCGCGGCGAAGTCCTCCTTGGCGACCACGACGGCCTTCTCCATCTTCTCCTCGGCCTCGAGGAGGGTCTCTTCGATCACCACTTGCTCCTGCGTGTCTTGAGTAGGCCCGGCAGCTGCTCCTCGTCGGGGTGGCGGCCGGCTGCGTCGCGTCTTATTCCTGCACGGTTCCGGACCGGCAGGACATTGTCCATCCCCCGGTCAGGGTCCATCCCCGGCCCGGGCTTGTCCCCGGCCGAGGTCGGTCCCGGTCAGGCCCGGCCGCTTTGGTCACCCACGAGTGTGCCGATCTTCTCACCCTTGACGGCCCGAGCGATATTGCCCTCCGCCAGGAGCTCGAAGACCAGGATCGGCAGCTTGTTGTCGCGGCACAGCGTGATGGCGGTCATGTCGGCGACCTTGAGGTCGCGCGTGATGACCTCGCCGTAGCCGAGCGAGTCGAACTTGACGGCCTCGGGGTTGGTCTTGGGGTCGGAGTCGTAGACCCCGTCCACGCCGTTCTTACCCATCAGCAGGGCCTCGGCGTCGATCTCCAGGGCGCGCTGGGCGGCGGTGGTGTCGGTGGAGAAGTACGGCATGCCCATACCGGCGCCGAAGATGACCACACGGCCCTTCTCCAGGTGCCGTACGGCGCGCAGCGGGATGTACGGCTCGGCGACCTGGCCCATGGTGATGGCGGTCTGCACGCGGCTGTCGATGCCCTCCTTCTCCAGGAAGTCCTGGAGGGCGAGGCAGTTCATGACCGTGCCGAGCATGCCCATGTAGTCGGACCGGGCCCGGTCCATGCCGCGCTGCTGGAGCTCGGCGCCGCGGAAGAAGTTGCCGCCGCCGATGACGACGGCGATCTGGGCGCCGCCGCGCACGACGGCCGCGATCTCGCGGGCGATCTTGTGCACCACGTCGGGGTCGACGCCCAGTCCGCCGCCTCCGGCGAACGCCTCACCGGAAAGCTTCAGCAGAAAGCGGCCCGCGCCTTTGCCGTCGTCGGTCTTCTCGCCCTTGTCGGCCTGGGTGGTGGTCATGGAGATCTCCTCATGGTGCACATACGAAGAAGGCCATTGCCGGTGGGGTGTTGTCTCCCATACGCGGCAATGGCCTCCTCGTCAGATCTGCTGTCGTCCGTCACGCACGCGCGTGCCGGCGTACGCGGACGACTGCTGCCGACCCTATAGGGGTCGCGCGTCGATCGCGGTACGGACTCAGATGCCGACCTTGATGCGCACGAAGCGCTTCAGGGTGACACCGGCCTCGTCCAGGACCTTCTGGACGGACTTCTTGTTGTCGAGCGCGTACGGCTGACCGAGGAGGGTGGCCTCCTTGAAGAAGCCGTTGACGCGACCCTCGACGATCTTCGGAAGGGCGGCCTCGGGCTTGCCCTCGGCGCGGGTGGTCTCCTCGGCGACGCGGCGCTCGGACTCGACGACCTCGGCCGGGACGTCCTCCTTGGAGAGGTACTTCGGCGCGAAGGCGGCGATGTGCTGCGCGACACCCTTGGCGAGGTCGGCATCGGCCTTGTCCAGCTCGACCAGGACACCGATCTGCGGGGGCAGGTCGGGCATGGTGCGGTGCATGTACGCGGTCACGTAGGCACCGGAGAACTGGGCGAAGCGGTCCAGGACGATCTTCTCGCCCAGGTTGGCGTTGGCCTCGTCGACGAACGCCTGAACCGTCTTGCCGGGCACGATCTCGGAGCCGAGCAGCGCCTCGAGGTCGGCCGGCGACGTCTTGACGACGTGCTGGGCGATCTCGTTGGCGACGGCCTGGAACTTCTCACCCTTGGCGACGAAGTCCGTCTCGCACTTCAGCTCGACCAGGACACCGGAGGTGTTGTCGTCAGCGATGATGGAGACCACGGCGCCGTTCTCGGCGGAGCGGCCTTCGCGCTTGGCGACGCCCTTCTGGCCCTTGATGCGCAGCTCTTCGACGGCCTTGTCGACGTTGCCGTCGGCCTCGTCCAGCGCCTTCTTGCAGTCCATCATGCCGGCGCCGGTGAGCTCACGGAGCTTCTTGACGTCGGCGGCGGTGTAGTTCGCCATGATTCCTGGAATCTCTCTCGAAGTCTGAAGATCTACGGGCCGAACGGCGGGGGCTCGGTGTGCCCCCGCCGTTCGTGACCCGAAGGGGTGAGGGGTCAGGCCTGCTCGGCGTCCGCGGCCGGGGCCTCGGCAGCCGGGGCCTCGACAACGGCCTCGGCCTCGGCGACAACCTCGGCCTGCTCGGCGTCGGCGACCTTCTCCGTCTCGGCGGAGGTCTGGACCTCGGCGTCGTCGGCCTTCTTCTCGCCCTCGAGCAGGTCGCGCTCCCAGGCGGCGAGCGGCTCGCCCGCGGCCTTGTCACCCTCGGCCTTGCCGGCACCGGAGCGGGAGATGAGGCCCTCGGCGACGGCGTCGGCGATCACGCGGGTGAGCAGGGTGACGGAGCGGATCGCGTCGTCGTTGCCCGGGATCTTGTAGTCGACCTCGTCGGGGTCGCAGTTGGTGTCGAGGATGGCGACGACCGGGATGTTGAGCTTCCGGGCCTCACCGACCGCGATGTGCTCCTTCTTGGTGTCCACGATCCAGACGGCGCTGGGCACCTTCTGCATCTCGCGGATACCACCAAGGGTCTTCTCCAGCTTGGCCTTCTCGCGCGAGAGCACGAGAAGCTCCTTCTTGGTCAGACCGGAAGCGGCGACGTCCTCGAAGTCGATCTGCTCGAGCTCCTTGAGGCGCTGCAGACGCTTGTAGACGGTGGAGAAGTTGGTGAGCATGCCGCCCAGCCAGCGCTGGTTGACGTAGGGCATGCCGACGCGGGTGGCCTGCTCGGCGATGGCCTCCTGCGCCTGCTTCTTCGTGCCGACGAACATGACCGTGCCGCCGTGGGCGACGGTCTCCTTGACGAACTCGTAGGCGCGGTCGATGTACGACAGCGACTGGAGCAGGTCGATGATGTAGATGCCGTTGCGCTCCGTGAAGATGAAGCGCTTCATCTTCGGGTTCCAGCGACGGGTCTGGTGACCGAAGTGGACGCCGCTTTCCAGCAGCTCCCGCATCGTGACGACGGCCATGGCCGTTCTCCTTGGTGTTCTCGGTTGTGCCGCGCGTGCCGGACGGCACTCGCGCCTGACGCCCGCGATGCGCCTTGCCACGAGGGACCGAGGGGCGCTGACACCGGCTTTTGATGGCCGGGTGTCGGGGCGTGCGAAGTCGACCCGGTGACCCGGATCGCCACGAGAAGTGTACGGGACCCGGAAGGTGCAGGGTGACGCCGCTGTCCACAACCGGCCGGTGGTCCACAGATCCCGGCCATGATCCGTCAGATGCGGGACCGTTCTCGCATGCGAGCGAAACGATGTGTGCGCACGTGGCTGGGGTTGCTGTTGGGAATGACGGTGACCGTGCTGGGTGCGCTGACCCCCTCAGCCCTGGCCCGGGCGAACGGTCCGGCGCCGCCGTCTCCCGCCGGTCCACCGGCTCCCGACACGACGGTTGTGCCGCTCGCCCGCCTCTGGCCGGTGGGTCTGCGCCCCTCGGTCCTGCGGGGTTGGGACCCGCCGGCGACGCCCTACGCCCGCGGCCATCGCGGGGTGGACCTCGCGGCTCCCCCGGGCGCCCCGGTCCGCTCCGTCGCGGCCGGCCGCGTCTCCTTCGCGGGGCGGGTCGCGGGGCGTGGCGTGGTCGCCGTCGAACTGACGGACACGGGTACTCCGCCCCTGCGCACCACCTTCACCTCGGTACGGGCGACGGTGCACCAGGGCGACGAGGTGGCCGCGGGCGAGGTACTCGGCACGCTCGAAGCGGGCGACGCCCACTGCGGTACGCCGTGCCTGCACTGGGGCCTGCGAAGGGACAGAACCTACTTGAACCCCCTGTCCCTGCTCCCACCCTGGCTCCTGCACAGGGACCCGTCCCGCCTGCTCCCGGTGACGAGCGCGCGGCGGTGAGAAACGGGAGAAGCACTGGCCGCGGCCGGTGGTTCAGGCCTGACTGCCCGCCTTGGGCGGACACAGCCCGTATCCATCCGCGACAGGAGAGGCATCTCCATCCGCAACGGGGAGCGGCGCCTTCGCACAAAGCCGGGCCAGGCCGGGCCTCCCCGCGCCGTCTGCCCCGTGCCCTGTGGCCCGTCGCCCGGCGCCGGGCACCCGGTGCGCACGGGCTCAGCCGCGTACGCCCCGTAGTGCCATCCCCACCGCGGCGTCCGTGATCACGCCGGGCTCCTCCGCGGCCCCCAGCTCGATCCTCCGGACCGCCGCGTCGACCACGCCCTGAAGGAGCATCGCGGCCAGCCGGGGCTCGGCGTGGCCCATCTGCCGCAGCGCGTCGACGATCATCGCCACCAGCCCGCCGTGCGCCGCGCGGATCTTCTCCCGGGCCCCGGCATCGAGCTCACTCGCGGAGATGGCCACGACAGCCCGGTGCCGCCGGTCCCCGACCAGAGCCAACTGCTGCCGAACGTAGGCCTCGACCTTGCCCTCGGGCTCGTCCGCCGCGCCCATCGCCGCCGAGACCTCCGCGGCCCAGACGGGAAAGTCCACCTCGCACAGCTCTTCGACCACGGCCGCCCGGGACCGGAAGTACTCGTACACGGAGGACCGCGCGAGCCCCGTGCGCTCGGCGAGGGCCGGGAAGGTCAGCGCCTCCGTCCCGCCCTCGGACAGCAGGGACCGGGCCGCGTCCAGCAGGGCGGCTCGCTGCATCGACCGGTGCTCGGCCACGGAGGCCGCTCGAATCCTTGGCACGCCCTCCACTTTACGGACGGACCGCCCCGGACGGCAGTCACTCCCACCACCCGGCAGGATCGCGCCAGCGAGGGGGAGCGACCAGGCAGGGACGATTCAGCAGCTCACCCCGCTCGAGGTCAGCGCCCGAAACTCGCCAGCTTGGCGCGCAACTGCAGCACCGACTTGGTGTGGATCTGGCTCACCCGGCTCTCCGTCACTCCCAGCACGTTCCCGATCTCCGCGAGCGTCAGGCCCTCGTAGTAGTAGAGCGTGACCACGGTCTTCTCCCGCTCCGGCAACGTGTTGATCGCCCGTGCCAGAAACCTCCGCAGCTCCCGGTCCTCGGCGACCTCCACCGGATTGTCCGCCGCGGTGTCCTCCAGCGTGTCCATCAGACTCAGCCGGCCACCGCCCTCACCGCCGACGTGCAGCAGCTCCTCCAGCGCCACCACGTTGGCCAGCGACAACTGGCTGAAGACCGCGTGGAGTTCCTCCACCCCGATCCCCATCTCGGAGGCCACCTCACCCTCCGACGGCGTGCGCCGCAGCCGAGCCTCGAGCGTCGCGTACGCACGCTCCACATTGCGGGCCTTCTGCCGCACCGACCGGGGGATCCAGTCCAGCGCCCGCAACTCGTCGATCATCGCGCCCCGGATACGCGTGATCGCGTACGTCTCGAACTTGATCTCCCGCTCGATGTCGAACTTCTCGATCGCGTCGATCAGCCCGAACACCCCCGACGAGACGAAGTCGGCCTGCTCCACATTGGCCGGCAGACCCACGCTCACCCGCCCGGCGACGTACTTCACCAGCGGCGAGTAGTGCAGGATCAACTGCTCACGCAGCCGCTCGTCCCCCGTCGCCTTGTACGACCGCCACAACTCGTCGAGCGTCGAGGGAGCGGGCGGGCGCACGCTACCGCCGTCGCGGGCGGCTGGGGGGATCGCCGCCCGATCGGACCCGGAGGTGTGCTGGGGCATTCGTCGCCTTGTGCCGTTCTGCCGTGAACTGGGGTACCTGAGTGAGCTGTCGCGCTGATGTCGAGTTGCCTGTCCTGCGTCGGAATCCACGTGAGCGTAGCGTGACTGGAGCGTCGCAGTGAGCGAAGGGGAGCGGAT
Source organism: Streptomyces sp. NPDC107454 (assembly GCF_055582885.1). Classification (NCBI taxonomy): domain Bacteria; kingdom Bacillati; phylum Actinomycetota; class Actinomycetes; order Kitasatosporales; family Streptomycetaceae; genus Streptomyces; species Streptomyces sp. NPDC107454. The sequence goes on along the minus strand of NZ_JBVJPA010000011.1, from coordinate 263,179 downwards.
CAACCGTGCGCAGATACGTTCCGCTGTGCGTCCCTCGGGGGCACGTTCGTCGCCCTCCGTGATCACCGAGAGACATCAACTGCGGGAATTGCCAAGGCTGTCGGCGTTCGCCCGGACGGCCGAACACGCTCGGTCAACACCCGCGACGATCACCGCGGACCGAGATCATTGCCTGGCGTGTCAACTTCCAGCCGTCGCCGTGTCGTTCGACGAAACCAAGTGATCGGAGTTCGTACAGCCTCCCGACCGCGTCGTCCGTGGTGGTCCCCGCACCCCGGGCGATGTCCTCCGCTCCCGCCAGACCGCGCGCCGGCAGCGCGGCCAGCACACGTCCGGCACCCGGATCCAGCAGGTCACGCGGCAGCACGGGCCCGCGCCGGTCCGGGGCCAGCTCACCGATGTCGCCCACCAGTTCGGCGACGTCCGCGGCGTCGGTGACCAGGACCCCTTCCCCGCGCAGCAGCTCGTGCACCCCGGCCGACAGCCCGCTGGTGACGGGGCCCGGCACCCCCATCGCGAACCGCCCCAGCCGCTGCGCCGCCCGCGCCGTGACCAGCGCGCCACTGCGGTACGGGGCCTCGACGACCACGGTCCCCCGGGTGAGCGCGGCGATGACCCGGTTTCTGAGGATGAATCTGCTCGGCGTGGGGTGGTCGCCCGGCGGCAACTCCCCCACGACCAGGCCCTGTTCGGCGATCCTGGTGATCAATTCGGTATGCCCGCGCGGATAGGGCCGGTCGACTCCGCAGGCCAGCACGGCGACGGTGGCGCCGCCCGCCCCGAGGGCGCCCCGGTGCGCGGCGCCGTCCACCCCGTAGGCACCGCCCGACACCACCACCCAGCCCCGCTCGGCGAGCCCGGCAGCGAGCGTGACCGCCATATGGGCGCCGTACTCGGTACAGGCCCGGGCTCCGACCACGGCGACCGAGCGCAGCGCCCATATCCGCAGGCTGGGCCGCCCCCGTACCCACAGACCGGTGGGGCGTGTGTCGCCGAGGTCGTCGAGTTGCGCCGGCCACTCGGGGTCCCCCGGACACACGAACCGGGTCCCGGCCTCCCGCGCCACCGCGAGGTCCCGCTCCGGGTCCGCCCGCTCCGCCCGGGCCCGCAGTCCCGCCCAGCGCTTGTCCGTCACTCCCCGTGGTTGCTCGCCGCCCGCGACGAGCCGCCGGACCGCCTCCGCGGCACCGACCGCCCGCAGCCAGCGTCCGCAGACCTCGTCGCCCGGTTCGATCACCCGCGCGAGGAAGGCCCGCTGGAGCCTCTCGTCCTCCTGGCTCACGACAGCGCGCCGATCGCCATCGGTACCCCACGGGGGACCCCGGTGCGCAGTTGCAGGGCGAGGGCGACGTCCGTCGCGCCGGGCCGGTCGTGTCCCACCAGGTCCGCGACGGTCCAGGCGACGCGCAGCACCCGGTCGAGGCCGCGGGCGGTCAGGGCACCTCGCTCAAGGCTCCGCTCCGCCTCGGCCATCGCGCCCAGGGACGCGTACCAGCGGCTGCGCAGCTCTCGGCCCGGGACTTCGCTGTTCGTCCGCCAGGGCGTGCCCGCCAGCCGCGCGGCGGCCCGCTCCCTGGCCGCCCGCACCCGGTCGGCGACCGTCTCGGTGGACTCGCCCCGCGCACCGCGCTCGGTCAGCTCGGACCGGGTGACGCGGTCCACCTCGACCCGCAGGTCGACGCGATCGAGCAGCGGCCCGGAGAGCCTGGCCTGGTAGCGACGGATCATGGAGGGCGGGCACTCGCACAGGTCGTCGCGCTGCGAGAAGCGGCCGCAGGGACAGGGGTTCGCCGCCAGCACCATCAGGAACCGCGCCGGAAACCGCACCACCCCCGCACTGCGCGCGATCACCACGTGACCCGCCTCCAGGGGCTGGCGCAGCGCGTCGAGGACCTGGCTCCCGAATTCGGGCGTTTCATCCAGAAAAAGCACCCCGCGGTGAGCCAGGGACACCGCGCCCGGCCGTGCGATCCCCTGGCCGCCGCCGACGAGGGCCTGCATGGTCGCCGAGTGGTGCGGGGCGCAGTAGGGAGCGATGTCGACCAGAGGTTTGCCCGGTGGCAGCAGTCCGGCGACCGAGTGGACGGCGGTGACCTCCAGGGATTCGCCCTTGGTGAGCCGCGGCAGAATGGCCGGCAACCGCTCGGCGAGCATCGTCTTGCCCGCTCCCGGGGGACCTTCCAGGAAGAGGTGGTGGCCGCCCGCCGCCGCGACCTCCACGGCGGTCCGTGCCGAGTGCTGGCCCACGACGTCGGCGAGGTCGTGACCGTGGTCGTGCTCGGCCGCGCCCATGCCGTGCATGCCGGTGGCGGCGCCCGTGCCCGGCATCCGCAGTCCCGCCATCAGCGGATCCGGTCGCCCCTGCTCGTCCGGATCCTCCTCGGGCACCGGCTCGTCCGTGAGCACCGCGATCAGCTGGCGCAGACTGCGCACCCCGAGCACCGAGATCCCCGGTACGAGCGAGGCCTCGGCCGCCGCGCACTCGGGCACCACCACCTGCTCGTACCCGGCGTCCGCCGCGGCCAGGACCGCCGGCAGCACGCCCCGCACGGGCCGTACGCGTCCGTCGAGGCCCAGCTCGCCGATCATCACGATGTCGGAGAGCACCTTGGGATCGATGCGCTCGGCGGCTCCCAGCACCGCGCAGGCGACGGCCAGGTCGAAACCGCTGCCGCCCTTGGGTACGGATGCCGGGCTCAGACCGACCGTGAGCTTCTTCTGGGGCCACGCCGAGCCGGAGTTCACCACCGCCGCCCGGACCCGGTCCTTGCTCTCGGTCAGGCTCTTGTCGGGCAGGCCGACCAGGGTGAAGGCCGCGACGCCCGGCTCCAGGTCCGCCTGGACCTCGACGACCACGCCCTCGACGCCCACGAGGGCCACCGCACAGGTACGCGCGAATCCCATCAGGCCACCCCCCGCGCGTGCTCGACCACGGGGGCGCCGCGATCGGGGAGGACGACGCCGATCAGATCGATGCGGACGCCGCCGGGTGGTGCCCCGCCGTGTTCCTGGAGCCAGCGTTCGGCCAAGCCGCGCAGGCGCTGTGCCTTGGCCGGCGTGACGGCCGCCATCGGGTGCTCGAAGGCCCCCGCCTTGCGCGTCTTGACCTCGCAGACGACGAGCGCGTCTCCGTCCCGGGCCACGATGTCGATCTCGCCGGTCCTGCCGCCGCGCCAGTTGCGCGCCAGGACCGTCATCCCGGTCTCGGTCAGCCGCCGTGCGGCCAGATCCTCGCCGTACTTGCCCAGTGCGTTGCGTGCCTCGGGTGTGTTCATGTCGGCACCACCTCCGGCGCCAACACTGAGGCCACTTCGACCGGCTATTGGATCTTGGTGGACAAACGGCCGACTGTGGACAACTCCATCACCCACACGAGGGTTCTTGGGTTGTCATCAACCGCCCGGCAGTTCCAGATCGCTCTTGTTCAGCTCCTCGATATTCACGTCCTTGAACGTGAGGACACGCACCTGCTTCACGAAACGAGCAGGTCGGTACATGTCCCACACCCAGGCATCCGCCATGGACACCTCGAAGAACACCTCACCCTGGACCGAGTGCACCTGCATCTCGTAGTCGTTGGTGAGGTAAAAGCGCCGTTCGGTCTCGATCACATATTTGAACAGACCGACGACGTCGCGGTACTCCCGATAGAGCTTGAGCTCCATCTCGGTCTCGTACTTCTCGAGGTCCTCGGCGCTCATGGCATGTTCCCCTTCAGCCGTGCGTCCCCCTATTGTGCGCCAGCCCCGCGAGCCTCTAGACGATTTCGGTGTCGAGGATCTCGGGCCTGGCCGGAGGACCCTCGTCGAGCAGCCTGCGCAGCAGCCCGGCGAGTCTGGTCGGATACACCGTCTCATGTGCCTCGGTCAGTTCCCGGCACGTCCACCAGCGCGCTCCGGCGACACTGCGCCGTTCCAGCTCCGTCAGCCCGGCGGCGACGGTTCCCTTCTGGCTCGTACGGGCCAGGAAGTACCACTCGTCCTGGTCCCAGCGCCGCCCCGCGAACGGGAAGGAACAGCTGCGCTGCCACAGCACCGGGCCCAGTTCGACCTCGGTGATGCCGGTCTCCTCCACGAGTTCCCGCAGCGCGGCCTCCTCGCGCGTCTCGTCGCCCTCGAGGCCCCCACCGGGCGTGAACCACCAGTCGTCCGCCGGATCGTCCGGCTCGTGACCGTGCAGCAGCAGAATGCGGTCCTGCTCGTCGAGCAGCACGACCCGCGCCACCTTCCGGGGCCCGCCGCCGCTGGAGTCCTCGACCGAACCCCCGTACGGCGCCTCAGGCGGCACCGGCGAGCTCCGTACGCGCCCGGCCGCGCCGGCTCAGCCGCGTGGCGATCGGCCCGTACGCCGCTCCGCCCAGCACCAGCACCGCGCCGACCACGATGGCGGTCAGGACCAACCGCAGCGGCCCGGGCGAGGAGATCCCGCCCAGCGTCTCGAAGCCCGTGGGGCGCGCCAGCATGCCGTCCATCGGCCAGGCGATGGCGTCCACCCGGCCCTTCACCGCGCTGCACGCGACGGTGCCGTTGAAGGCCTCGGTGAGGTGGGCCGTGGAGTCCAGTGAGCCGCTGCGCTCGTCGCCGAGCAGGAAGAGCCGGTCCTTGGGTACCTCGACGGTCGGGATCTGGGTCGACTCCGCGGCCTGGCCCTTGGCGAGATACGGCTCGTCGATCTGCTTGCCGTTGACGGTCAGCTTGCCGTTCGTGCAGCACGCGACCGTGTCACCGCCGACCGCGACGACCCGCTTGACGAGGAGCATGTCGCCCCAGCTCTTCTGCTTGAAGACGATGACGTCGCCGCGCTTGATGTCACCGCCGTCGATGCGCTGGGCCAGAATGCGGTCGCCCGCCTTGATGGTCGGCACCATCGACTCGGTCGGCACGGTGTACGGCTGGTATTCGATCGCACCCCAGGCGAAACCGCCGAGAAAGAGCACACAGCCGAGGGCCACGGCCAACCCCGACAGCACGCTGCCGAGCCGCCCGCGGCCCTCGTCCGTACGACCTGTCGTCTTGCTCATCCCAGTGCTCCCCAACTCGGAGAATCGATCCCACGGCCCCACCCGCGGGCCGTGGAAGATCGGCGATCTGGGACGGCACCCTACCCGGCGGTACCCCGACCAGAAACCCTCGGGTTTCCGGCGGTAAGGCGACGCCTGCGCCACAGCACCAGCGGCACCGCGCCGGCGAGCCCGAGCGCGCCCGGGGCGGCCGCGCTGAGGTTCTGGTCGAAGGTGTCGGGAATCGGCAGCGTGTCCCAGCGGGTGGGCGGCCAGGCGATCACGATGGCGCGGCCGACGACATTGCCCACCGGCACGAAGCCCTGGTGATCGTCCTGCTGGTGATAACGCGAGTCCAGCGAGTTCTGCCGGTGGTCACCCATGACCCAGATTTTGCCCTTGGGTACCGTCACCTTGAACTGGCCACCCTGGTCGTCGACGCTGCACGGGGTGTTCCCGGCGTAGACGTACGCGTCCTCGTTCAGTGCCTTGCCGTTGACCGTCAGCGGGCCGGTGCCCTTGCACTCGATCGTGTCACCGGCGACGCCGATGACCCGCTTGATGAGGTCCTTCTCGTTGGCGGACGGCATCAGGCCGATCTTGCTGAGGAACGTCTGCACGGCGTTCGGGTTGGGCGTGGGCTCGCCCTCCAGCCAGTTGTCGGGGTCGTGGAAGACGACGACCTCGCCGCGCGAGGGCTCCGAACCGAACCACGGGGTGAGCTTGTCGACCAGGACCCGGTCGCCCTGCTGGAGGGTGTTCTGCATCGAGTCCGAGGGAATCGAGAACGCCTGGACCAGGAAGGTCTTGATCAGCAGCGCGAGAACGAGCGCGATACCGATGAGGAGCGGGAGTTCCTTCCAGAAGGAACGTGGCTTCTTGGGCTTCGGTTCCTGCTCGCCCTGCTCCTTCGTACCGCCGCCGCCGTCCCCGGAGTCACTCCCGGAGCCCGCGACGTCGTTCGTGGCCGGGGTGACCGATCCGTCGGGTCGCTCCGGCTGCTCCTCGGGGCCATCGTGTCCGGATCGTGCGCCGACCGCCAAATCCCCCACATCCACTCCTCACTCCGTGCCGCCGCCTGCGCCGGATCCGGCGCAGGCCCACCACTCCCATAACGAGCGGGAGTTCCGCAGGGCTCGGGAGCAGGATCAATCGATTGAGATCCGCGGACGCCACCCTATGCGACGGGCCGAGGGCGGTTGCCGACCCGCTCGGTACGGACGCGAACGTGTCCGGTTCCTTCAGACGGGTCCAGTGCCCGAAGGGCCAGGCGATGACCATGGCTCTGCCGACGACCGAACTCTCGGAGACGGTACCGCCGTACTTCTCGGTGCGGTGGTAGCGGGAATCGGCCGAGTTGGCCCGATGGTCGCCCATCACCCACAGACGGCCCTTGGGCACGGTCTCTTCGAAGGGGAATTCCGACGGCTTGTTCCCGGCCTGGATGTACGTCTGCTCGTTGAGCGGCATGCCGTTGACGGTCACGCGCCCTTGGGTGTCGCAGCACTTCACGGTGTCGCCGCCGACCGCGACGACCCGCTTGATGAGGTCCTTGTCGTTGTCGGAGGGCAGCAGACCGATGGCCGTCAGGCCCTCCTTGACCTGCTTGACGACGACAGGGTCGTTCTTCTTGGTGGTCTTCTCCCCGTCCAGCCAGTTACCGGGGTCCTTGAAGACGACGACGTCGCCGCGCTGGGGCTTGGAGCCGAACCATGGCGTGAACTTGTCGACGAGCACACGGTCGCCGATCTGGATCGTGTTCTCCATGGAGCCCGACGGGATCACGAAGGCCTGGACGAGGAAGGTCTTGAGGACCAGGGCTATGAGCACCGCGACACCCACGAGGAGGGGTATCTCCTTGATCGCGGAGCGCCGCCGGCGCCGCTTGACCTTGCGCTGGAGCTTGCGGCGCTCGGCACGGCCGGGCCTGACGGCGCCACCGGCGGCGCGCCGGGTACCGGTGGGCAGCAGGTTGTCGGCGGCGTGGTCGGAGACTCCACGTGGCCTGCCGCGGTTACCCATGGACACCGTCCGCGGTGGGCACACCCGCGTAGGCGGCGGCACGCTGCAGCCGGGTCCAGTGGCCCGCGGGCCAGGCGATCCAGTCGGCTCTGCCGATCACATCACCGACGGGGATCATGCCGCCGCCGGGAGACCCCAGATGGTCGCGGGAGTCGCTGGAGTCGCTGCGGTGGTCTCCGAGGAGGAACAGGCTGCCGGTGGGCACCACGACGTCGAAGGAGACGTCGGACGGGCTGTCCCCCGGGTACAGAAACGTCGACTCGTCGACCGACCGGCCGTTCACCTCGAGCCTCCCCTCCTTGTCGCAGCAGACCACGTGGTCTCCCCCCACACCGACGACGCGTTTGACGTAGTCGGCGTTCCCGAAATACCCGGTGCCGTCGAACACGACGACATCGCCCCGCCGCGGCTCAGCACCGAAACGGTACGCCAACTTATTTACGAGAACGCGGTCTCCGATCCTCAATCCGCGCTCCATCGAGCTGCTGGGAATGTCGAACGGCTGCATCACGAAGTTGCTGAACAGCACCAGGAACAGCAGACAGACCAGCACGGTCAGAGTGATCCGCCCACCTGGGAGCCAGTCGGCGGCCCGGTCCACCAACGCGAAACGCGACCGTCCCTCCGGCCCCTCGACGTCCGAGATGTCCTCGGATTCGGTGGGGCGGGAGGAGCGGTCGCGCTCCGTGTGCTGTGCTTCGGTGTCCATCGGAGCCAGATGTTATCCGGCGTCCATGTGAACCCCTTCGCGAGCTCAGTTGTCGCGCTTCTCCTTGATCTTCGCGGCCTTGCCGCGCAGGTCACGCAGGTAGTACAGCTTCGCGCGACGCACGTCACCACGGGTGACGAGCTCGATCTTCTCGACGATCGGGGTGTGCACCGGGAAGGTACGCTCGACGCCGACCGAGAAGGAGACCTTGCGGACCGTGAAGGTCTCGCGGACACCGGCGCCCTGGCGGCGGATGACTACGCCCTTGAACTGCTGCACACGGGAGCGGTTGCCCTCGATGACGCGGACGTGGACGTTGACGGTGTCACCCGGGCGGAAGGCCGGGATGTCGCTGCGCAGCGACGCGCTGTCGACGGAGTCGAGCAGGTGAGACATTTCGTCTGCTTTCTTCGCTGATGCCACAGGTCATCAACGGGAGCTAGTTTTCCAAGAGGGTGCCGCCGCGTCGGGACGGGCGTCGTGTCCCCCTGTGGCAGGGGCGCCCGGTCTACGCAGACAACAGCGGCCTATTCTTCCACGGCCTCTGGTCTGCGCCAAAATCGACCGTCGGGTTCTGGCTGCCAGCCCAGGATCGAGAGCATTTCGCGGTCCTTCTTGTCGAAGACGGAAGGGTCGCAGCGCTCGATGAGGTCGGGCCTGTTCGCCGCCGTACGGCGCAGGGCCTCGTCGCGGCGCCAGCGGGCGATCTTCCCGTGGTGACCACTGACCAGCACGTCGGGGATCTCGCGGCCGCGCCACGCCGGGGGCTTGGTGTAGACCGGCCCCTCCAGGAGGTTGGCCATGGCGCCGGGGGCGAACGAGTCGTCCCGGTGGGACTCGGCGTTGCCGAGCACACCCGGCAGCAGCCGCGCCACGGCCTCCGTGACGACGAGGACGGCCGCCTCTCCGCCGGCGAGTACGTAGTCGCCGATGGACACCTCGTAGACGGGCATCCGGGTCGCGTATTCGTCGATGACCCTGCGGTCGATGCCCTCGTAGCGGGCGGGCGTGAAGACCAGCCAGGGGCGCTCGGAGAGCTCGACGGCGAGTTCCTGGGTGAAGGGGCGTCCGCTCGGCGTGGGCACGACCAGGACGGGCCCGTGGGAGCCGGTCTCGTAGCCGTCGGCCAGGACGGAGTCCAGGGCGTCGCCCCAGGGCCCGGTCTTCATGACCATGCCGGGGCCGCCGCCGTACGGGGTGTCGTCGACCGTGTTGTGGCGGTCGTACGTCCACTCCCGAAGGTCGTGCACGTGCACATTCAGCTGCCCACGCGCGCGTGCCTTGCCGACGAGCGAGACGTTGAGGGGTTCCAGGTACTCGGGGAAGATCGTGACGACGTCGAGCCGCATCAGGCGTCGGCCCCCGAGGAGTCCTCGTCGTCCTTGGCGGAGGCGTTTTCCGTGTCCCTGGAGGAGACGATTTCCGCCTGGTCGTCGATCAGGCCCGGCGGCGGGTCGATGACGGCCCGCTGCTCCTCCAGGTCGATCTCGGTGACGATCTCCTCGACGAACGGGATCATGACCTCACTCCCGTCGGGCCGCTCGACCACGAACAGGTCCTGCGAGGGCAGATGGGAGATCTCCGTGATCCGTCCGACCTCCGTCCCGTCCTTGGTGACCACGTCCAGGTCCATCAGCTGGTGGTCGTAGTACTCGTCCGGGTCCTCGGGCTGCTGGTCCGGGTCCACCTCGGCGATCAGGAGGGTGTTGCGCAGCGCCTCGGCGGCGTTCCGGTCGCGTACGCCCGCGAAGCGCAGCAGCAGACGGCCGCTGTGCACCCGGCCGGTCTCGATGGTCAGCGGTCCGGCGGAGGCCGGATCGGTGAGCAGGACGGCGCCGGGCCCGAGCCTGAGTTCCGGCTCGTCCGTACGGACCTCCACGGTGACCTCGCCCTTGATGCCGTGGGCGCGGCCGACGCGAGCGACTACCAGCTGCACTGTGCTTGATCTCCTGTCCATGTGCCTACGGCATGGGTTCGGGGACGACTACGGGCCGGGGACGGCTCGAAAGCCCTCCCCGGCCCGAGCCGGTGCTGCCTGTTACGTCAGCGGACGTGGTCCACGTCGACGAGGTCGACGCGGACACCTCGGCCGCCGATGGCACCCACGACGGTCCGCAGAGCGCGGGCAGTACGGCCGTTGCGGCCGATCACCTTGCCGAGGTCGTCGGGGTGCACCCGGACCTCGAGAACGCGCCCACGGCGCAGGTCGCGCGAGGCGACCTGCACATCGTCGGGGTTGTCGACAATGCCCTTCACGAGGTGCTCGAGAGCCTCCTCGAGCATGCTCAGGCCTCGGTCGACTCAGACGAAGAAGACGCGGCCGGGGCCTCGTCCTTCTTCTCAGCCTTCTTCTTCTGGGTGATGGCCTCACCCTTGCCCTCGTCGTCGCCGCCCAGGGCGTCGAACGACGGGCGCGTCGCCTTCGGCTCGGCCACGAGCAGCGGCGCAGGGGCGGGCTCGCCCTTGAACTTCTGCCAGTCGCCGGTCAGCTTCAGGATGGCGAGAACGGGCTCGGTCGGCTGCGCGCCGACACCCAGCCAGTACTGCGCGCGGTCCGAGTCGACCTCGATGCGCGAGGGGTTCTGCACCGGGTGGTACAGACCGATCTCCTCGATGGCCCGACCATCACGGCGGGTACGGGAGTCGGCGACGACGATGCGGTAGTGAGGCGAACGGATCTTGCCCAGACGCTTCAGCTTGATCTTGACTGCCACGGAAGTGGTGTCTCCTGGTCTTGACGTGGTTGGGCACGGCGAGATGGCCGCGTGGGGTTGCGGTACCCGAGTGCCCGATGGACGCGTCAGCCGGAGGAGAGAGGGGTCCTGTGCGGCTGTCGAGTACAGCTAGCCATTGTGCCACACCCTGGCGGGTCGCCTTCACGGGGCAGCGTGCGGTGACCCCCGGCGCCGGATGCCCGGCACCGGGGGTCATCGCCGAGGCCGGCAGCGCGCCCGGCTCGGACCGGGTGCCGCCGCGCGGGGCTGACTGCGACTGAGTACGGCTGCCACGAGCAGCCGTCCGCTCAGCTCGCCGCGGCGCCCACGACCTCGGGGATGCGGAACGGCTTCCCGCATCCTCCGCACACGATCGGTGCCTGCGCCAGTACGGACGGAACCACCCGTACGTTGCGGCCGCAGTCGCACACCGCCTTGACGCGGACACCTCCCCCGGAGGAGCCGTGCCGGGCGGCCGGGCCCCGGAACGAGCGGGCCGTGTCCGCGGCGGTCGCGGCGGTGTGTGCCTTCAGGGCGCGTTGCAGCCGCTCGATCGTCGGGCGGTAGCGCCGCTTCGCCTCGGGGTTGAGCGTGACCAGGGAGAAGCCACTACTGGGGTGCGGCTCCTCCGGGTGGTCGAGGCCCAGCTCTTCGGCGATGGCGAGGAATCTGCGGTTGTGGTACCGGCCGGCGCGCGAAGTGTCGCGGACTCCGCGGGCGGCGGCGATGCCATGGACTGCCTCATGCAGCAGTCGTTCGAAGGAGAGTTCGTGCCCGCAGGCGGACGACGACTCTCCGATCAGGGACTCTGGCGCGGCAAGATCGGGCAGTTCGGGGTGGTGCCGCTGAATGTCGGCCCACGCCCCTGCCAGCTCTGCGGCGAGAACAGGTGGTGTCGTGCTCACGTAATGACAACGAGCCTGGGGGTCTCTGTGTTCCTATTCCGGGCCATCCCAAATAATTTGCACGTACCCGTCAGTTGCCACTGATGCGTCCGGACGAGGGCGGGTGCGCTGATCTGCGGAGAAGCCTCACAGCTCACACCAAGCCGGTACGTAGTAACGCGTACGCCCCGGCGCGTAGGCGGTATCCGCGCGCCGGGGCCCCTGTGGTCATCAGATGCGCAAGAGGCGTTTCGGCCTCCCTGCGGGCCTACTCAGTAAGCGCGCGCGACGACCGCGACGTTACCGGGTGCGTCGTCGGTGTCGGGCACCGACCCGTCCTCGGCGACCAGACAGCGTACGGTCACGGAGTGCTCGGCGAGCTCGGCCTCGCCCTCTTCTCCGAGGTCGGCCCACGGAATGCGCGCCCAGCCGCCGGCTGCCGCCGTCTCGACGGCCTCCTGGATCGTCGACACCTCCGCGGTGCGCGACTCCCTGCGCTCACGCGACTGCTTCAGAAGCAGCGCCTGGTCCTCTTCGAGGACGGTGGGGAGCAGTTCCACCAGAGCGTCGATGGCGACCGGCTCCTTGCCGCCGGGGATACGGCGGGCCAGCATCGCGGTGCCGTTCTCCAGGTCACGGGGACCGACCTCGACGCGGACGGGGACTCCCTTGAGCTCCCAGTCGACGGCGCGCCGCCCGAACGGGACGTCGGTGCGGTCGTCCACGTGGACGCGTACACCCGCCGCCTTCAACCGGTCGCCGATTTCGCGGACCTTGGCCAGAACCGCATCGTCGCCCTTGATCGCGAGGACGACGGCCTGGATCTGGGCGAGCCGCGGCGGGACACGCAGTCCGTTGTCGTCGCCGTGCATCATCACCAGGGCGCCGATCATGCGGGTCGTCGAGCCCCAGGAGGTCTGCCAGACCAGCTCCTGCTTGCCTTCCTTCGACAGGTACTGGGTGTTGAAGGCCTTGGCGAAGTTCTGGCCCAGCTCGTGGCTGGTGGCCATCTGGAGGGCCTTGCCGTCGCCCATCATGCCTTCGAGCGTGAGGGTGTTGATGGCACCCGCGAAGCGCTCCTTGGCGGTCTTGCGGCCGGGGACGACATCCATGCCGAGGACGTTCAGCATGAAGTCCTCGTACACCTGGCGGTGGATGTGCGCGGCGAAGTCGCGGGCGTCCTCGTACGTGGCGTGCGCGGTGTGGCCCTCCTGCCAGAGGAATTCGGACGTACGCAGGAAGAGGCGCGGCCGCAGCTCCCAACGGACCACGTTCGCCCACTGGTTGATCAGGAGCGGCAGGTCGCGGTAGCTCTGCACCCATTTCGAGAAGTAGTCGTTGATGATCATCTCGGAGGTGGGCCGGACGACCGCGGGCTCCTCGAGTTCCTTGCCGCCGCCGTGCGTGACCACCGCGAGCTCCGGTGCGAAGCCCTCGACGTGGTCGGCCTCCTTGGTGAGGTACGACTGCGGGATCAGCAACGGGAAGTACGCGTTCTGGGTTCCCGTCTCCTTGATGCGGGCGTCCATCTCCGCCTGCATCCGCTCCCACAGCCCGTACCCGTACGGTCGGATGACCATGGAGCCGCGCACCGGTCCGTTGTCGGCCAGTTCGGCCTTGGCGATCAGATCCTGGTACCAGCGCGGGAAGTCGTCCGCCCGGGGCGTGAGAACGGGTGCCTTTGCCATGGCGCGATGGTACGGGCACACGTTGCCGACATGTGAATTCTTGTGCCGCGCGCGGACAGCGCGCAAGCAGCGCGCCACAACCCCTGGACGGCGCGACGAGTGCGGAGTTACCTGACATACGGGGGAAGAGCGAGCGCACTGCACGGGGGCAAGGGAAACGGGGCGCAGCGGCAACTCTCGGCGGATTGGGGCGCTTTCGATGACACCTACGCTCGTGCGGCATCACCTACCTCACGCGGCTGCGCCGCCCCGGGTGGATCCGTGTGCACGCGCGCGTGACTGGGCCGAGATCCAGGAGCGGATGCTGGTGCCGCTCTACGAAGCCGTCTACGAGCGGCTCGAAGTGGGCGCCGGGACGCGGGTCCTCGGCCTGCGCTGCGGTACGGGGCTGGCCCTTCTGATGGCGGCCTCCCGGGGAGCGGCGGTGACCGGCGTCGACTCCTCTTCGCCCGAACGGGTGACGCTCGCGCGGGAGCGGTTGCTGCCGGACGGGTGGGGCACACGCGCGCGTGCCGACGCCCGGATCGTGGAGGGGTCCCCCTCGGACCTCGTCGACGCGACGGCGGCCGCGTACACGCTGGTGACCGCGTTCGAGCCGATCGGGTGCGCGCCGGGGGACGCCGAGGAACTCGGGGAGCTGCTGTCGGCGGCGACTCCGCTCGCCGAGCGGGGGGCGGCCGTGGTGCTGGTCGGATGGGGGCCGCCGGAGCGGTGTGCCACGTCCGCGGTGCTGCCGGGCGAGGGGTGCGGGCAGGCTCCTCGCCGGGACGACCTGGAGGAGGTGGCCCAGCGGGCCGGGCTCCGGCCGGACGGGTCCGGGCGGGTGGCGTGTCCCTTCGGGTACGCGGACGTGGAGAGCGCGGTGCGGGGGCTGTTGTCGACCGGGCTGTTCGACGCGGCGGTCGGCGCGACGGATGTGGTGCAGGTCGGCAAGGAGCTGACGGAGGCGCTGCATCCGTATCAGCGCGGGGACGGCACGGTGTGGATGCCGAACGTCTTCAGATACCTGATCGCACGCACGGGCTGAGGTCGCCGGGTCCACGCCCCGCCTCCCCTGCCCGCCCCATCCCTGGGGGCTCCGCCAGAAGACCCCCGTCAAGACACGCGCGGTTCCCCGCGCCCCTGAAGAGGGGCGCGGGGAACCGGCTCACACCTCCTCCTTCTTCACGCGTGTCACGCCCGCGATCCGGTATGCCTGTGCCTCCTCCAGCGTCTCGTTCGCGAGGAGGGCCTCCGCGAGGGCGTCCAGTTGGTCCCGGTGGTCGCGGAGCTTCTGACACGCCTCCTCGTAGCACTCGTCGACGATGCGCCGCATCTCGTGGTCGATGGAGTCGAGGGTGGCCGGCGCGGCGGCGAGGCCGTAGGCCTGCTGGGCGTCGTTCGGGAGGGCGGACAGGCGGCCGACCCGTTCGCTCATGCCCCAGCGGGCGACCATGCCGCGAACGACGTTGGTGACCTGTTCGAGGTCGTTCTCGGAGCCGGTCGTGACGACTCCGTAGACGACGTGTTCGGCTGCCATGCCCCCCAGGGCGCCGATGATGCGACCACGCAGGTACTCCTCGGTGTACGCGTACCGGTCCGCGTCCGGCGTCGAGAGCGTGACGCCCAGCGCGCGCCCGCGCGGGACGATGGTGATCTTGCGGACCGGGTCGGCGCCCGGCTGCAGCATGCCGAGGAGGGCGTGGCCGCTCTCGTGGTAGGCGGTCCTGCGGCGTTCCTCGTAGGGCATCACCAGGGAGCGTTCCGCACCCAGCTGGACCTTCTCCAGCGCCTCGGAGAGGTCCGACGGTGTCACCTGGTCCTTCTTGCGCTTGACGGCGAGCAGCGCCGCCTCGTTGGCGAGGTTGGCCAGATCCGCACCGGTCATGCCCGGCGTCGTACGGGCCACCCGGGCCAGGTCCACCTCCGGGGACAGCGGGATCTCGCGGGTGTGGATCCGCAGGATCGCCTCACGGCCACGGCGGTCGGGGGGCGAGACGTTGACGACCCGGTCGAAGCGGCCGGGCCGGGTCAGCGCCGCGTCCAGGATGTCCGCGCGATTCGTCGCCGCGATGACGACGACGCCCTCGGAGCCCGAGAAGCCGTCCATCTCGGTGAGGATCTGGTTCAGGGTCTGTTCGCGCTCGTCGTGGCCGCCCATCGCCGAGCCGCCGGCCCGGGACCGTCCGATGGTGTCGATCTCGTCGATGAAGATGATCGAAGGGGCCACTTTTCGGGCCTCGGCGAAGAGTTCGCGGACCCGGGACGCGCCCACACCCACGATCATCTCGATGAACTCGGATGCCGAGGCCGAGAAGAACGGGACGCCCGCCTCCCCCGCCACGGCCCGTGCGAGCAGGGTCTTTCCGGTGCCGGGCGCACCCGCGAGGAGGACACCTCGCGGCATCTTCGCGCCCATCCTGCGGTACGCGTCCGGATTCGTGAGGAAGTCGACGACGTCGCTCAGTTCGCCCTCGACCTCGTCGATTCCGGCCACGTCGGAGAAGGTCGTGCGCTGGGCGCCCGGCTGCAGTTCGACCGGTTTCGGGGGTGCCTTGCGGCCGAGCATGCCGCCCGGGCCGCCGAGGCCCGTCCGCAGCCGCCGGGCGAAGAACATCCACAGCAGTACCAGGAGCACGATCGGGGCCAGGGAGATCAGCAGGTTGGAGAGGAAGCTGCGCTGCTGGACCACCGGTGAGGCGGTCACCGTGACGTGGTGCGTCTCCAGGTTCTGCCAGAGCTTGTCGTCCGCGAAGGACGGGCGCTGGGTCTTGAACTTGGTGTACTTCCCCCCGCCGTCCGGATTGGCCTGGGCGGTCTTGAGCTGGCCCTGGATCGCGTCGCCCTTGGAGTAGATCTTGGTGATGTTGTCATTGCCGACCTGCTTGCTGAACTCCGTGTAGGAGATCGTCGGCTCGGTGCCCTCGTTGAAGAAGGACAGCACCAGGAGGGCGATCACGAACACGACCAGGACGGCGACGGCGAGGCCGATCCAGCCGCCGGGCATCTTCCTTCTCCCGGAGGGCGGACCGGTCGAGTCCGGTGGCGTTCCCTCGGTACGCCACGGCTGGTCGGGGTCCTTGCGCGGCGGCACAGGGTTGCTCATATCAGGACGTTACGACACGAAATACTCGCCAGCACGTGCAGAAAATGCCACTGGGGGCACCCCTCCGACGAGGGGTGCCCCCAGTGACGTACGAGAACGACCCCCGTACGGAAGAACCTGTACGGGAACCCCGCACGGAGACCCGTACGGAAAACCCGTACGGAAACGAACCGTCAGCCCATGAACTTCTTGAACTCGTCCGGCAGCTCGAAGTCCTCAGCCTGCTGCCCGGCCGGCAGACCGAAGGCGCCGCCCGGCTGGGCGCCGGCCTCACGGCGGGCCGCGGCCTCCTCCTCCTGCTGCTTGCGCTTCATCGGGTTGCCGGAGCGCTGCTTGCCCTTGGCCACCTTCTGCTTCTTCTTGGCCCGGCCGGGGCCGCCACCCATGCCCGGGATCCCGGGCATTCCGGGCATGCCGCCGCCCTGGGCCATGCGGGACATCATCTTGCGGGCCTCGAAGAAGCGCTCGACCAGGTTCTTGACCGCACTGACCTCGACACCCGAGCCCTTGGCGATACGGGCGCGGCGTGAGCCGTTGATGATCGTCGGCTCCTGGCGCTCGCCCGGCGTCATCGACTTGATGATGGCGGCCGTGCGGTCGACATCGCGCTCGTCGAGGTTGTTGATCTGGTCCTTGATCTGGCCCATGCCCGGGAGCATGCCGAGCAACTTGCTGATGCTGCCCATCTTCCTGACCTGCTCCATCTGAGCCAGGAAGTCGTCCAGGGTGAAGTCCTGGCCCTTCTTGGACGCCAGCTTGGAGGCCATCTTCTCGGCCTCTTCTTGGCTGAACGTCTTCTCCGCCTGCTCGATCAGGGTGAGCAGGTCACCCATGTCGAGGATGCGAGAGGCCATCCGGTCCGGGTGGAAGGCGTCGAAGTCGTCGAGCTTCTCGCCGTTCGACGCGAACATGATCGGCTTGCCGGTGACCGAGGCGATGGAGAGCGCGGCACCACCGCGGGCGTCGCCGTCGAGCTTCGACAGGACGACGCCGTCGAAACCGACGCCGTCGCGGAAGGCCTCGGCGGTGTTGACCGCGTCCTGGCCGATCATCGCGTCGACGACGAAGAGGATCTCGTCCGGCGAGACGACGTCGCGGATGTCCGCGGCCTGCTGCATCATCTCCTGGTCGATGCCGAGGCGACCGGCGGTGTCCACGATCACGATGTCGTGGACCTTGGTCTTCGCGAACTCCATGGAGTCCTTGGCGACCTTGACCGGGTCGCCCACGCCGTTGCCCGGCTCGGGGGCGAAGACGGCCACACCGGCGCGCTCGGCGACGACGCTGAGCTGGTTCACGGCGTTCGGGCGCTGGAGGTCGGCGGCCACGAGGAGCGGGGAGTGACCCTGGTCCTTGAGGTGCTTGCCGAGCTTGCCGGCGAGCGTGGTCTTACCGGCACCCTGAAGACCCGCGAGCATGATCACCGTGGGCGGGTTCTTGGCGAACCGCAGGCGGCGGGTCTCGCCGCCGAGGATCGTGACGAGCTCGTCGTTCACGATCTTCAGGACCTGCTGGGCCGGGTTCAGCGCCTTGGAGACCTCGGAGCCGAGGGCGCGCTCCTTGACGTTCTTGATGAAGGTCCGCACGACCGGCAGGGCCACATCGGCTTCGAGGAGCGCGATACGGATCTCGCGGGCCGTGGCGTCGATGTCCGCCTCGGAGAGCCGGCCTTTCCCGCGGAGGTTTTTGAAAGTCGCGCTCAGGCGGTCTGAGAGGGTATCGAACACGGTGGCGTCGGTCCTCGGAGTCGGGGGCGGTTTGGGTTGCCCTCCAGGGTATCTGCCCGAAAAGGGTTGGTGTCCCCTGCCCGGTGTGAATACCCGACAGGGGACCACGTTCGATGGACGGAGACAGGACTGCGAGGTCACTCCCGCGCATCTGCCACGGGGTCATCCCCGCAGCATCTCCTCCAGCCCACGCGCCACCGAAACCGCCTCCTCCGCCGGCAGGGGCGCGCCCTTGGGTCCGGTCACGTAGAAGGCGTCCACGGCGTTGGCGCCGAGGGTGGAGACATGCATGCTGCGCACCCATACGCTCGCGTCCTCCAGGGCCCGCCCGATGCGGTGCAGCAGGCCGGGGGCATCGTGGGCGCGGACCTCGATGACCGTCGCGTGGCGGGAGGCGGCGGAGGCGACCGTCACCCGGGGCGGCGGCGCGATCGTGCCCCGGCGGCGCGGATAGGCGGCGTCGCGCTCGGCGAGCCGGGCCGCGATGTCCAGGGAGCCGTCCAGGGCGCGCACGAGGTCGGCACGCAGCCGGGCGGCCTGCGGCAGGGAGCCGTACTCGGCGGCGACCCGCCAGTTGAGCAGCAGCACCGAGCCCTCGACGCCGTCGGGCAGGTCCAGGGCGCGCAGCTCGGCCGTGCGCACGGTCAGGCGGTGCATCGCGAGGACGCCGGCGACCGCGGGGAGCACTCCGGGCTGGTCGGGCACGGCGATGAGCAGTTCCACGCCCAGGGGCTCGGGATCGCCGGTGGGCTCCTCCTCGGTGGGCGGTTCGGTCTGCGCGCGCAGTGCCAGTACGGGGCCGCCGGTGCGGAACGCCTCGATGGCGAGCCGCTCCTGCTCGGCCGTGGGCGCGGCGGCCTCGGGCTCCTCGGGGGCGCCTCCGGCGAGCACGGCGGCGACCCGTTTGACCAGGTCGGCGACGAGGGATCCGCGCCAGGAGGACCAGGCCGCCGGCCCGGTGGCCAGCGCGTCCGCCTCGGTGAGGGCGTGCAGCAGTTCGAGGGTGCCCTGCGATCCGACGGCCTCGGCGACCGAGCGGACGGTCGCCGGGTCCTCCAGGTCGCGTCGGGTCGCGGTGTCGATGAGCAGCAGGTGGTGGCGTACGAGGGTGGCGAGCACCGCCACGTCGGCGCGGTCGAAACCGATGCGGGCGGCCACGTCCCGGGCGATGATCTCGCCGGCCACGGAGTGGTCGCCGGGCCAGCCCTTGCCGATGTCGTGCAGCAGGGCGGAGACGAGGAGGAGGTCGGGACGGCCCACGCGGCGGGCGAGTTCCGAGGCGCGGACGGCCGTCTCGATGAGGTGGCGGTCGACGGTCCAGATGTGGACGGCGTTGCGCTGCGGGCGGCAGCGCACCCGCTCCCAGTCGGGCAGGAGCCGGGTGATCAGGCCCTCGGCCTCCAGTGCCTCCCAGACCTCGATGGTCGGGCGGCCCGAGCCGAGCAGCGTGACGAGCTGTTCCCGGGCCTCGGCGGGCCAGGGCGTGGGCAGTGGGCGTGCGACGGCGGCCATGCGCCGTACGGCGTGCAGGGAGAGCGGGAGCCCGGCCTGTGCGGCGGCGGCCGCGGCACGCAGCGGGAGTACGGGGTCGCGCTCGGGGCGCGCGGCGCGGGCGAGTACCACCTCGCCGTCCATCTCGACCACGCCCTCGGCGAGCGGTGAGCGCTCCACGGCGGGCTTGGCACCGCCGCCGAGCATGGCGCGCAGCCGTGGCCGCACAGCGCGCGACTTGAGCACGCGTCCCACTTCGCGCCAGGTGACGTCACTGGCGTACGACACGACGCGCGCGGCCTCGTACACCTGGCGCAGCAGGGTGTCGGCGTCCAGGAGTCCGAGTTCGGCGGCGACCTGGTCCTGCTCCTGGAGCGCGAGGCGGTCGGTGGCGCGGCCGGTGGTGAGGTGGAGGGCGTCGCGGACGTCCAGGAGCCTGCGGCGGGCGTCCGCGAGGCCCTCACGGGGCGCGTCCGCGAGCCAGGAGGCGGCGACGGCACGCAGGGCGGTGGCGTCGCGCAGGCCGCCGCGAGCCTCCTTCAGGTCCGGTTCCAGGAGGTACTGCAGCTCGCCCTGGCGCTCGGCGCGCTCGGCGCACAGCTCCTGGAGTTCGGGGAGGCGTTTCGGCGCCTGGTTGCGCCAGTCGGCGAGGACGGCCGTACGCAATCCGGCGGTGAGGCCGAGGTCGCCCGCGATGTGGCGGGCGTCCAGCAGGCCGAGCTGCACCTTCAGGTCCGCGCCCGCGGTCTTGCGTGCCTCCCCGGGCGTACGCACCGAGTGGTCGAGGGCCAGGCCCAGGTCCCAGATCGGGTACCAGATGCGGTCGGCGAGCGCGGCGACCGTGCCGGCGTCGGCGCCGTCGTGCAGGAGCAGCAGGTCGAGATCGCTGCGTGGCGAGAGTTCTCCACGGCCGTAGCCGCCGACGGCGACGAGCGAGACGCCGCGCAGTCCCTCGGCACCCGCGCCGAACAGGCCGGTCAGCCATTCGTCCGTGAGTTCGGCGAGGGCGGCACGGCGCGGCGGCCCGGACTGCGCCCCCTCCTGGAGGAGGCGCAGCCGGGCCGCCGCGTAGCCGCTGGGTCCCGAGTCCTCTGCTTCGGTACGCATCTCCGCACTCGTCACCCAGTGGCTCCTGTTCTGATCTTCTGTTTAGAGCGCGTCCGGGCCGCGCTCGCCGGTCCGGACCCGGACGGCCGTCTCGACCGGGATGGACCACACCTTGCCGTCACCGATCTTGCCGGTGCGGGCCGCCTTCACCACGACATCGATCAGCTGTTCGGCGTCGTCGTCCTCGGCCAGCACCTCGATGCGGATCTTGGGGACCAGGTCGACGGTGTACTCGGCACCACGGTAGACCTCGGTGTGTCCCCGCTGCCGACCGTAGCCGCTGGCCTCCGTGACCGTGAGACCGTGCACCCCGAAGGCCTGGAGGGCCTCCTTGATCTCGTCGAGCCGGTGGGGCTTCACGACGGCGGTGATGAGCTTCATGCGTCCACCTTCTTGCTCTGCGTACCCGCGAGGGCGGCAACCGAGCCGCCGACGATGCCGCCGCCCGCTCCACTGAAGTCGTATGCGGTCTCGGCGTGCTCGGCCTGGTCGATGCCGGCGATCTCCTCGTCCTCGGTGACCCGCATGCCCATCGTCTTGTCGATGATGAAGGCGAGGATCGCGGAGACGACCAGGGAGTAGCCGAGGACCGCGAAGACACCGGCGCACTGCTTCCAGAACTGGGTGAGACCGCCGCCGTAGAAGAGACCCTCGACGGTGGACTGGCCCTTGCCGCTGGCGAAGAAGCCGATCAGCAGCGAGCCGATGACACCGCCGACGAGGTGCACGCCGACCACGTCGAGGGAGTCGTCGTAGCCGAACTTGTACTTGAGGCCGACGGCCATGGCGCACACGACACCGGCGATGGCACCGACGGCGATCGCGCCGAGCGGGGAGACCGCGCCACCCGACGGGGTGATGGCGACCAGACCGGCGACCGCGCCGGAGGCGGCGCCCAATGTGGTGAACGCGCCGTGGCGGATCTTCTCGTAGATGAGCCAGGCCAGCATGGCGGCCGCGGTGGCGATCTGCGTGTTGACGAACATCAGCGCGCCGACGCCGTCGTCGTTGCCGAGCCACGAACCGGCGTTGAATCCGAACCAGCCGAACCACAGCAGACCGGAGCCGAGCATCACCAGCGGGAGGCTGTGCGGACGCATCGGGTCCTTCTTGAAGCCGACGCGCTTGCCGATGACCAGGATCACGCCGAGCGCCGCGGCACCCGCGTTGATGTGGACCGCCGTACCACCGGCGAAGTCGATCACGCCGAGGTCGAACGCCCAGCCGCCGGTGCCCCAGACCCAGTGCGCGACCGGGAAGTAGACGACCGTGGCCCACAGCGTGATGAACAGCGCCCACGCCGTGAACTTCACCCGGTCCGCAAGCGCACCGCTTATCAGCGCGGGCGTGATGATGGCGAACATCAGCTGGAAGACCATGAAGACGAAGATCGGGATGGTGTAGCCCGGCCACAGCTCCGTCAGGCCGATGTTGCTCAGGCCGACCCAGTCCGAGGTCCAGCCGATGAACGAACCCCTGTCCGTGCCGAAGGCGAGCGAGAAGCCGTACAGCACCCACAGGATCGTGATGATCCCCATGCTGATGAAGCTCATCATCAGCATGTTCAGGGTGCTCTTGACACGGACCATGCCTCCGTAGAAGAAGGCGAGGCCGGGGGTCATGATCAGCACCAGGGCGGAAGCGATGAGCATGAACCCGGTGTTGGCGGCCGAGAGCTTGGGAGCTTCTGCGGCTAGCGTGATGGCTGGTGCCATCGGCGTCTCCTCGTCGTTGGTACGGCCCCGTGCGGGCGAAGCCTGAGCGGTCATGAGGGGTGGGCCGGTTATGCGCCATGAGATTGACGCAGCGCGGTTTCCGTAGACGCCCCTCGATGTTTCGCCGCAGTGACGAAGGCACCCCGTGT
Source organism: Streptomyces sp. NPDC107454 (assembly GCF_055582885.1). Classification (NCBI taxonomy): domain Bacteria; kingdom Bacillati; phylum Actinomycetota; class Actinomycetes; order Kitasatosporales; family Streptomycetaceae; genus Streptomyces; species Streptomyces sp. NPDC107454. The sequence continues at coordinate 240,889 of NZ_JBVJPA010000011.1, read as the reverse complement.
GTTACGCCTCCATGAACTGGCTGATACCGGGCGGAGCGATCGTTATCGTGGCGCAACCTTCCCAGAAGGCAAACGAACCGGCCACGGCTGGTCGTCCGATGACCTGGCATGGGGGAGCCGAGTCGGGCGGTTCGGGACGACCGGCCGTGGCCGGGGTACTGGGATCGGACCGCTTCCGCGGCCCGGGCTCAGACCGCTTCCGCGGTCTCGGGAAGGTCGACGGCGAGCTGCTCGGTGAGGTCCACGACCTCGGCGAGGTCACCGAAGTCGCGGACGGCCGTGTCGACCGTCTTTCGGATACGAGTGTTGACGCGCTCGGAGCGCACCTTCTTGGCGATCGCCATCGCGTGCTTGGCCAATACCGCACTCTGCTCGGGCTCGCGCCGCAGCAGGTGCACGGTGGCCATACCGATGAGATTGAGCGCGTACGAACGCTGGTGCTCGCCGTCCTTGGCGAAGAGGTCGACGGCCTGCTGCATCAGGGGCTCGGCGAGCGAGGCGTACGTGGGGCTGCGGCCCGCGACGTAGGCCAGGTCGCGGTAGGAGTGCGAGTTCTCGCCGTGCAGCTCGGCCAGCGAGAAGAAGCGGATCCAGTCGGGGTCCGGGTCGTCCCACTCGTGAACGTCCTCGAAGCTGTCCTCGGCCATCCGGACGGCCCGCTTGCACTTTCCGGGCTGGCCCATGTTCGCGTAGGCGCGGGCCTCCATCGCATACAGCATGGCCTGGGTACGCGGGCTCGCGCAGTCACGGCTTCCGTACTGCGCCAGATGGATGAGTTCGAGCGCGTCGTCGGGCCGGCCGAGGTGGATCATCTGGCGGCTCATGCTGGAGAGGATGTACGAGCCCAGCGGCTTGTCGCCCGCCTCCTTGGCGGCGTGCAGGGCGAGCACGAAGTACTTCTGCGCGGTGGGTTGCAGCCCCACGTCATAGCTCATCCAGCCCGCCAGCTCGGCCAGCTCGGCGGCGACCATGAACAGGCGTTTGCTGGTCGCCCCGGGCTGCGGCTCCTGGAGCAGGTCGGTCACCTCGTGCAGCTGGCCGACGACGGCCTTGCGGCGCAGACCGCCGCCGCACTGGGCGTCCCACTGGCGGAACATCACCGTGGTGGACTCCAGCAGGTCCAGCTCGGGCTGGGAGAGCCGGCCGGGGCGGCGCGCGGCGGCCGGGGACTCGGGCTCCTCCTGGGGCGCGGCGGGCGAGGGCACCAGCCAGCGCTGCATGGGCTCGATGAGGGCGGGGCCCGCGGCGAGGGCCAGCGAGCTGCCGAGGAAGCCACGCCGCGCCAGCATCAGGTCACTGCGCGAGTACTCGCTGATCAGCGCCACGGTCTGCGGGCCGGTCCAGGGCAGGTCGACACCCGACACGGACGGTGACTGGTGGGCGGCGCGCAGGCCGAGGTCCTCGACGGCGACCACACAGCCGAACCGCTCGGAGAACAGCTCGGACAGGATCCGCGGAATCGGCTCGCGCGGATTCTCGCCGTCCAGCCAGCGGCGCACCCGTGAGGTGTCCGTGGAGATGTGATTGGCCCCCAACTGGCGGGCCCTTCGGTTCACTTGCCGCGCCAGCTCGCCCTTCGACCAGCCACTGCGCACGAACCACGAGCCCAACAGCTCATTCGGGCGCTTGTCAGCGTTCGTACCGCTTCCGCCGTTGCCGCCCACTGGAACGCCCCCATCCCTGAGACCACTTGTACGCTGCGTGCGCCAAGCCCTATCAGAATGCCGGTAAATACGGCCGCACGTCCGGCAGTTCTCACCCTTCGAACGGGAAGCCGACTTGCCTCCGGCATACCCACGAGTGCATACGTCCCCAGGACCCGTGCACTCAAAGTAATCCTACGATCACGCGTCCAGCCATGGCGATCCCGGAAACGCCACCATTCGCCACCCCTTCGAATGAACTCCTGATCGCCTGTACGCGATTCACTTGACATAGGACAGCCAGAAGTGGCGAAACGATGCATTCGGGGGCGCACGCCGCCGGGTACACCACCCGGGACGCTTCCGGGCGCTGCCGGGATCGCGTCGCCAACCACGCGACATCCGGGGACGGGAACACACTGAGTGATGTTCCGCGTTCATGGCGTAACCGTCGACGCGTTGGACCCGTTGGAGGGGGCATGGGCTTCACGATCGGCAGCAGTCGGGGAATGCGCGAAAGCCGGCCCGGCACCCGTCGCCGCGGCCGCTCGTCGGAGTGCACCGCGGTGGCCGAGTTCACCGGGCTGTGGGGCTGGGACGTGGTCCCCGGCGCCCGGGCCGCCGCGGGCGTGTGCTCCTGCGGCAAGGCCGGCTGCCGCACGCCGGGGGCGCATCCGCTGGACTTCGCGCCGGTGCTCGAAGCGGGCGCCACGCTCGACGAGGTCTCCGAGATCTGGGGCGAGTTCCCGGGTGCCGCGGTGATGCTGCCGGTCGGCCGCGCGTTCGACGTCATCGAGGTCGCCGAGGCCGCCGGGCGCCGCGCGCTCGTCCGCCTGGAGCGGATGGGCCTGCCCACCGGGCCGGTCACCGCGACCCCGGACGGCCGCGCCCACTTCTTCGTCGCCCCCGGCGCCGCGGCCGAGCTCCCCGAGCTGCTCTACCGGATGGGCTGGGACGACGCCTCCCTCGACCTGCACGGCCTCGGCCCCGGTACGTACGTCACCGCCCCGCCCTCCGACCGCGCCGGCCTCGGTCCGGTCCGCTGGTTGCGCTCCCCCGCCCTGGACTCGGCGACGAAACCGCCGCAGGCGCGGTTGCTGCTGGGGACGCTGGCGTACGCGGCGCACCGGTCGCGCGCGTAACGGCACCGGCACCGGCCTGCACAGCAAAGCGCCCGCCCCCCGGACTGCACCTCGGGGGCGGACGCTTCCAGAACCACCTACCAACTGCGGAAGGTGGGGGTCACTCTCCGATAAGGGCGTCAACGAACGCCTCCGGCTCGAACGGCGCCAGATCGTCCGCGCCCTCACCCAGACCCACCAGCTTGACCGGCACCCCCAGCTCACGCTGGACCGCGATCACGATGCCGCCCTTCGCGGTGCCGTCGAGCTTGGTCAGCACGATGCCGGTGATGTCGACGACCTCGGCGAAGACGCGGGCCTGCACCAGACCGTTCTGGCCGGTCGTGGCGTCGAGGACCAGCAGCACCTCGTCGAGCGGGGCGTGCTTCTCGACGACACGCTTGACCTTGCCGAGCTCGTCCATGAGCCCGGTCTTGGTGTGAAGTCGTCCGGCCGTGTCGATGAGGACGACGTCGGCGCCCTCCTCGATGCCCTCCTTGACCGCGTCGAAGGCGATCGAGGCGGGATCACCACCCTCGGGGCCCCGCACGGTACGGGCACCCACGCGCTCGCCCCAGGTCTGCAGCTGGTCGGCGGCGGCGGCACGGAAGGTGTCGGCGGCGCCGAGCACCACGTTCTTGCCGTCGGCGACGAGGACGCGGGCGAGCTTGCCGGTGGTGGTGGTCTTCCCGGTGCCGTTGACACCGACGACCATCACGATGCCCGGGGTGTCGAGGTTCGAGTCGGTCTTGACCGTACGGTCGAACTCGGGGACGAGAAGCTGCAGCAGCTCCTCGCGCAGCAGGGTGCGCAGCTCGTCGGGCGTGCGCGTGCCGAGCACCTTCACGCGCTCGCGCAGCCGCTCGACCAGCTCCTGGGTGGGCTGCACGCCGACGTCGGCGGTCAGCAGCGTGTCCTCGATCTCCTCCCAGGTGTCCTCGTCGAGGTGCTCGCGCGAGAGGAGCGTGAGCAGCCCCTTGCCGAGCGCGTTCTGCGAGCGCGAGAGGCGGGCGCGCAGCCGCACCAGGCGCCCCGCGGTCGGCTCCGGGATCTCGATCGCCGGAACTTCGACAACGGGTTCGGGTTCCTCGACGACGACCGGAGCGGCCGAGCCGTCCGGGAGATCCACCTCCTCTATCGTCCGGCGCTCTTCGTCGTGCGGGATCTCGGCCTCGTCGCCGATGTGCGGCTCGGCCGGAGGGGCGGTGATGTCGGGCGTGGTGGGGGGCGCCGGGGGCAGCGACTTCTTGCGGCGACTGCCGATGACGAGCCCGCCGAGTGCGCCGATCACGACCACGGCGATGACTACAGCAAGGATGACGGTTTCCATAACGCTCCCCAGTATCAGTCATCCCCCTGCCGGGAGGGGCTCTCCGTGTCATCGGAGGGATTCTGTGGCTTCCCCCGGGAACACGCGCCTCGTCGACCGCAGGCACGCCTCGCAGAAGCGTAAAAAACTACACAAAGTATGCTTAATTGCCATGAGGACCACCGATCGCTCCGATGGCGCCCTCGACACATCCGCGCACCACGTTCTGGAAACCCGGGGCATCGAGCCCGTCCCCGACGCCGAGCGGCACGCGAAGACCCGCGAACTCCTTCCCACCTGGATCGCCGCCAACATCACCGTCCTGCTGCTGACCATGGGCGCGGCGCTGGCCGTCTCCTACGGACTCAATTTCTGGCAGGCGCTGGCCGTCGGCCTCGCGGCGCCGGTCGTGTCGTACGGCCTGGTGGGTCTGGTCGGCATCGCGGGCAAGCGGGGCGGCGCTCCCGGCCTGACCCTGTCCCGCGCGGTCTTCGGCCAGCGCGGAAATCTCCTGCCGGGTGCGCTGATCTGGATCGCCCGCTGGGGCTGGGAGACGATCAACGCGGTGACGGGCTCCTACGCCCTGCTGACCATCCTGAACGTGCTCTTCGGCATCAGGAGCAACACGTTCCTGATCGTCGCGACGCTGCTGGCCTTCGTGGTCGGGACGTTCGCGATCTCGGGCCTCGGCATCAGCGCCGTCCGGACGAGCAGCACATGGGCGACGTGGCTCTTCGGCGGCTTCTCCGTGCTCGTCCTCGGCCACCTGGTCGCGGACACGGACTGGGGCAGGGTCTTCGGACAGCACGCCGGCCCGACACCCCTGATGATCACGGGGGTCGGACTGATCGCGGCGGGCGGCATCAGCTGGGCGCCGTCGGCGCCGGACTTCACGCGCTATCTGCCGCGTACGGCCTCGCCGGGGGCGATCGTGCGCAATTCGGTGGCCGGCGCCTGCGTCGTCGTACTCCCCCTGATCCTGATGGGCGCGGTGATGGCGGTCTCGACGCCGGACCTGGCCTCGGCCGCCGACCCGGTCTCCTTCGTCGGCACGATCCTGCCGCTGTGGATCGCGGTGCCCTACCTGCTCATCGCTCTGGTCGGCATGCTGCTGATCAACGCGATGTCGATGTACTCGGCGGGCTTCACCGCGCAGACCCTCGGCATCAAGGTGTCGCGGCACCGGGCGGTCGCGGTCAACGCCGTGATCTCACTGGTCCTCGGCGGCGTCCTGATGCTGGTGGCGACCTCCTTCATGGGCTCGTTCATCGCGTTCCTTTCGCTGCTCGCGGTCGCGTTCTCGGCCTGGGTCGGTGTCTTCGGCGCGGACATGCTGCGCCGCGCGGAGTACGACGCCGGGGCCCTGCTCGACACCACGCGCACCAGCGCCTACTGGTACCGGGGCGGCTTCAGCCCGGCCGCGGTCGCCGCGTGGGCGCTCGGGCTCGGCTCGGGCCTGCTGTTCAGCACGTCCGACTGGTTCACGGGACCGCTGGCGTCGAACAACCCCGTCGGCGAGTACGGCCTCGGCTGGGTGGCGGCCGTCGCGGTCTCCTTCCTGCTGTACGCCGTGCTGCCGAAGCCCGCGGTGGCGCCTGTGGCGCGGTCCGCGAAAGGGTCCGCGACTATGGCTGTCTGACGCACCGTCAGCTACCGTCCCCCTCCATACCGAAGGGGGGCTTCCATGCCCGTAACCGTCGTGCGCTTCAACCTCGTCGACCCCGCCGCCACCCCGGCGTCGCTGAGCGCCCGCTACAAGGCGGCCATCGAGATGGCCGCCTACGCCGACGACCGCGGCATCACCACCGTGCAGACCGAGGAACACCACGGAGTGGCCAACAACTGGCTGCCCTCGCCGTTCGCCTTCGCGGGCGCGGTCTTCGGAGCAACCCGGCACCTCGCGGTCACCGTCTCCGCGGTCATCGGCCCGCTGCACGATCCACTGCGCCTCGCCGAGGACATCGCCGTGCTCGACCTGCTCAGCGGCGGCCGCCTCGTCACCGTCGCGGGCATCGGCTACCGGCCCGAGGAGTACGCCCTCTTCGACGTCGACTGGAAGCGGCGCGGTGCGCTCCAGGACGAGCTCCTGGAGACGGTGCTGAAGGCGTGGACCGGCGAGGAGTTCACCTACCGGGACCGTACGGTACGGGTCACACCGCGCCCGTTCTCCGACCCGCACCCGCTGCTGCTGGTCGGCGGCTCGTCCAGGGCGGCGGCCCGGCGCGCCGCCCGGCTCGGGCTCCCCTTCTTTCCCAGCGCGCACCTCCCCGAGCTGGAGGCGTACTACAAGGAGCGGCTCGTCGAGTACGGCACCGAGGGCTGGACCATGATGCCCGCCGCCGAGACCCCGCTGCTGCACATCGCCGAGGACCCGGACCGGGCGTGGGCCGAGTACGGCGGGCACTTCCTGCACGAGGCACGGACGTACGCCTCCTGGCAGTCCGGTGACATCCGCTCGGCGGTGAAGTCGGCTGCCACGACGGTCGAGGAACTGCGCGCGGAGGGCGTGTACCGGATCCTGACCCCCGACCAGTGCGTGGCCCAGGGTCTCGACAACCACGTGCTGCACCCGCTGTCCGGCGGGATGCCGATCGACGAGGGCTGGCGCAGCCTGCACCTGTTCTGCGAAGACGTACTGCCCCGGCTCGGTGATTGAGCCGGGGCAGTACGTCTTACGGGTACGAGGAGAGGGGCAGCGGGGACTTGGCCCTTCTCCTCGAGTCTCGGGGCCTCTTCAGGAGGCTCAGCCCATTTCCTCCAGCGTCTTGCCCTTGGTCTCCTTCACGTACTTGAGCACGAAGGGGATGGAGAGCGCGGCGAAGATCGTGTAGATCACGTAGGTCGCGGAGAGGTTCCAGTCGGCCAGCGACGGGAAGCTCGCGGTGATGGCCCAGTTGGCGATCCACTGCGCGGAGGCGGCGACGCCGAGGGCGGCGGCGCGGATCCGGTTCGGGAACATCTCGCCGAGGAAGACCCAGACCACGACGCCCCAGGACAGGGCGAAGAAGAGGACGAAGACATGCGCGGCGATGAGGGCGACCCAGCCCTGTGTCGCCGGCAGCTTGCCGTCCACGAGGTTGTACGAGAAGGCCCAGGCCTCGAGTCCGAGACCGATGACCATACCGACGGAACCGATGAGGGCCAGCGGCTTGCGGCCGATCCGGTCCACGAAGATCATCGCGATCACGGTGCCGATGATGTTGATGATCGACGTCGTGAACGAGTAGAAGAACGACTCCGAGGGGTCGACGCCGACCGACTGCCACAGCGTCGAGGAGTAGTAGAACGCGACGTTGATGCCGACGAACTGCTGGAAGACCGAGAGGCCGATGCCGACCCAGACGATCGGCTTGAAGAAGAAGCTGCCGCCGAGCAGGTCCTTGAAGGTCGACTTGTGCTCGCTCTTCATGGCGTGCTCGATCTCGGCGACGCGGGCCGTCAGATCGATCTTGTCGCCCTCGACCTCCTTGAGCACCTCACGGGCGCGGTCTTCCTTGCCCACGGAGATCAGGAAGCGCGGCGACTCGGGGATCGCGAAGGAGAGCAGACCGTAGAGGACGGCCGGGACGACCATGACACCGAGCATGACCTGCCAGGCCTCGACGCCCATCAGCTTGCCGCGCTGGTCGCCGCCGGCGGCGTTCAGGATGCCCCAGTTGACCAGCTGCGAGATGGCGATGCCGATGACGATCGCGGCCTGCTGGAAGGAGCCAAGGCGTCCGCGGTACGCGGCCGGGGAGACCTCGGCGATGTAGGCGGGGCCGATGACGGAGGCCATACCGATGGCGAATCCGCCGATGATGCGCCAGAAGGCGAGGTCCCACAGCGCGAACGGCAGCGCGGAACCGACGGCGCTGACCGTGAAGAGGACGGCGGAGATCTGCATGCATCGGATGCGGCCGATGCGGTCGGCTATGCGGCCCGCGGTCGCCGCGCCGATGGCGCAGCCGGTCAGCGCGATGGCGATGACCTGAGCCAGGGTCGCCGAGCCGATGTCGTAACGGCTTCGGATCGCCTCGACGGCACCGTTGATCACGGCACTGTCGTAACCGAACAGGAAGCCGCCCATTGCGGCCGCCGCCGCGATGAAGATGACATGCCCGAGATGTTCGGGGTGAGCCGTCCTGGCTCCTGGTTGGGGCGCCTGCGCGGTGCTGGTCACGTGTAACTCCTCGGGCCACCCGGCCTCGCTGCCGGGGGTGTGGGGGCAAGCCCTTCGGTGGTGGTACCAGTGGCGCACAACTTCGCAGCCCCCACCACCTGAAGGTAAAAGCAACGTTGCAGAGACTATGCCTTCAAGTATCGAAGTCAACAGTTCGCTAGCTGTGAATTTTTCGCGCCCGAGAGGTCATCACGCGTTCACTACTTGAATCCAACGAGAAGCCCAGGTCAAGACCAGTGTGCGCTACACGCATCTAGCGGAGCCGCTGGCTGATGACCTTCGACACACCGTCGCCCTGCATGGAGACGCCGTACAGCGCGTCGGCGACCTCCATCGTCCGCTTCTGGTGCGTGATCACGATCAGCTGCGAGGCCTCCTGCAGCTCCTGCATGATCCGGATCAGCCGCTGCAGGTTGGTGTCGTCGAGTGCCGCCTCCACCTCGTCCATCACATAGAACGGGCTGGGCCGCGCCTTGAAGATCGACACAAGGAGCGCGACGGCGGTGAGAGACCTCTCCCCACCGGACAGCAGGGACAGCCGCTTCACCTTCTTGCCGGGGGGCCGTGCCTCGACGTCCACGCCCGTGGTGAGCATGTTGTCGGGGTCGGTCAGGATCAGTCGCCCGTCCCCTCCCGGGAACAGCCTGCTGAAGACGCCCTCGAACTCACGAGCGGTGTCCCGGTACGCCTCCGTGAAGACCTGTTCGACGCGCTCGTCGACCTCCTTCACCACCTGCAGCAGATCGGCCCGCGTCTTCTTGAGGTCCTCCAGCTGCTCGCTGAGGAACTTGTGACGCTCCTCCAGCGCGGCGAACTCCTCCAACGCCAGCGGATTGACCTTCCCCAGCTGCGCGTAGGCCCGCTCGGCCGACTTGAGCCGTCGCTCCTGCTCGGCACGGTGGAAGGGCCGGGGCTGGTTGCGCGGGTGCTCCGGGTCCTCGGGCAGTTCCTCGCCCTCGGCGGGGAGCGAGGGCGGCACGAGCTGGCCCGGACCGTAGTCCGCGACCAACCCCGCCGGTTCGACACCGAGCTCCTCCAGCGCCTTCGTCTCCAGCTGCTCTATCCGCAGCCGCTTCTCGGCACCGAGTACCTCGCCGCGGTGAACCGAATCCGTGAGTTTGTCGAGCTCCCCCTTGAGATCACGGCCTTCGTTGCGCGCGGCGACAAGATCCTGCTCACGGCGGGCCTTGGCCGTGTCGGCGGCGGTGCGCTCCTCCTCGGCACGGCGCAGTGACACCTCGACGTGCGCCAGGAGTTGCCGCGCTCCGGAAGCGACGGCCTCGGCGACCGCCGCCTCGTGCCGCAGCCGGGCCCGCCGCTGCTCCGCACGCGCGCGTGCCTCACGTTCCGCCCGCGCGGCCCGGTCGAGCCCGTCGGCCCGTCCCGCCAGCCCCTTCACCCGCTCCTCGTGCGTGCGCACCTGGAGCCGGGCCTCCATCTCGGTCTGCCGCGCGTTGGCGCCGTCCGCGGCGAGCCGATCCCGTACGGCCGTGTCGGGCTCCTCCTCGACGGGCATCTCCTCCGCCACGGCGAGCCGCTCCGCCAGCTCCTCGGCCTCCTCCACCGCCCGGTCGAGCGCCTCCTGCGCCCGCGCCGCGGCGGCGGTGCTCCGCTCGGCCTCCCCGGCCGCGCCGCGCGCCTGCCCGGCCAGCCGTCCCAACTGCTGTGCCACGGACGACTTCTCGCGCTCGGCGGCCCGTCGCCGCTCCCCCAGCTCCTCGACGAGCGCGGCCCGCTCCCCCCGCTCCTCGGCGGCCCGGTGCTGCGCCGCGCCGAGTTCCTCGCACCGCACGGCGAGCTCCTCGAGCTCGGCAGCCGCCTCGTCGACGGACGCCTGCACTTCGAGGAGGCTGGGCGCCCCGGCGGACCCACCGTGCGCGAAGTGCGCTCCGAGCAGGTCCCCCTCCGCGGTGACCGCGGTCAACTCCGGCCGCGCGATGACCAGATCCTCGGCGTCCTCGAGGGTGCCGACCACGACGATCCCGTGCAGCAGCCGCCGTACGGCGGGCATGAGCTCGGCGGGACCACGGACGAGGTCGGCGGCGTACGGCGGCCCGGTGGGGGCCGTCCGCGGCGCTGCGTCACCGGAGGCGCCGTTCTCGGGCGGAGCCCCCGAGGCGTCCCTCGCAGCTACGTCGCCCGGAGAGGCCGCGGAGGGGCTCGCGCCGCCGGATGTGTCACGTCCGTCGCGGTAACCGCCGATGGGCACCCCACCGGAAGCGATGTCACCCGCCGCCCGGTGCTGCCCGGTGCCGTCGATTCCCTTGGCCTCGGGTGCCCCCGCCTCCTCCGGAGCCCCGGCCAGCAGCAGGGCCGCGCGGCCGGCGTCCTGCTTGCGCAGCAGGCGGATGGCTTCGGCGGCCGAGGCGGGAGTGGTGACCGCGATGGCGTCCGCCGCGGCGCCGAAGGCGGCGGCGAGCGCGACCTCGTGGCCGGGGGTGAGGGACAGCAGCTCGGCCGCGGGGCCGAGGAGGCCCGTGAGGCGGTCCCTGGCCCCCAGGAGCGCCCCCGTGCCGTCCTTGCGGCGCAGACCGAGGGCGAGGGCCTCGTGGCGGGCCTGGGTGGCGGCGCGCCTGCGTTCGGCCGCTGTGGCCGCCTCACGGGCTGCGCTCAGCGCGGCCTCCGCCTCGGACAGCGCCCGTTTGGCCGCCTCGTGCCGCTCCGTCAGTTCCGCGTCGCCCGCGTCCAGGCCGTCGACCTCGGCCTTCAGCTGCTCGTACTCCTCCTGCGCGGCGAACGCCCGCTCCTGGGCCTCGTCCCGGGCGACGGCGAGCCGGTCGATCTCGGCCTGGGCGGAGGCGGCCCGCGAACGGGCGGCGTTGACCTGGCCGTTGAGGCGGGCCAGGCCCTCACGGCGGTCGGCGATGGCGCGGGCCACGTCCTTGAGGCGGCGCTCCTCGACGGCGAGCTCGCGCTCCAGTTCGGCCCGGTGCGCGACCGTGTCCTCCAAGGCGTGCTCGGCCGCCTCCAGGGCCGCTTCGAGTTCGGCCTCCTGCTCACGGATCCGCGCCGCCTCGCGCTCCATGTCCTCGGGGTCGCGTCCGCGCCGTTCCTCGGCGGGCGCCGAAGTGGCGCTCTTCACCCGCGCGTCGGCCAGCGAGATCGTGCCGCGCACCCGCTCGGCGAGCTGCGAGAGCTCGTACCAGGTCTGCTGGGCGCGCTGGAGCCGGGGCGTGAGCTGCCGGACCTCGTCCTCCAGGAGCGCCTCCCGCTGGAGCGCCTTCTTCAGTTCGGCCTCGGCGCTCTCCTTGCGTTGCTTGAGCGCGGCCTCGTCGGCGATCTCGGACTGGAGCGCCTGCCGCAGCCGTACGAGATCGTCGGCGAGGAGGCGCAGGCGGGCGTCGCGCAGGTCGGCCTGGATGACGGCGGCGCGACGGGCGACGGCGGCCTGCCGGCCTAGTGGCTTGAGCTGGCGGCGCAGTTCGTCGGTGAGGTCCTGGACGCGGGCCAGGTTCGCCTGCATCGCGTCCAGTTTCCGCAGCGCCTTCTCCTTGCGCTTGCGGTGCTTGAGGACGCCCGCCGCCTCCTCGATGAACGCGCGGCGGCCCATCGGGTCGGCGTGCAGGACGGAGTCGAGCTGGCCCTGACCGACGATGACGTGCATCTCGCGGCCGATGCCGGAGTCGGACAGCAGTTCCTGGATGTCGAGGAGACGGCAGGTGTCACCGTTGATCTGGTACTCGCTGCCGCCGTTGCGGAACATGATCCGCGTGATGGTGACCTCGGCGTACTCGATGGGAAGCGCCCCGTCGGAGTTGTCGATGGTCAGGGACACCTCGGCCCGGCCGAGCGGCGGCCGCCCGGTGGTGCCCGCGAAGATGACGTCCTCCATCTTGCCGCCGCGCAGCGACTTGGCCCCCTGCTCACCCATGACCCAGCTCAGGGCGTCCACGACATTGGACTTGCCCGAACCATTGGGGCCCACGACACAGGTGATGCCCGGCTCGAACCGCAGCGTGGTCGCCGAGGCGAACGACTTGAACCCGCGCAGGGTCAGGGCCTTGAGGTGCACGCCGCCGGACTCTACCTTTCGGGCCGGTCTCACTCCATGAACCCACGGTTTCACCCATGAACGTGCAGGGCACACCAGACGTTAAAGAGAGCGGGGAGGGCACGCGGGGGAAAGAAGAAGGGACGCCGAAGAGGCGTCCCTTGCAATTCTGACAGCTGACAACTTAGCGGTTGACACGGGCAGCCCAACCACTGCTGTCGTAGTGCGGTGCAGTGATCAGGTGAGCGCAGGCTCCGCCTGGGGTACGTCGATGCTCTCGAGAAGCGAGTCGTGAGAAGCGGCAGCCGCGAGCGCGTCGTTCTCGGCCTGAATCCGTACGAGCTCGGATTCGAGGTCCTGTACACGCTGCTGGAGCCGTCGCATCTCGGCGATGAGTCGCGGGTCGGAACCGCCGACGTAACCGAGAAGCGCCTTTGCCATGATGGATGGTCCTCCACACTGAGTGACCGACCGAAGCGGTGTGGGTCGTGAGGGATCGCACCCGCGATGCTTGACACTTACTAAATTTTTGCTGCGGTTCCACATGCCAAACAGCTAAGGTGCGCGGGGCTTTCAGCGTCTCACCAAAAAGTTTGACGGTCAACACGATCACGCCCCGTATTGGCGGGCAACCCGCTGTCGCGCGGCCCTTCGGACGGCTGCGCTGCGACTCCTGCGAGACCCGGGGGGCGTGGAGATCATCCTTCTCTGCGGAGCCTGCCACGCGGAGCCGTTCTTGGCAACCACCAGGTCATTTCTGCTTCTGGCAGGTGCCGGTGGCATGCCATACCGCTTCCGCCAGGGCCGTTGCGCACGTCGCCGTCACCGGATCGCGAAGCCGTCGTAGATCCCCCGGGGCGTGTCCCAGATCTCAGTGACTCCGTCCACCCGCCCGGGTGTGTCGTCCCCCTGGAGCCAGTCGAGCAGACCCTGGCATCCGGCCCGGGTTCCTTCCGCGACCACCTGGACCCGTCCGTCGTCCAAATTGAGAGCAAAGCCACTCAGGCCGCCGATCTCCAGCGCCTTGGCCCTCGTGAACCAGCGGAAACCCACACCTTGGACACGTCCGCGTACCCAAACGACCAGCCGTACAACCTCGTTCATGGGTGCACGCTAACCGGACAAAGTCTCTCGCAGCACTTCCTCCCCTCCCGCCATGCGGTACCGTCCCGACCCAATGAGTCTCATATGAAACTCACTCTTTCGAGTGAGGGACGCTGACCAAGAACGAGGAAGGCCAGGAGATGGGACGCCACGGACGCTCCGCCGTCGGCCGCGCCGCCACGGGCCGCACCACCGGGGTTACTGAGAATCACGGACCCGTTACGGAAAGTTACGGCCCGGAGAACCTCTACGGCTACGCCGCCGTCGCCGACCTCCCGCCGACCGCCGCTGCCCGCTCGCACCGCAAGCGTAAGACCGCGACGCCGGTTCGCACGGGTCTGCTCGGCGTCTCCGCGGCCGTGGCACTGGGCACCGTGGCCGTCGCCTCCGGCGTGCTGCCCGGCACCGAGAACTACTCGCTCGGTGGCGGCAGCAACAACTCCGACAGCGTGCAGGCCGTGGGGTCCCCGTCCAGCCAGGAGACCCAGCAGGGCGGTACGTCGGGCAGCGCGAGCGCGGACGGCCGCGAGGGCACGTCGACGAGCCGTGACGCCGACCGCGCCGCGTCGCCCTCGGCATCGGCGTCGGCGTCGACCGCTCCCGCGACCTCGCCGGCCGCGCCGACGACGGCGCCCGCCCCGGAGCCCACCAAAACCAAGCCGGGCAAGTCCGCCAACGCGAACAAGCCCGCGACTCCGCCCGGCCAGGCCTCGAAGACGAAGGCGCCCAAGACCACCGCCCCGGTCGACGTCTCCGCCCAGACGGCGGCCGAGACCGAGGTGCTCAAGCTGGTCAACGACGAGCGGGCCAAGGTCGGCTGCAGTCCGGTGGTGGCGAACAGCGCCCTGTCCGACCTCGCCCAGGCCTTCAGCGCGGACATGGCCGCGCGCGACTTCTTCGACCACACCGACCCGAGCGGGCTCAGCCCCTGGGACCGGGCGGCCAAGGCCGGGATCACCAGCCTCGGCGGCGAGAACATAGCCCGCGGACAGGCCGACGCCGCCGCCGTCATGGACGCCTGGATGAACAGCCCCGGCCACCGCGCCAACATTCTCAACTGCGACTTCAAGACCCTGGGCGTGGGTGTGCACCTCGGCACCGGCGGTCCCTGGTGGACGCAGGACTTCGGCTACTAGCCGACGGCCCCCCTCACGACACGACGAAGCCGCGCCCCTCACTGAACGATGGGGCGCGGCTTTGTCGTGCGGGCGTGGGGCACGCGGGTGCGTGGCGCGCGCAGGCGTGGGCACGTGCCGCCGTGGGTGCGTGCCGCCGTGGGTGCGTGCCGGCGTGAGTGGCTTCGTCGCGTGTGCGCAGGAACGTGGTGCGAGCGCGGCGCGTAAGCGTTTACGCAAACGCTTACGCAAGCCTTTACGCGAACGTTGACGCGGGCTCACCCGCAAGCCCTCGCAGACCGTTTGCACAGCCCCGCGTAAGCGTTTACGCGAGCGTTTGCGTAAACGATTGCGCAAGCGTTTACGCGGCCACCCCGGCCACCGCCGCGCGTCCCAGCGCGACCACCCGCGCCGCCTCCGCGACCCGGCGCCCCAGGTGCTCCGCCGTGGCGATATCGGCCTTGTGAACCGTCTCCGGACCCTCGTCGACATTGGTCTGGGCGGCGGCGCCGGCGAAGACGCCGAGGCGGTTGAGGTCGTGCTCGGAGGCCGTGGAGCTGTTCCAGCCCGGGTGCAGACCGAGGTTGACCCAGTTCATGCCGTGCTGGGCGGCCAGGATCTGGAAGAACTGCAGGGTGTGCAGCTTGTCGCCGCTCTTGGAGCCGGAGTTGGTGAATCCGGCGGCGAGCTTGTCGCGCCAGTCCTGTCCGAACCATCGCTTCGAGGACGCCTCGGCGAAGACGTGGAAGGCGCCGGAAGCGGTGCCCATATAGGTGGGCGAGCCGAAGACGATCGCGTCCGAGGCGTCGAGCAGTTCCCACTGAGCGTCGGTGATCTCGTCGACGTTGATCAGGTGCGCCTGGGCACCGGCTTCGACGGCACCGGAGCGAACGGCCTCGGCGAGGACGGCGGTGTGGCCGTAGCCGGAGTGGTAGGCGATGGAAACGAGGGGGGTACTCGGGGTGCTCACGATGGGGACTCCTCCAGGTGGTGACAACGAACCAAAGGAAAGCACTAACTTCTAGTTAGTGCAACCTGATGGTTAGCGCTGCGTCGGAGTATGGTGAGCGTATGGAACCCAGCGTGCAGACCGCCGAGCGCGGTGAGTGTCAGGACCTGCCGTACAACGTGTTCGCACGCAGCTGCCCGTCCCGGGGCACACTGGAGCACGTCACCGGACGCTGGGGATCGCTCACGCTCGGAGCGCTGCACGAGGGCACGTTCCGCTTCAACGAGCTGCGGCGCAGGGTCGACGGTGTCAGCGAGAAGATGCTCTCCCAGACACTGCACGCGCTGGAGCGCGACGGCCTGGTGCACCGCGAGGCACAGCCCACGAACCCCCCGCGCGTCGACTACACCCTCACCCCGCTCGGTCACGAGGTCTCCACGCGCCTGCTGGCCCTCATCCACTTCGTCGAGGGCCGCATGGACGATGTCCTGGAGGCCCGCGAGCGCTACGACGAGACCCGCGCGGCTACGGACTGACGCGCGGCGGGCGCTGGCAGCGCGGGCAGAAGTAGCTGGACCGGTTCATCCAGGCACGCCGTCGCATCGGCGTCCCGCACCGGCGGCAGGGCTCGCCCTCGCGGCCGTACGCGTCGAGCGAGCGGTCGAAGTAGCCGGACTCGCCGTTGACGTTGACGTACAGGCTGTCGAAGCTGGTGCCGCCGACGGCGAGGGCCTCGTTCATGACGTCGCGGATATGTCCGAGGAGTTCGGCGGTGCGCGGTCGGGTGAAGCCGGCCACGGGGCGTTCGTAGTGCAGTTTGGCGCGCCAGAGCGCCTCGTCCGCGTAGATGTTGCCGACCCCGCTGATCAGCGACTGGTCGAGCAGGGCGCGCTTGATCGTCGTACGCCGGACGCGCAGGGCCGTGTGGAAGGCCGCGTCGTCGAAGAGGGGGTCCAGCGGGTCGCGGGCGATGTGCGCGATGACGTCGGGCAGGCCGTCCGGGGTGTTCTCGTGGAGGGAGAGCCCGCCGAAGGTGCGCTGGTCGACGAAGCGCAGCTCGGTGCCCTCCGCCCCGGCGGGGGCGGGCGTCCGGGTGTCGTCGAAGCGGATGCGGATGCGCAGGTGTTTCTCGTCCGGGGTGTCCTCCGGCTGCACCAGGAGCTGACCGCTCATGCCGAGGTGCGCGAGGACGGAGAACGGGGAGTCGTCGAGGGGCAGCCAGAGGTACTTGCCGCGGCGCATGGCCGGTCCTACGCGGTGGCCCGTGAGCGTCTTCGCGAACCCCTCGGGTCCGGCGAGATGCCGCCGTACGGCACGCGGGTGCCGTACCTCGACCGAGGTCACGGTCCGCCCGCTGACCCACCGCGCCAGGCCGCGCCGCACGACTTCGACCTCGGGCAACTCGGGCACGGGACTCCTCCGGAGGGGCGGGCACGGGAACGACGCCCGAAGGTTACCTCGTGCTCGCGTCACCCGGACGGGGGCCCAGGACGCGCGGACACGAGACGCATCAGGCCCCTGTCGCGGCGCGGACGCTACGGCAGGGGCCTGATGCTTACGAAGGTGCTTTCGAAGGTGCTACGAAGGAATCAGGCCGTGGCCGAGTCGCTCGTCGGAGCCGAGGGGGCGTCGCTGGTCCCCTCGGCGACCTTGGCAGCCTGCTCGGCGGCCTGAGCCGCTTCCTCGGCGGCCTGGACCGACTTCGCGCGTTCGTCCGCGGCGGCGCGGATGGCACGCCACGCGGACTCCGCGGCCTGCTGCTCCGCTTCCTTCTTGCTGCGGCCGGTGCCGGTGCCGTACGAGACGCCTCCGACGCGGGCGGCAGCAGTAAAGGTCTTCTCGTGGTCCGGGCCGGTCTCCGAGACCAGGTACTCGGGAACGCCGAGCCCCTCGGTCGCGGTGAGTTCCTGGAGACTGGTCTTCCAGTCCAGGCCCGCTCCCAGATTCGAGGACTTCTCGATCAGTGGGTCGAAGAGCCGGTGGACGAGTTCGCCCGCCGCGTCCAGACCCTGGTCGAGATAGACCGCGCCGATCACCGCTTCAAGGGTGTCGGCGAGGATGGATGCCTTGTCCCGGCCTCCCGTGCCTTCCTCGCCCCGGCCGAGCCGGATGAAGAGGCCGAGTTCGAGGCCGCGGCCCACTTCCGCCAGCGCACGCGAGTTGACCACCGCGGCCCGCAACTTGGCCAGCTGGCCTTCGGGCAGGTCGGGGTGGGTGCGGTACAGCGTGTCCGTGACCACGAGGCCGAGCACGGAGTCCCCGAGGAACTCCAGACGCTCGTTGGTCGGCAGACCGCCGTTCTCGTACGCGTAGGAACGGTGGGTCAGCGCACGCACCAGAAGGGCGGACTCGAGCTTGTACCCGAGCCGCCCTTCCAGAAGCGTGTGGGACGAGGCTGTGTTGTCCGCCTTTTTCTTGGCGTTTGGGTCCGCCTTGGCGTCAGACATCAGACCTCTCACCAGCCGCTCAGACCTCGAGGACCTGGCGCTTGTTGTAAGTGCCGCAAGCCGGGCACGCGATGTGCTGCAGCTTGGGCTCGTGGCAGCGCTCGCACGCAACCAGGGTGGGGACCGCAGCCTTCCACTGCGACCGGCGGTGGCGCGTGTTGCTGCGCGACATCTTCCGCTTCGGAACAGCCACGGCTACTTCTCCTGCTTCTCGTCGACGTGCGCTGATGGAAGCGCGCCGCCGCTCAACTCGTCCTTCTCGCCGTCTCCGGATGAACCAGCGAGTCCCTGCAGTGCCGCCCAACGGATGTCGACGGCGTCGTGGTGGTGGTCCGGGTCGTCCGCGAGCCGGACTCCACATTGGGAGCACAGGCCCAGGCAGTCGTCCTGGCACACCGGCTGCATCGGCAGTGCGAGCACCACCGCATCACGCAGCACGGGTTCGAGGTCGAACAGTCCGTCCTCGATGAAGAGCCTGTCCTCGTCTTCCTCGGCGTCGTCGGCCGGCTCCGCTTTGACACGGCCCCGGTCGTCGGCGTCAGGGTACGAGAACATCTCCTGGAAGTCCGCGGCGAGCTCCAGCTCGAGCGGCTCCAGACACCTTACGCACTCCCCCTCGGCCCGTGCACGGGCGGTGCCTGTGACAAGCACACCTTCCATGACCGACTCGAGCCGGAGTTCGAGCTCCATCGGGGCGCCTTCCGGCACTCCGATGACTCCCTGGATCCCGAGATCCTTGGGAGCGTCGATCGTGCGGGTCAAGCGCTGCAGCGCACCAGGACGCCGCCCCAGCTCGTGTGTGTCGAACACGAGAGGGTTGCGGTGGTCGAGGTGGGTGTTCAGAGCCATTCCTGCTTTCGATCTTCGAAGCTCAAGGGGGATGCCACCCCTGGAGTTCCGTGGGCAGCTTTGATCGCGGGCGTACACGCGACCGAAGAGCCAGGATACTGGACCTTTCGCTCTCGGCCCAATCCGGTGCCCAGCCGGTATACCCGGTCAGTGTCCGCCCGGTGCCCGTCCGGGTTCAGCGGCCCTGTTCGTACGCCCGCAGCTGCTCGGCGCTGATCATGGTGGTGTCGAAGAGGCTGGTCTCGTCCAGGGCGTTCGCCATCGGGTCCAGGGCCCCCGGCTGCTGCTGCGGATAGGCCTGCTGCCCGCTCTGGTCGTACGCCGTCTGCCGGTCGTAGCCCTGCTGCTGCGGATAGGCGGCGTACGGGTCGGCCTGCTGGTAGCCGTACGCGTCCTGCTGGGCGTACTGCTGCTGATAGCCGTAGGGGTCGGGCTGCTGCTGGTACGCGTAGGCGTCCTGCTGCTGTCCGTAGTTCGGCTGGGCCGGCACCTCGGGGGTCTGCGCGGGCCGCTCGGGGGCCTCCGAGAGCTCGGCGAGGCCGGCCAGGTAGTCGGAGTCGCTGGTGTGGTGGCCGGGCGTCCCGTCCTCCGCGAAGGTGCCCAGCTCGCCCAGGTCGTCGCTGGCGATACGGCCGTGCAGCTTCTGGCGGCCCTTGCCGACGGCCTCCAGGGTCTTGGCGAGGACCGCCTCGAAGGCGCCGAGCTTGACGTCCACGTACGTGTCGGCGTCCCGGCGCAGGGTCTCCGGGTCGTGGCTGCGCTCGGGAGCGTCCTCGTCCTCGTAGCCCTGCTCGTCGGTGCCGGGGCCGGTGCCGAGGAGCTTCTCGCGGCCACGGCCGACGGAGCCGAGGGTCTTGGTGAGGACGACCTCGAAGTTGGCGAGCTTGGAGTCGACGTAGTCGTCGGCCTCCGCGCGGACCTCCTCGGCCTCCTGGCGGGCCTCGGCGAGGATGCGGTCCGCCTCGTTCTGGGAGCGGCGGGCGACCTCGGTGTCGGAGATCAGAGAGCCGCGCTGGGCGTGCGCCGACTCGATGATCCGCTCGGCCTCCTGGCGGGCCTGCTCGACCATCTGCTCTCGGCCGCCGATCAACTCCTCGGCCTGCGCCAGGGAGCCGGGCAGCGCCTGGCGCACCTCTTCGAGCATCGAGAGCAGCTCGGCGCGGTTGACCACGCACGAGGCCGACATGGGCATCGAACGGGCGCTGCCGACCGCCGCGACGATCTCATCGAGCTTCTTCTGCACGTCCACCGTGTGCTCGCCACTCTCTACAGCTGTGATGGAGACGGACGGGTCGACTGTACGACCACTCCCGCCCCGCCCGACACCTGGTGACGCACTGTCAGGCACTCAGCTCTTTCCGAGCCGTCCCGTGAGTGCCTCCAGGACGACCTCCGGCACCAGGTGGGAGATGTCGCCGCCCCACTGGGCGACCTCCTTCACGAGCGAGGAGGACAGGAAACTGTAGGTGGGGCTGGTCGGGATGAACAGCGTCTCGACACCCGAAAGGCCGTTGTTCATCTGGGCCATCTGGAGCTCGTAGTCGAAGTCGCTGACCGCCCGCAGACCCTTCACGATGGCGGGGATGTCGCGCTGCTTGCAGAAGTCGACGAGGAGACCGTGGTAGGCCTCGACCTGGATGTTGCCGTACTCGGCGGTGACCTCGCGGATCAGCTCGATCCGCTCGTCGACGGTGAACAGGCCCTGCTTCGATTGATTGATCATCACCACGACGTGCACGACGTCGTAGAGCCTGGAAGCGCGGGCGATGATGTCGAGGTGTCCATTGGTGATGGGGTCGAATGACCCCGGACAGACGGCGCGGCGCAACTGTGGTCCCTCGCTCTCCGGTCCGGTCATCGTGCGTCTTCGCACGTAGAGGCGGCGCGACCGTACCAAAACGTCCCCTCGCCGTAACGACGGGCCCGGATCGCGTCGAAACCGTCCGGCCAGCTGAATTCGCCGCCCCTGGTGCTGCGCTCCACGGTGACGAGCGCTTCGGCCGCGAGCCAGCCCTGCGCCCGGAGTGTGAGCAGAATCTCGCGAAGATCGTCGTCGGACACGGCGTACGGCGGGTCGAGGAAGACCAGGTCGTACGCATCCGTCGGCGCCGATCCCTGGACGATCTGCTCCGCTTTGCCCGATCTGACCTCGGCGCCGGGCAGGCCCAGCGTTTTCACGTTCTCGCGGATGATCCGGGCCGCGCGGGCGTCGGCCTCGACGAGGAGGGCGTGCCCGGCGCCGCGGCTGAGCGCCTCCAGGCCGACGGCGCCCGAGCCCGCGTACAGGTCGAGGACCCGCTCGCCCTCCAGCGGGCCGCCGAGCAGGGACTGCCAGGTGGAGAAGAGGCCCTCGCGCGCCCGGTCGGAGGTGGGGCGGGTGCCGGTGCCCGGCGGGACGGCCAGACGGCGTCCGCCGGCCCGGCCGGCGATCACGCGGGTCATGAGGGTCCTTTGCGCTGGAAGTGTGTCGGGGCCAGTCTCTCAGCCCTTGTCCAGGAACTGCTCGCGCTCCTCGTCGAGGAGGGCCTCCAGGGCCGTGCGCAGGCCGGGGAGGGCGGTGAGCTCGGGGTCGGCGGCGACGACCGCGGCGGCCTCCTCGCGGGCCTCGGCGATGATCTCCTCGTCCTCGATGACGGCAAGCATGCGCAGTGAGGAACGGACGCCGGACTGGGCCTGGCCCAGCACGTCGCCCTCACGGCGTTGTTCGAGGTCGATGCGGGAGAGCTCGAAGCCGTCGAGCGTGGACGCCACCGCCGTCAGCCGCTGGCGGGCGGGGCTCGCCTCCGGCATCTCGGTGACCAGGAGGCAGAGTCCGGCGGCGGAACCACGACCGACACGGCCGCGCAGCTGGTGGAGCTGGGACACGCCGAACCGGTCGGCATCCATGATCACCATGGCCGTGGCGTTCGGTACGTTCACCCCGACCTCGATCACTGTCGTGGCGACCAGGACGTCCGTCTCGCCCGCGGCGAAGCGACGCATCACGGCGTCCTTGTCGTCGGGCTGCATACGGCCGTGCAGGACCTCGACCTTGAGTCCTTGGAGGGGTCCCCCGGCGAGCTGGTCGGCGATGTCGAGGACGGCGAGGGGCGGGCGCTTCTCGGCCTCGTCCTCGGGGGACTTCTTCTTGGCCTTCTTCGCGTCGGCGGGTTCGTCGACGTCGTCGCCGATGCGCGGGCAGACCACGTACGCCTGATGGCCGTTCTCCACTTCTTCGCGCACGCGCTCCCACGCGCGCGTGAGGAAGTGCGGCTTGTCGGCGGCGGGGACGACATGGCTGGCGATCGGCGAACGCCCGGCGGGGAGCTGGTCGAGGACCGAGGTCTCCAGGTCGCCGAAGACGGTCATCGCGACCGTGCGCGGAATGGGCGTGGCGGTCATCACCAGGAGGTGCGGCGGCTGCTTGCCCTTGCCGCGCAGGGCGTCGCGCTGCTCGACACCGAAGCGGTGCTGCTCGTCCACCACGACCAGGCCCAGGTCGTGGAACTGCACCTTGTCCTCGATCAGCGCGTGGGTGCCGATCACGATCCCGGCCTCACCCGTGACCAGGTCGAGCAGCGCCTGCCGCCGCCCCGCCGCCCCCATGGAACCGGTGAGCAGCACGACCTTGGTCGAGTGCTCGGAGCCGCCGAGCATGCCGCCCTCGGCCAGCTCGCCCATCATCTCGGTGATCGACCGGTGGTGCTGCTGGGCGAGCACCTCGGTCGGCGCGAGCATCACGGCCTGCCCGCCCGCGTCGACGACGGCGAGCATGGCGCGCAGGGCGACCATCGTGTTGTGCGTCACTGTGAAGTGGTCTGTCACATATGCGTGATCAGGATGAGCCACGCTGATGCACTGCACCGGCTTCCTGCCGACATATTCCACGGTCCGGATTCCTCGCCGGAAGGTGTTGTATTTCGGTCGCGGTCGCATAAACGCCGCCTTGCGTGACAGCCTGAAGGGCACGTACTCGTCAGGCAGCGCGACCGAGACGGTGTAAGCCGCCATCCTTGGCACTACCCGCGCCCGGCCGCCGAGGGACCGCACCAGCCAGGCGACATCTTCGGCCAATTGCCTGGAAGCAGAGCAGAATGACGCGTCGAGGCCGCTGGGCTTGACAGTCCCATCGGTGTCCATGAGGCCCTGCAGAAGAGACAACCGATTCTTGATCGTCGTGTTCTTGAACTCCGAGGGGACGAACTTGTCGTGCGATGTGACGCCCCAGAGCCCGAGTGAGCGAAGGGTACTGATCACCGGATTCCTTCGCCCTCCGCCCTTGGGCGATGCCAGATGAACGGTGTAGTCGTACCTGGAACCGGGCACGGGCACGAGCGTGCAATCAGGGGCTAGCGCGGCATCGACTGCCTCCCTGATTTCATCGTCCGCCGTTGACAGCCGCAGATTGTGCCGGAATGAGCCGTCGCCAAGAAGAAGACCGAAAAGATAGGGATCCAGCGGCGGCTCGGCGTCACTCCAGAGGTCGACCGGAGTAGCCGGCGGAATGTACCATTTTGAAGATCCGTTCGCCTTATACGTATCCAGTCTGATCTGCCGTGTCGACATCACTTCGGGCGGCTGTCCTCGGTCCCAGGCACAGCTGGTACCAACGATCCACAGGTGCTCGTCGTCGCACTCGACAGAGCTGCCGTCGGACAGCACGATTCGCCACACGTCGCGCTCGCCTTGCGGGAAGACTCCGTCCACTGGCGCAAGTTCACCCGAAGGCACAACGACGATGTCGCCAACAGTCATCTCACCCATGGGCCGGTATCCGCTCGGGGTCAGCACCAGGGAATCGAGAGGTTGAGCCTTCCCGGAACCGACCTCTCCCTGGAGCAGCCGGTGCATCGGGTGCTCGGTGGCGAGGTCGTCGAAGATCTCCTTGGAGACCTTCTGCTGGCCTTCGGTGAGGGTGAAGGGCAGCTTGGCGTCGAAGGCGGTCAGCAGCCCGTCCGGCTTGGGGAGACGGGCCACGGCGGGGAGCTGGGCGTCGGCGTGGCGGCGGCGGGCCAGGGCGACCTGGAGGACGAAGGCCTCGTCCCACTTGAGACGGGCGCGGGCATCGTGGATGTCCGCCTTGGTGTGCGGGCGGTGGATCTTCAGAAGGGCCTCGGGGAGGGGGACCAGGCCGCGGCCGTCCCGGAGGGAGTCCGGCAGCGGGTCGACGGCCTCCTGGGCGCTGAGCAGCACCGTCTGCACGGACTTGGCGATCTTCCAGGACTCCAGCTTGGCGGTGGCCGGGTAGATCGGGATGAGCGCGCCCGCCCAGGAGTCGACGGTCTCGGCGGCGTCGTCGCTGTCGGCGCGCAGCGGCTCGTACGCCGGATGGGCCAGCTGGAGGCGGTGGTTGAAGACGGAGACCTTGCCCGAGAACATCGCGCGGGTGCCGGGCAGCAGGTCCTTGTGGGGTTTGTGCACCCCGTTGCCGAAGAAGACCAGCTGGAGGCGGCCGCTGCCGTCGGTGATGGTCACTTCGAGGCGCTGGCCCTTGCCGCGGGGCGCCCTGGCGGAGGCGAAGGTGAGCAGGCGCGCGTCCGCGACCTGGGCGACCACCGTGACGTGCTCGTCCATGGGCAGGTCGGCGAGGTGGGTGAGCTGCCCGCGCTCCTCGTATCTGCGCGGGTAGTGGTGCAGCAGGTCGCCGACGGTGTGCAGGCCGAGGTGCTCGGCCATCACCTTCGCGGTGGGGGGACCGAGCACCTTCTTCAGTGGTTCATCGAGCGCGGGCACGAGATCCATTGCACACCACACCACTGACATTGCCGTATACGTCCCGGAAATCCGCTGGTCAGACGGCTCGTTCCGGGCCTAGGATGACGCGCTCCGGCCCTCTTCGCGGTCACCGTCCCCCGGGACCGCCCGACCCCGCGCCGTCGCACGTCCCCCCACCCTCGGCGCAGCGACGATGGACTCCCAGACCTCACAGTCATCACAGGCATCCCAGTCACCTCACACCTTCCAGGTCGACCTGCGTGGTCTGGTGGACCTGCTCTCCCATCACCTCTACTCCAGTCCCAAGGTCTACCTGCGCGAACTGCTGCAGAACGCCGTGGACGCGATCACCGCCCGGCGGGCGGAGCAGCCGCAGGCCCCGGCCGCCGTGCGCCTGTACGCCGAGGGCGGCACCCTGCGGGTGGAGGACTCCGGCGTCGGGCTCACCGAGTCCGACGTGCACAGCCTCCTGGCCACGATCGGCCGCAGTTCCAAGCGGGAGGACGGCCTGCAGGCGGCGCGCTCCGACTTCCTGGGGCAGTTCGGCATCGGGTTGCTGGCGTGTTTCGTGGTCGCCGAACGCATCCGCGTCGTCAGCCGCAGTGCGCGTACGCCCGACGCGGCGCCCGTGGAGTGGACGGCGACCGACGACGGCTCGTACACCGTGCGCACGCTGCCGCACGAGGCCCGTCCCGAACCGGGTACCACCGTGCACCTGGTGGCGCGCGCCGGAGCGGGCGAATGGCTCACCGAGGAGCGGGTCCGCTCCCTGGCCCGGGACTTCGGCTCGCTGCTGCCGTACGACGTACGCGTCGGCGACGAGGCGATCGCGGAGCTTCCTGCGCCCTGGGACCGCACCCATCCGAGCCCCGCCACCCGCAGGGTGGCCCTGGCCCGTCACTGCCACGACCTGTTCGGCTTCACACCGCTGGACACGATCGACCTGAACGTGCCGCTCGCCGGAGTCCGCGGCGTGGCGTACGTCCTGCCGTCGGCGGTCAGCCCCGCCCAGCGCGCGAGCCACCGGGTGCACCTGAAGGGCATGCTGCTCACCGAGCGCGCCGAACAGCTGTTGCCCGACTGGGCGTTCTTCGTGCGCTGCGTCCTGGACACGGACAGCCTGCGGCCCACCGCCTCGCGCGAGTCGCTGTACGAGGACGAGACCCTGGCGGCCGTACGCGAGGCCCTGGGCGAGCGCATCCGGTCGTGGCTGACGGGGCTCGCGGCGGGCGACCCGGAGCGTCTGGCGGCCTTCTTGTCGGTCCACCACCTGGGCGTGAAGTCCCTGGCGCGGCACGACACCGAGATGCTGCGCACGATGCTGCCGTGGCTGCCCTTCGAGACGACCGACGGACGGCTGTCCCTGGAGGAGTTCGCGCTGCGCCACCCGGTGGTGCACTTCACGCGGACCGTGGAGGAGTACCGGCAGGTCGCGCCCATCGCCTCCGCACAGGGCATCGGGGTGATCAACGGCGGCTACACGTACGACAGCGAGCTGGTGGAGGCGCTGCCGTCGGTGCGTCCGGGGACGGTCGTCTCGGAGTTGGACGCCGACACCGTGACGGCGCACCTGGACGCCGTCGACCCGGCCGAGGAACTGGCCCTCTCGGGCTTCCTGATGGCCGCCCGGGCCAAGCTCGACCCGCTGGGCTGCGACGTGGTGCTGCGCGCCTTCCACCCGCTCTCCGTGCCCGCCCTGCACCTGGACGACCGGGCGGCCCGCCACGAGCAGGCCCGCGCGGAGGCCGAGGAGCAGGCCGACGACCTGTGGGCGGGCATTCTCGGCTCGCTGCGCGGCAGCGCGCCCCGCGCCCGTCTGGTCCTCAACCACCTCAACCCATTGATCCGAAGGATCAGTTCACTGCGCGACCCGGAGCTGATAGGCACCGCCACGGAGTCCCTCTACGGACAGGCCCTCCTCATGGCGCAGCGCCCCCTGCGGCCCGCCGACTCCGCGCTCCTCAACCGCGCGTTCATCGGCCTCCTGGAGTGGGCCACCCACACCGAGCCCGGGAAGGACGACCCCCGATGAGCCAGGCCATGGGCATGGACTTCGACACCCTGCGCCAGGCGATGGCGGACAACCAGGAGCAGCCGGAGGGTCCCGCACGCAACGCGCGCGCGGAGCAACTGCTCGTCGAGGCCGAGAAGCTGAACATCCCGCTCGCCGTGATCGAGGCGCTCGGACACCAGCTGAAGGTCTACAACTACAGCTCCGAGAAGGACAAGATGTTCGTCCCCTTCGCGCGTCTGCTGCGCATGTGGGACGAGCGCCCCGAGGACTTCGACGAGTACGAGACCCACTCCCTGCACTGGGTCTTCAAGTGGATGTCGGCCGGCATGCTCGACCAGCCGCACATCCCGCTCGCCTCCATAGAGAAGTGGCTCGGCGAGATGGAGCACCGCTACCGGCTGGCCGGACACTCCGAACGGGCCGTGCGCGGGGCCGAGTTCAGCGTTGCCGCGCATCTGGGCGACCTGGGGCGCGCCGAGCGGGCGTACACCGCCTGGCTGGCCGCCGACCGGGACACCATGGCCGACTGCCACGCGTGCGAACTCCACAGCCAGGGGTGGTGGCGGGCGGAGCGCGACGCCGGCGAGGAGGCACTGGAACTGTGGCGCCCGGTTCTGGACGGCGAGTACACGTGCGCCCACGAGCCGCACACCGTCCTCGCGTCCTCCCTGGTCCCCCTGCTGCGTCTGGGCCGCCTGGACGAGGCCCGTGCCCATCACCTGCGGGGCTTCCGGCTGGTGCGCCCCATGGAGAGCATGCGCGGCGCGTACGCGGACCACGTGGAATTCTGCGCGCTGTCCGGCAACGAGGCGCGCGCCCTGGAGCTGCTCGCGGAGCGGCCCGCCTACTTCACCGACTCCGGGGACCCGCGCAGCAAGCTCGACTTCATGGCCGTGACCGCCCTCCTCATGGACCGCCTGACCGGGCTCGGTCTCGGCGACCAGCCGGTGCCGGGACCGGCCGGCCGGGAGTGGACCGCGAGCGGGCTCGCTGTCCACGCGCGCGGGCAGGCCCTTTCCCTGGCGGCGCTCTTCGACGGGCGCAACGGCACGTCGTACGTCAGTGAGCGGGCTCGCGGGCGGATGGATCAGCCGCCGTTGGTCGAGCGCTTGCCGCTCGGGGTGCGGTCCCGGTCCGCGCGACATTTCTCGCCTTCGGGTTCCACGGGGGGTGCGGCTTCGGCTTCGGCTTCGGCTTCGGCCCGATCGTCGGCCGCCGTCGTGGAGTCGGACGCCGGCTCGGACCCGTCCTCCCTCTCGGCGCTGCTCACCGAGGCCCGGCGGCTGTCCGCGACCCGGAGCCCGGACGCCGTCGAGGCCTGGGCGGCGGTCTCACGGGCCGCCGAGGGCCCGGAACTGGACGTCCGCGACCGCGCGGAGATCGCCGACCACGCGGCGATGGAACGCGGTCCCGAGGGCATCGAGCTCTTCCATGAGGCGGCCGGGCTCTACGCCGAGGCGGGCGACCCCGGCGAGGCGCTCGCGGCCCGTGCCCGTGCCGCGTACGTCCTCGCCCTCACCGGCGGGCCCGAGGAAGCGCTCGCGACCGTCTCGGAGCTGTACGAGGGGGTGCTCGCCCTCCTCGCGGACGGCGGGACGGGGGTGTCCCAGGCGGCGTCCGTGCTGGTGGGACGGGCGCGGATATTGATGCTGTTGGTGCAGGAGGACGCGGACGCGGGCGAGGGCGAGTCGGGGGCGGCGGCCTCCGAGGGGACGGCTTCCGGGACGGCCGCTTCCGGGACCGCCGGTTCCGGGACCGCCGTGGACGAGGTCGTGGCTGCCGCCGAGGCGGCCGTGCGGGAACTGCTGGCGCTGGCCGAGCCGCACCTCTCGGACGTGCGGATGGCCTCGCGGGCCGCGGAGGCGCGGGCGATGCTCGGGGAGCTCGCGGCGCACGCCGGGGACGCCGAGGCCGCCGCGGAGCTGCTCGGGCAGGCCGCGGCGGCGTTCGTGGCGGCGGGGCTGCCGTGGTTCGCCGTCGAGTACGAGTCCCGGCTCGCCGGGATCGCCCGGCACCTGGGCGACGCGGAGGAGGCCGAGCGGGCCGCACGCGCGGCGCTGGAGCACGGAGGGCCTCGCCTGGAGCCGATGGGGCACGCGCAGTTGCACCTGCAGCTCGCCGAGGTCCTGGGCGCCACCGGGCAGTCCGGGCCCGCTTCGGAACACGCCCTGGAGGCCGCGCACTGGGCCGACGAGGCGGGCGAGGGGCCCACACTCGGCGCCTGGGCCCGGCACCAGCTCGGCGGGTTCCTGCTCCGTGAGGGGCGGTGGGCCGAGGCCGCGGAGATCCTGGAGTCGGCGCTGCCCGACCTGACCACCGACATGCACGGCGACGGTGCGATCGTGCAGACGCGGTGGTGGCTCGGCGACTGTCTCACCGAGCTCGGCGAGCACCGTGCGGCGGCCGAGCACTGGTTGCGGGCCGCGGACATCGCCCGGCACTGGCCCGAGCAGCGTGACCACGCGATGCTCGCCCATCTCGCCGCCGAGGCGCTCGGCCACGCCGAACTGCCCGCGCAGGCCGAGCAGGCGTACGCGCGTGCCGGTGACCTGTGGCGTGGCCTCGGCAACGTCCACGGTCTGATCCGGTCGCTGCGGGCCCGTGCGTGGGTCGCGTTGCGTACGGACTCGGGGCTGGACGGGGCGCGGGAGTCGATGGCGACGGCGGTGCGGGAGTGCGAGGAGGGGCTTCGGGCGGTGTCGTCCTCCGTCGGGGCGGAGGCTGTGGAGGTCTCGGAGGCCGTGGCAGTCACCGACGCCACGGAGAACTCCGATACCGCGGAGGCCCGTCATCGCCTTGTCGCCGAACTCGCTCACACCCATCGGCAGTTCGGTGACCTGATCGCCCGTTCCGTTCCGGAGGACGCGGAGGAGGCTCTCGCCCAGTACACGCGGGCCGTCTCCGTCTTCGCGTCCCTCGGAGACGATGCCCTCGACGCGCGCACCGGGGCCGAACTCGCGGCGGGGTGGCTGGAGGCCGATCTGCTCCGGCCCGCGGCGGCGGCCGCACGCGCGCGTGCGGTGCTTTCCGCGTACGTGGGTGTGGACGGGGAGGCCGCCCAGGCGCGTCGGGCCGAGGCGGAGAACATGCTGGGCGTGACGGAGAAGGCGTGAGGGGGCTCCGCCCCAGACCCCGGGGTGGTTTTCTGTCTGCGGGTGGGTGGGGGTTGGTCGCGCAGTTCCCCGCGCCCCTCAAAGCCTCCAGCCCCGTCCGGCGTTTGAGGACGAGGCCGTTCGGCTACTCCACCCCGATCAGCAGCAACGCGCCCTGTCGACCGCCCCGGTACGCCACCGTGTCCACGGCCAAGTACGACTCCCGGACCCGTGCTTCGAGGTGGGCGGCGATGGAGCCGGGAGCCTCGTCGCCCAGGACGAGGGTGACCATCTCCCCGCCGGCGGCGAGCATGCGGTCGAGGACAGTCTCGGCGGTGGCGGTGATGTCGGAGCCGATCACCGCGACATCGCCGTCGATGAGCCCGAGGACGTCGCCCGCCTGACAGATGCCGGCCATGGTCCAGGACTGACGCTCGGCGACGGCGACCTCGGCGTAACGCGTGGCGCCCGCCGCCGAGGTCATGGCGACGACGTCCTCGTCGAAGCGGCGTTCGGGCTCGTGGACGGCGAGCGCGGCGATGCCCTGGACCGCGGAGCGGGTCGGGATCAGCGCGACCCGGACGCCCTCCGTACGCGCCTGCTCGGCGGCGGCCGCCGCGGTGTGACGCAGGTCGGCGTCATTGGGCAGCAGCACCACCTCGCGCGCGTGGGCCCGGCGTACGGCCTCGACGAGTTCCCCGCTCGCGGGCGGTTCCCCGGGCCGCGCGAGCACGGTGGTCGCCCCGGCCTCGGCGTACAGCCCGGCCAGCCCTTCGCCGGGCACGACCGCCACCACGGCCCGCTGCGCCCGTTCCCGGGGCGGCCGCCCGGCCGCGCCCGCCGTGTGGGCGTCGCCCAGCCCGAAGTGCGTGATCCGGATCCGGTACGGCCGCCCGGCCTCGACCCCCGCCTCCACGGCGGCACCGGCGTCGTCCGCGTGCACATGGACGTTCCACAGCCCGTCCCCGCCGACCACGACGAGCGAGTTGCCGAGGCGGTCGAGCCGGGCCCGCAGCCGCGCCACGTCCGTGTCCTGCGCCTCCAAGAGGTAGGTCACCTCGAAGGCCGGGCCTTCTTCCCCAGGCCCGCCGTCCACGCACACGTTCACATCCACAGGGCCCACGCCATCCACACGGTCCACTCCCCCGTCCACGCCATTCACGCGCGTGTGGACCTCGCCCGCCACCCGTCCGGCGCCCGGGGACTCCCCCGTGAACGTCTCCGCCAGTGCCGCCAGCACCGCCAGCAGCCCCCGCCCACCCGCGTCGACCACACCCGCGCGCTCCAGCACGGCCAGCTGGCCGGGGGTCGCCATGAGGGCCGCCCGTGCTCCCTCGTACGCCGCGCACGCGACCGTGCCGCAGTCGCCCTCCGTGCCGGTGGCCGCCTCGGCGGCGGCCGTGGCGACCGTGAGGACCGTGCCCTCCACGGGGTGCGCGACGGCTTCGCGTGCGGAGTCGGCGGCCTGTCGCAGGGCCAGCCGGAGGGCCTGTCCGTCGGTGTGAGCGCTCTCACCACCGGTCGCACCGTCGGCCTCACCACCGGTCGCACGGTCGGTCTCACCACCGGCCTCACCGTCGGCGGCAAGTACCTGCGCCATGCC
The DNA here is from genome assembly GCF_055582885.1 of Streptomyces sp. NPDC107454. NCBI lineage: Bacteria > Bacillati > Actinomycetota > Actinomycetes > Kitasatosporales > Streptomycetaceae > Streptomyces > Streptomyces sp. NPDC107454. Next base: position 209,796 of record NZ_JBVJPA010000011.1, on the reverse strand, counting down.
GCGCAGCAGCTGCGCGAGGATGGTCCCGGAGTTCCCGCGGGCCCCGATCAGCGCCCCGTGCGCCATCGCCCGCACGGCGTCGGCGAGAGTGGGCAGACCGGCCCCCGTCACCGCCGTGGAAACGGCGCCGGAGGCAGCGGACCCCGTGGGACCGACCCCCGCCACCGTCTCGTAGCCCTCGAAAACCGCCTCCACCGCCGCTGTCGCCGACTCCACCGTCAGATACAGATTCGTCCCGGTGTCCCCGTCCGCGACGGGGTAGACATTGATGGCGTCGATCTCCTCGCGCGCCCGCCCCAGCGCCTCCAGCGCGAGGCCGCACCAGGTGCGCACCGCGAGAGCATCCAATGTCTGCGGCACCTGCGGCACCTGCGCCTCCTTGAGCATCTGGACGTGGCACGCAGCGTAGTCCCAGAATGGGTTACTGGCGGTAGGGGACCCCAAGGAGGGCCGGGGTGAGCCCCGGGGCAGCCATGGTAGTTTCGTTCTCCGGACGCAGTCGTTGTATGCTGCTCCAGTTGCCCGATTCGATCGGGTCTTCCCCCTGGCACCGCCACTCAGATCCTAGATCTCGATTCCGGCATGCCGGGATCAACCGTAAGAGCATCTGAAGTCTTTGGAGTGACCCGTGGCTGCCAACTGCGACGTCTGCGGCAAGGGGCCGGGCTTCGGCAACAACATCTCGCACTCGCACCGCCGTACGTCCCGTCGCTGGAACCCCAACATCCAGCGCGTCCGTACCGTGGTGGGCGGGACGCCGAAGCGCGTGAACGCTTGCACCTCGTGCATCAAGGCCGGCAAGGTCTCGCGCTGACGCAACGCCAGCGCGCGGCCACTGCTGGTTCGCTTAAAAACCGGTCCACCTCACGGTGGGCCGGTTTTTTGTTGTCTTCATGGTCGGTGTCCCACGCGCGCGTAGCCCCCGGCTAGCGGACCTGCCAGAATCTGCCGAATGCGCTTCGGCATCCTGGGCCCCCTCGAGATCCGCACCACGGACGGCAGCCCCCTGGACCCCGGCGGCCCCCGCCCCCGCGCGCTGCTCACCCTGCTCCTCCTGAACGCGGGCCGGACCGTCTCCACGGAGCGGCTGACCGACGGTGTGTACGGCGCCGATCCGCCGGCCGGGGCCGCCAACGCCCTCCAGTCCCAGGTCTCCCGGCTGCGCAGGCGCCTCGGCCCCGGCACCGGGATCGACGCCGACCCCACCGGTTACCGCATCGCCGTCTCCCCCGACGCCGTCGACGCCCACCGCTTCGAGCGGCTCTCCCGCGACGGAACCGCGGCCCTCGCCGAGGGCGACCACTCCCGAGCCGCAGCCTTGCTCCGGGAGGCGCTCACTCTGTGGCGCGGCCCGGCCCTGGCCGACCTCCCCGGCGCACACGCCCAGGTGACCCGCCTCGAAGAGCTGAGGCTCGGTGCCTTACAGGACCGGATCGACGCGGACCTCGCGCTCGGCGGCGGCCCGGCGCTCGTCCCGGAGCTGCGGGAACTACGCGCCGCGCATCCCCTCAGCGAGCGGCTGCACGGACAGCTGATGCGGGCCCTGCACGCGAGCGGCCGGGCCGCCGAGGCACTGACGGTGTACGAGGAGGCGCGACGCACCCTCGCCGAGGAACTGGGCGCCGACCCCTCGCCCCACCTGTCCGCCCTCCACCTGGAACTGCTCCAGGGCGCGGGCCCCGCCCATCGTCGGCTGCCCGCCCAGCTGACCCGCTTCATCGGGCGCGACGACGAACTCGCGCGCATCGGCGCTCTGCTCACCCAGGAGCGCCTGATCACACTCACCGGGCCGGGCGGAGCGGGCAAGACCCGCCTGGCGATCGAGCTCGCCCATGCGAACGCGGACGCGCGCGCCAGCGCAAACGCTCGCGTAAACGATTACGTAAACGATTACGTAAACGATTACGCACCCGTTTGCCTCGTCGAGCTCGCCTCTCTCACCGACCCCTCCCAGCTCCCCTACGCCCTGCTCACCGCCCTCGGTCTGCGCGAAGGTCTCCGCACCCCCTCGGGGGACACCACCGACCGCCTCTTCGCCGCCCTGGAGAACCGCGAGCTGCTGCTCGTCCTGGACAACTGCGAACATCTGATCGAGGACGTGGCACGGATCACGGGGCTGCTCCTCGGAGCCTGCCCGGGTGTGCGGATCCTCGCCACGAGCCGTGAGTCGCTGGGGATCACCGGTGAGGTGCTGTGCCCGGTGCCACCGCTGTCGGCGGAGCCGGCCGCGCGACTGTTCCTGGACCGGGCGGCCGCTGTGCGTCCCGGTTTCGCGGGGCACGCGCGCGTGCCGGACATCTGCGCCGCCCTGGACGGGCTGCCGCTGGCGATCGAGCTTGCGGCGGCGCGGCTGCGGACGCTGACCCCGGACGAACTGGCCGACCGTCTCACCGAGCACGTCGGGGACGACCGCTTCCGGCTGCTGTCCCGGGGTGACCGCACCAAGGCACCCCGGCACCGCACCCTTCGTGCCGTCGTGGAGTGGAGCTGGGAACTGCTGGACGAGGAGGAACGGGAGCTGGCGCGACGGCTGACCGTGTTCTCCGGGGGCGCGACGGTCGAGGCGGTGTGCGGGACGCCTTTTCCGGAGGACCTGCTGGCCTCGCTTGCGGAGAAGTCGTTCCTGGAGGTCAGCGAGGGTCGCTACCGGATGCTGCAGACCATCCGCGCGTTCGGCGCCGAGCACCTGGTCCGCGCGGGCGAGCGGCAGCGGCTGCGGGACGCCCACGCCGCGTACTTCCTGCGGCTGGCCGAACGGGCGGAGCCGCTCCTGCGCGGCGATGGCCAGTTGCTCTGGCTGGACCGGCTGACCGCCGAGCACGGCAACCTGGACGCGGCCTTGCGTCATCTCGTGCGCGCCGACCGGGAGAAGGCCCTGCGGCTGATGGCCGAGCTCTCCTGGTTCTGGCGGTTGCGCGGTCTCTACGGAGAGCAGGCGGCCACGGCCCGGGAGCTGCTCGCGGCCGTGGGCGCCGAGCCGCCCGCGGGTCTCGCGGAGGAGTACGTCCTGTGCGAGATCAACGCGCTCTCGGGTGAGAGCGGCGATCCGGCCGACCAGCTGCGCCTGGCCCGTGTCGAGGACGTACTGGCCGGGCTGAGCCGACCCCTGCGGCTGCCGTTCACCGTGGTGCTGTGGTCGGTGGCGGGTGGGCCGCGCCCCGCCGCGAACGACCGGGTGCGCGTGCAGGTCGGGGGCGACGCGTGGGGGCGGGCTCTTCTTGATGTCGGCCTCGGCTTCCAGGAACAGTTCGCCGGGCGTCCGACGGCGTCCGAGGAGTCGTTCGCACGGTCTCTGGCGGGTTTTCGCGCGACCGGAGACCGCTGGGGCATGGCGAACTGCCTCGACCCGCTGGGCATGTTCGCCGACTGGCACGGGGATCACCGGCGTGCTCTCGAACTGCTCGACGAAGGGCTCTCGTACGTCAGGGAGTTGGCCGCTCCCGAGGAGACCTCGGACCTCCTGCGCACCCGTGCGACCGTGCTGCTGCACCAGGGGGAACTGGTGGAGGCGAGGGAGCACTTCAGCCAGGCCCTGACGCTGGCCCGCACCGTGGGCCTCACCGACAAGGTGGCGGGTGCCCTGCGGGGCCTGGGCGACGCCGCCCGGCTCGCGGGAGACATCGGCCACGCGCGCGTGCGCTACGAGAGCGCCCTGGAGGCCTGCGCCGCCAACTGGTTCAGCATCGGCGAGACCGTGCGCATCCTCATCGGTCTCGGCCGCTCCGCGGCCACGGAGGGGCGCCTCGACGAGGCGCGTGACTGGACCCGCCAGGCGGCCGGCCTCGCCGTCGAGAGTCCCGGGGTACTGGAACTCGCCGAGTCCGCGGAGGCGTTGGCGGTCCTCGCCGACTCCCCGGAGCGCGCCGCTGTCCTGCTGGGCGCCGCCGTCGGCCTGCGCGGGGCGGCACTGCGGGGCGACCCCGAAGCCGTACGCAATGAGCGGGACATCTGCGAAAAGCTGTCCCCCGAAGCGTACGAAAGGGCCTTTGAGCGGGGACGAGTGCTCGGGGCGGCGGCGCTCACCGCCGACTAGGCAAAGGCGCCGACCAGCGGCCCGGCGCACGGTCAGCGAACGGTAGGAGCACGGTCAGCGCCTCCCGCGAAGCTCCTGCCCATGACAACGAACCCGACACAGAACCCGGCACAGAACCCGGCACAGAACCCGGCACAGCCGACACAGAACATGGCGGAGAGCCCAGCGGAGGGCCCGGCCGGGAAACTCGCCCACCTCCACGTCCTCGTCTCCGGAGCCAGCGTCGCGGGTCCCGCCCTCGCTCTCAACCTGATCCGGTACGGCGCCCGCGTCACCGTCGTCGAGAAGGCACCTGACCTGCGGCCCGGCGGATCACCGAGACCCCGGAAGGCGTCGACGTGACCTTCGAGCGCGGCGCCCCGCGCCGTTTCGACCTCGTCGTGGGCGCCGACGGACTGCACTCCCTCACCCGTCGGCTCGTCTTCGGAGAGGAGTCCCGCCACCTGCGCTTCCTCGACCACTACGTGGCGGCCTTCGGCGTCCCCAACGACCTGGGGCTCGACCGCACCGGGCGGCTGTACAGCGAACCGGGACGGGCGGTGGTCGTCGGCAACTACGACGGCGACCCGGACCGGGCGGGCGCGCTGCTCGTCTTCCGGTCCGAGAAGCTGGAGTTCGACCGCCGTGACGTGGCCGCGCAGAAGCGGATCCTGGCGGAACGGTTCGCGGGGATGGGCTGGGAGACCCCGGGGGTCCTCAAGGCCCTGGAGCGGGCCGACGACCTGTACTTCGACGCGATCGCCCAGATCCATGTCGAACGGCTCACCCAAGGGCGCGTGGTGCTGCTCGGGGACGCCGGATACGGGGCCACGATGGGCGGCATGGGCACCGGAGTGGCGATCGTGGGGGCGTACGTCCTGGCCGGCGAGCTGGCCCTCGCGGGCGGCGACCACCGCACCGCCTTCGCCGAGTACGAGACCCGCGTCCGGGACTTCGCCAAGGGCTGCCAGAAGATCTCGGGCAACGCGGGACCGTTCTTCGCGCCGCCGACCGAGCGGCGGATCCGCAGCCGGGACCGCGCGTACCGGCTGCTGAGCTCCCGCCTCCTGGCGGGCTTCTTCAAGAAGCTCACCGAGAAGGCGGCCACCGGCATCAAACTCCGCACATACCCCGCCTGACGGGGTGGGCGGCTACGACTCGATGTCCCCGAAGTGGTCCCAGCCGCCCTTGCTGGTCCAGGGCGCGCCGTCCACCGTGACCTGGGGCAGCGCCGAGGGGTTGAGGACCTCGCCGATCACCTTCCAGCGCGCGGGCAGCTTCACGTCCGGTGGGAAGGCCGCCACGATCGCGTGGTCCTCCCCGCCGGTCAGCACCCACTGGATGGGATCGACGCCGACGGCCTGGCCGATGTCGTTCATCTGGGAGGGGATGTCGATCGCGCCCGAACGGATGTCGATGCGCACCTTGCTCGCCTCGGCGATGTGGCCCAGGTCGGCGATCAGCCCGTCACTCACGTCGCACATCGCCGTCGCGCCGAGCCCGGCGGCGGCGGGGCCCGCGTGGTACGGCGGCTCGGGGCGACGGTGGGCCTCGACGAAGGCGCGCGGTGAGCGGAAGCCGCGGGAGAGCACCGCGTGCCCGGCCGCGGACCAGCCCAGCCAGCCGGTCACGGCGATCACGTCACCGGGCTGGGCACCGCCCCGGGTGACCGGCTCGTGGTTGCGCAGATCGCCGAGCGCGGTGATCGAGATCATGATGGTGTCGCCGCGCACGACATCGCCGCCGACCACGGACGCGCCCGCGACCTGGCACTCGTCGCGCAGCCCGTCCATCATCTCGGAGGGCCAGGTGGCCGGGAGTTCGGCCGGGACGACCAGACCGAGCAGCAGCGCGGTCGGTACGGCACCCATCGCGGCGATGTCCGCGAGGTTCTGCGCGGCCGCCTTGCGCCCGACGTCGTACGCCGTGGACCAGTCGCGGCGGAAGTGCCGCCCCTCCAGGAGGATGTCGGTGCTCGCCACCACCCTGCGGTCGGGCGCGGCCACCACCGCGGCGTCGTCGCCGGGGCCGACCCGGACCGCCGGGGTGGTGGTGAGACGCGAGGTGAGCTCCTTGATGAGCCCGAACTCCCCCAACTCGCCCACGGTGCCCTTCATGATCGTACTGCTCCCTCTGCCGCTACCCGTGCCCGGTCGCGAGCCGTCTCTGTACTCGGTACGGTCGAGTTGACCGTCAACTTGTGCAGTCCGTGCACCCCGGCGCGCAAGCCCCAGCCACCGCGGGTCTCCCCGTGGCGAGCGGCGACGCGATACCGTGGCGTTCCTTTTCCCCACATGATCCTCGTGGCCGCCCTGGAGGTTCCGTGGTACAGGCGTACATCCTGATCCAGACGGAGGTCGGCAAAGCGTCGACCGTCGCCGAGACGATCAGCAAGATCCCGGGGGTGATCCAGGCCGAGGACGTGACAGGACCGTACGACGTGATCGTGCGCGCCCAGGCCGACACGGTCGACGAACTCGGCCGCATGGTGGTCGCGAAAGTCCAGCAAGTGGACGGCATCACCCGTACGCTGACCTGTCCGGTGGTGCACCTCTAGCCCCCGTCTACCCTTGGCCGGTGAACTTCTCCCGTCACCGGCACACCGCTCACTTCGGGCTGCCCGTTCTCGCCCTGTTGATCGCCGCCACAGGCTGCTCCTCAGCAGACGACGGCGGATCGGCCGCGGTTCCCAGCCCGGGGGCGAAGGTCACCGGGCTGTGCCAGAACCTGGACAAGGTGCTGCCGAAGAAGATCGACGGCCTCGACCGGAACGATCCCGAGCCCCGGTCCGCGCTGACCGCGGGCTGGGGAAGCCCGGCGATCATACTGCGCTGCGGTGTCGAACGACCCGCGAAGATGAGCGACCAGAACGCGCTCAGCGGCGAGGTGAACGGCGTCGGCTGGCTCATGGAGAAGCAGGACGACGGGTCGTACCGCTTCACCACGAGCCTGCGGCGCGCGTACGTCGAGGTCAGCGTGCCCAAGAAGTGGGTCCAACGGGACGGGTCGAACGCGCTCGTCGACCTGGCCGCGCCCATCAAGAAGGCGATCCCCGAAGGGATCGCCGACTGACGTACACACGTGCGCGCGGGGGCGTGTGCCTTGGAGCGGAGCCCCGGTGCCCCAGGTCTACCGAAGCCCCGTCGGGCGGCGCAGTGCCGCCCCGATCAGGCGGTCCACCAGCTCCGGGTAGGCCACGCCGCTCGCCTCCCACATCTTCGGGTACATGGAGATGGGCGTGAAGCCCGGCATGGTGTTGATCTCGTTGATCACGAACTCGCCGTCCTCGGTGAGGAAGAAGTCCGCGCGCACCAGGCCCTCGCAGGAGGCGGCCTCGAACGCGTCGACCGCGAGCCGCTGGACCTCGGCGGTCTGCTCGGGGGTCAGCGGGGCGGGCACGAGACCGGGCGTCGAGTCGATGTACTTCGCCTCGAAGTCGTAGTACGCGTGCGACTGCACGGGCGGGATCTCGGCGGGCACGCTGGCGCGCGGACCGTCCTCGAACTCCAGCACCCCGCACTCGATCTCGCGGCCGCGCAGCAGCGCCTCCACAATGATCTTCGGGTCGTGGCGCTGGGCCTCCTCGATCGCCTCGTCGATGCCTTCGAGGGAGTCGACCTTGGTGATGCCGATCGAGGAGCCCGCGCGCGCGGGCTTGATGAACAGCGGCCAGCCGTGCTCGCCCGCGAAGTCGACGATCTTCTTGCGGGCGGCGGACTCGTCGCGCTCCCACTCACGGGGCCGGATCACCACGTACGGGCCGACGGCCAGCCCGAAGGAGGTGAACACCCGCTTCATGTACTCCTTGTCCTGGCCGACGGCCGAGGCGAGCACACCCGCACCGACGTACGGGACTCCGGAGAGCTCCAGGAGGCCCTGGAGGGTGCCGTCCTCGCCGTAGGGGCCGTGCAGCACGGGGAAGACGACGTCGACCTCGCCCAGGGCCTTGGGGACCGATCCGGGCTCGCTGTAGACGACTTCGCGGTTGGCCGGGTCGACGGGGAGGATCACGCCGCCCTCGTTCGACTCGGCGAGCTGCTCCACGTCCGGCTGGCGCCGGTCGACGATGGCCATCCGGTCCGGTTCGTCGGCGGTGAGCGCCCAACGGCCGTCCCGGGTGATGCCGATCGGCAGGACGTCGTACTTCGTCCGGTCGATGGCGCGCAGGACGGCGCCGGCCGTGACCACGGAGATCCCGTGTTCGGAGCTGCGGCCGCCGAAGACGACGGCCACGCGCGGCTTGCGAGGCGGCTGCTCAGGGCTCTGGGAGAGGTTCTCGGTGCTCATATCGCGTTGAGAGTACCCGTTGGTACGGCGCTGAGTCAGCGCCCCACCGCGGCCGTTGTCCGACGTCGCACGGGTGGTCGCTCAGCGTCGTACGAGCCGTTGCGGAGCGTAGATTCCCGCACGCCGCGGCGTGGCTCCTCAGTGGCGCTCGGCCTTGGCGCTGCGCCCCATGAGCTCCTTGACCGCGACGACCGGCGACTTGCCCTCGTGGACGATGCCGACGACCGTCTCGGTGATGGGCATGTCGACGCCGTGCCTGCGGGCCAGATCCAGCACCGACTCACAGGACTTGACGCCCTCGGCGGTCTGCTTGGTGACCGCGATGGTCTCCTGGAGGGTCATGCCCCTGCCGAGGTTGGTGCCGAAGGTGTGGTTGCGCGACAGCGGCGAGGAGCAGGTGGCCACCAGGTCGCCGAGGCCCGCGAGTCCGGAGAAGGTCAGCGGGTCGGCGCCCATGACGACGCCGAGCCGGGTGGTCTCGGCGAGTCCGCGCGTGATCAGCGAGCCCTTGGCGTTGTCGCCCAGGCCCATGCCGTCCGCGATGCCGACGGCGAGACCGATCACGTTCTTCACCGCGCCGCCCAGCTCGCAGCCCACCACGTCGGTGTTGGTGTACGGGCGGAAGTACGGGTTGTGACTGGCGGCCTGGAGGCGCTGGGCGACCGCTTCGGAGGTGCAGGCGACCACGGCGGCGGCCGGCATCCGGGCGGCGATCTCACGGGCCAGGTTCGGTCCGGTGACCACGGCGATACGGTCGGCGCCGACCTTGGCGACATCCTCGATCACCTCGCTCATCCGCATCGCGGAACCGAGTTCGACGCCCTTCATGAGGGAGACCAGGACCGTGTCGGGCGCCAGCAGCGGCGTCCACTCGGCGAGATTCCCGCGCAGGGTCTGCGAGGGCACGGCGAGCACGGTGAAGTCGGCGTCACGCGCGGCCTCGGCGGCGTCGGTCGTCGCCCGCAGGTTCTCGGGGAGTTCGACTCCCGGCAGGTAGTCCGGGTTCGTACGCGTGGAGTTGACCGCCTCGGCGAGCTCGGCGCGCCGCGCCCACAGGGTGACCTCGCACCCCGCGTCGGCGAGCACCATGCCGAAGGCCGTACCCCACGATCCGGTCCCGAAGACGGCCGCCTTGACCGGCTTGCTCACGTGCTCTGCCCCTCTTCCTGCTGTGCCTGCGCCTGCTGCTGGGCCTGTGCCCGCTCCTGAGCCTGCTCCTGGGCCCTGGTACGCCTGCGCTGTTCGATCCGTACCTGGCGCGGGTCGTAGGGCGTCTCAGGGGCCTTCTCGCCGCGGAGCTCCTCCAGCTGCGCGGTGATGGCGGCCATGATGACCTCGGTGGCCTCCTTCAGGAGGTCCGGGCTCATCTCCTTGTCGTAGAAACGCGACAGGTCCACCGGAGGGCCCGCGAGAACGTGGTGGGTCTTGCGCGGAAGGAGGTTGGGCTTCTTGGCGTACGGCGGCAGCAGTTCGTTGGCACCCCACTGGGCGACCGGAATCACCGGGCACTTGGTCTGCAGGGCGACCCGGGCGGCACCGGTCTTGCCGGTCATCGGCCAGCCGTCGGGGTCGCGGGTGAGGGTGCCCTCGGGGTAGAACGCGACGCACTCGCCGCGCTCCACGGCGTCGATCGCGGCCCGGAACGCGCTCAGCGCGTCGGTGCTCTCGCGGTACACGGGGATCTGTCCGGTGCCGCGCATCGCGGCCCCCACGAATCCCTTCCTGAAAAGCCCGGCCTTGGCCAGGAAACGCGGAACACGCCCGGTGTTGTACTGATAGTGGGCATACGCCAACGGGTCCACATGCGAATTGTGGTTCACCGCGGTGATAAATCCGCCCTCAGCCGGAATGTTCTCCATTCCGCGCCAGTCCCGCTTGATCAGAACCACCAGTGGTGGTTTGCAGAGGACCGCTGCGAAGCGGTACCAGAAGCCGATTCTGCGGCGGGGCACGCGGACACCTTCCTCTTAGGGCCTGGGGGGCCGCACAAGTGTCGCCCCAGGCCGCCTGTCTGTCGAGAACACCGTACGCCCCGACGTCCGGACCGCCAGGGGTGCCGGGTCACAATGGGCGCGACAAGGGAGGAACGGAGCGCTCGTGCAGTGGACCTTGGTCATCCCCGTCAAAGCCTTGGCGCGGGCCAAGAGCAGGCTCTCGGACACCGCCGCCGACGCGGTGCGCCCCGGACTCGCCCTCGCCTTCGCACAGGACACCGTGGCGGCTGCGCTGGCCTGCGCGGCGGTCGATGATGTGGCGGTCGTCACGGACGACGCGCTGGCCGGGCGGGAGCTGGCCGCGCTGGGTGCGTGGATCGTGCCGGACGAGCCGGGCGGCGGTCTGAACGCCGCGCTGGCGCACGGGACGGCGGCCGTACGCACCCGGAGTCCCGAATGCGCCGTGGCCGCCCTGAACGCCGATCTGCCCGCGTTGCGTCCCCTGGAATTGGCCCGGGTACTCGATGCCGCCGCCGAATTCCCGCGTGCTTTTCTCTCCGATGCGGCCGCAATCGGCACCACTCTGCTGGCCGCATCTCCCGGCCGGGAATTGCGTCCCGCCTTCGGCACCGATTCCCGAGCCCGTCATCGCGCCTCGGGAGCCGCGGAACTCCTCCTCACCGCGGTGGATTCCGTACGCCAGGACGTGGACACCGGCGACGATCTGCGCGCGGCGCTCGCCCTGGGAGTGGGCCCGCGCACGGCCACACTGGCGGCGAAACTCCTGATCCCGGGCCAACCGGGCGCCTGAACGCCCCCCGGCCGCGTGAACCGGCGTTCACCGAAGCCCGGTCCGCCGGGCCCACCGGCGGCGCGCACCGGCGCTGGATAGGCTTTCGGCATGCAGGCGACCGCGTACACGTACGACCCCGACACCCGTAGCGGACAGGTGCTGCTCGACGACGGCACGCCGGTGCCCTTCGACGGCGCGGCGTTCGACGCCGGCGGCCTCAGGCTGCTGCGCCCGGGACAGCGCGTGCGCATCGAGACCGAGGGCGACGGCGCGGCCCGCCGGATCACCCTGGTGACGCTCCAGACCTTCTGACCAGGCCTTCGCGCCAGGTCCCGGACACGCCGCGGGCCGGGCTCCCCGTGGGAGTCCGGCCCGGCGCGTGGGTTGCCCTGCGCCCCTGCTTCTAGCGGGCGGTGGCCTTCTTGGCGGTGGTCTTGCGAGCCGTCGACTTCTTGGCGGGGGCCTTCTTGGCGGTCGCCTTCTTCGCCGGGGCCTTCTTGGCCGTCGCCTTCTTGGCGGTGGTCTTCTTCGCCGCGGTCTTCTTGGCGGTCGCCGTGGTCTTCTTGGCGGTCGTCTTCTTGGCGGTCGCGGTGGTCTTCTTCGCCGCGGTCGTGGTCTTCTTCGCGGCCGTCTTCTTCACGGCGGCGGTGGTCTTCTTCGCGGCCGTCGCCCTCTTGGCGGTCGTGGCCTTCTTGGCCGCGGCCTTCTTCACGGTCGCCGCGGCGCCGCCGGTCAGGCTGCCCTTGGGCGCCTTCTTGACCGCGACCTCGCCACCACGCGGGAGCTTCTTCGAGCCGCTCACCAGGTCCTTGAAGCCCTGACCGGCGCGGAAGCGCGGCACAGAGGTCTTCTTGACCCGAACACGCTCACCGGTCTGCGGGTTACGGGCGTAACGAGCCGGACGGTCGACCTTCTCGAAGGAACCGAAGCCGGTGACCGAGACCCGGTCCCCGCCGACAACTGCACGGACGATCGCGTCCAGTACGGCGTCGACCGCGTCGGCGGCCTGCTGACGCCCGCCGACCTTGTCGGCAATCGCTTCTACGAGCTGCGCCTTGTTCACGTCTTCCCCTTCGGAGACATTGCCCGAACGAATGCGTTCAAGCTTTTTCGCACGTTAGGCAGATATATACCGCAAATCAAACACGAAACGGGCTAATCACCCTTGTGCCGCAACGAACTCGGGCTGTCGCGGAGTTCCTCAGCGATCCCCTTCGAGGAATCGACCCTCGTCGAGGTCGGTGGTGAACCGCTCCAGCCGCCTTGTCGCGTCGGCGAGATCGTGCTTGGCCACGGCCGTAATGACCAGCAGCTTCCGGGTCAGCGCCATCCGTACGCCCTCCGGGACTTGCAGTGCGCGCACTCTTGTGTGCGCTTCCTTCAGTTGGGCCGCGACTGCCGCATAGAGCTCGAGTTGGCCGTCGTGTTCCATGCACAGATTGTGCCATCTGGGGCGAGTTGTCGCCTGCGCAGGGGGTAACTGCCGCCCCTGGAGAGGGTCCTGAGCGCCCCGGAGCACCGCGTCCCCAAGTGGCGCCTACCCAGGCAATCTCCCTTGTAACTAGGGGAGTTGAAGCCCTCTGAAGGGGCGATCCGGAGGCGTCCGGGGGCAGACACAGCTGTACCCCCAACCGTCCACGATTGGGGGTACAGAGGGGTGTTGCGGTGGCTGAAATCAGCCCTGTCTCAGCCGCGAAGCGGCCCGGGCGTCAGACCTGGAGCGTCTTCGGCTTGTACGACGGCCGCTTGGCCTCGTACTCCGCGATGTCGCCCTCGTTCTGGAGGGTGATGGAGATGTCGTCCAGCCCGTTCAGCAGCCGCCAGCGGGCGTTCTCGTCGAGCTCGAAGGCGGCGGTGATGCCCTCGGCGCGCACCTCGCGGGCCTCCAGGTCGACCGTGATCTCGGCCTCGGGGTCCTTCTCCGTCAGCTCCTGCAGCGCGTCCACGATCTTCTGCTCCAGAACCACCGTGAGCAGGCCGTTCTTGAGCGAGTTGCCCCGGAAGATGTCCGCGAAACGGGACGAGATGACGGCCTTGAAGCCGTAGTTCTGCAGCGCCCAGACGGCGTGCTCGCGGGAGGAGCCGGTGCCGAAGTCGGGGCCCGCGACCAGGACCGTGGCGCCCTTGCGCTCGGGCTGGTTGAGGATGAAGGACGAGTCCTTGCGCCAGGCCTCGAACAGCCCGTCCTCGAAACCGTCCCTGGTCACCTTCTTGAGCCAGTGGGCAGGGATGATCTGGTCGGTGTCGACGTTGCTGCGGCGCAGCGGAACGGCCCGGCCGGTGTGCGTGGTGAATGCTTCCATGACTTCTCAGACTCCAGCGGGCGTGCGGGCGGCAGACGAGTCGGCGAGATCGGCCGGGGAGGCCAGGTGGCCGAGTACGGCGGTGGCGGCGGCGACCTGCGGCGACACCAGGTGCGTACGGCCGCCCTTGCCCTGCCTGCCCTCGAAGTTGCGGTTCGAGGTGGACGCGGAGCGCTCACCGGGGGCCAGCTGGTCGGGGTTCATGCCCAGGCACATCGAGCAGCCCGCGTGCCGCCACTCGGCGCCGGCCTCCTTGAAGACCACGTCCAGGCCCTCGGAGACGGCCTGCAGACCGACCCGCGCGGAGCCGGGGACCACCAGCATCCGTACGCCGTCGGCGACTTTGCGGCCCCCGACGATCGCGGCTGCCGCGCGCAGGTCCTCGATGCGGCCGTTGGTGCAGGAACCTACGAAGACGGTGTCGACCTTGATGTCGCGCAGCGGCTGTCCCGCGGTCAACCCCATGTACTCCAGGGCCTTTTCGGCGGCCATGCGCTCCGAAGCGTCTTCGTACGAAGCCGGGTCGGGGACGGACGCCGAAAGCGGCGCTCCCTGGCCGGGGTTGGTGCCCCAGGTGACGAACGGCGCCAGCGACGGGCCGTCGATGACCACCTCGGCGTCGAAGACCGCGTCCTCGTCCGTCTTCAGGGTCTTCCAGTACGCGACCGCGGCGTCCCACTCCTCGCCCTCGGGGGCGTGCGCACGGCCCTTGAGGTACTCGAAGGTGGTCTCGTCGGGGGCGATCATGCCCGCGCGGGCGCCGGCCTCGATCGACATGTTGCAGATGGTCATCCGGGCTTCCATCGAGAGCTTCTCGATGGCGGAGCCGCGGTATTCCAGGATGTAGCCCTGGCCGCCACCCGTACCGATCTTGGCGATGATCGCCAGGATCAGGTCCTTGGCGGTGACGCCGTCGGGCAGCTCGCCGTCGACCGTGATGGCCATGGTCCTGGGGCGGGCCAGCGGCAGCGTCTGGGTGGCCAGCACGTGCTCGACCTGCGAGGTGCCGATGCCGAACGCCAGCGCGCCGAAGGCGCCGTGCGTGGAGGTGTGGGAGTCGCCACAGACCACGGTCGTGCCGGGCTGGGTCAGACCCAGCTGCGGTCCCACCACGTGGACGACGCCCTGCTCTACGTCACCCAGCGAGTGCAGCCGTACACCGAACTCGGCGCAGTTCTTGCGCAGGGTCTCCAGCTGGGCCCGGGAGACCGGGTCCGCGATGGGCTTGTCGATGTCGAGGGTCGGGGTGTTGTGATCCTCGGTGGCGATGGTGAGGTCGAGACGGCGCACGGGACGCCCCGCCTGGCGGAGGCCGTCGAAGGCCTGCGGGCTGGTCACCTCGTGCAGCAGGTGCAGATCGATGAAGAGGAGGTCGGGCTCGCCCTCGGCGCGCCGGACGACATGGTCGTCCCAGACCTTCTCCGCGAGTGTCCTACCCATCGCTTTCCCTCCGGCCGGCCTGTGTGGCGCCGGCCCAACTAGAGATTTCCGGGGCGGCGGCGTCCGCACCCCTCGTCCGGACGCCCTCCACCGGGCCCGTTGGTCCGCGGGCCGCTGTGTCTACAAGGGTGGCGCGTTCCACCGAAAATTGAACTTGCGTTTCACAGAGTGAGACGCGAGTATCGTTGCATGGACAACAGTAGCGGCGTCGGCGTTCTGGACAAGGCAGCCCTTGTCCTGAGCGCTCTGGAGTCCGGTCCGGCCACCCTCGCGGGACTGGTCGCGGCGACCGGACTGGCACGACCCACGGCACATCGCCTCGCCGTGGCACTTGAACACCACCGCATGGTGGCGCGTGACATGCAGGGCCGTTTCATTCTCGGCCCCCGCCTCGCCGAGCTGGCCGCGGCCGCGGGCGAGGACCGTCTCCTCGCGACGGCCGGCCCGGTGCTCACGCACCTGCGCGACGTCACGGGCGAGAGCGCCCAGCTCTACCGCCGCCAGGGCGACATGCGCATCTGCGTCGCCGCGGCCGAGCGCCTGTCCGGCCTTCGGGACACGGTCCCGGTCGGCTCGACGCTCACGATGAAGGCCGGTTCCTCGGCGCAGATCCTGATGGCCTGGGAGGAGCCGGAGCGTCTGCACCGCGGTCTCCAGGGCGCCCGCTTCACCGCCACGGCGCTCTCGGGCGTACGGCGCCGGGGCTGGGCCCAGTCGATCGGCGAGCGCGAGCCGGGTGTCGCGTCGGTCTCCGCGCCGGTGCGCGGACCCTCGAACCGGGTGGTCGCCGCCGTCTCGGTCTCCGGTCCGATCGAGCGCCTGACCAGGCACCCTGGCCGTATGCACGCCCAGGCGGTCATCGACGCCGCCGCCCGCCTCTCCGAGGCCCTCCGCCGCACGGGCGGCTGAGCGACACCTCCCGTACGACAGCGGTCCAGTACGACACCGGGGGACGAGCCGGCCTCAACGCCGCGGCAGGCTCATCCCCCGAACACCCCCCCGCCCCGCCCCAGGGGCACCGGGCACTGCGCAATCAGCCGCAGCCGGCCCGCACCATCCGGTCAACCCGCCACTCCCCCGGCCTCCGCTCCCGCCTTGGGCGACCGATGAGCGAACCGGTCCGCCGCCCGCCGCCCACGCTTCTCCACGGGCAACGCCCCGTACGCGGCCGCGAGCCCGAAGGGCGGCATGTCCGCGTAGATCGACTCGTACGACCCTTCCGGCACCACATACGTCTCGTGCCAGATCCCCACGTGCTGCCGCACCTTCCCCGCCCGTTCCTTGCGGTTGATGATCGCCCACACCTTGTGATGGAACATGTCGGGCGCCGACGCGTACGCGTACAGCTTCTCCTTGGACTCCCAGTACTGGACGACGTAGTACGTCCGTGGTGACGCCGTCAGCAGAACGCGGCCGAGCAGACCTCGGCTGCCGTCCTTCTCCAGGTCCCGCACCATGCGCAGCATGGCGAAGACCACAGGTACCCACTGGTGCACCGCCCAGAAGTGGTTGACGCGCATGCCGATCAGCAGGACGACCACGTCCCCCTGGGCTGCTGCGGTGGTACGGCCTGCGGTCACCCGGGTACCGGACATCTCGTCCCCCTCCGTTGGCGAGCGGCGCTATCCGATGGCGCCATGCTTGGATAGTGGCGCCACCCAAGGAAGGGCGCAAGAGATGCGGCTGTCGGAGTTGAGCGAGCGGAGCGGGGTGTCCACCGCGACGATCAAGTACTACCTGCGGGAAGGGCTGTTGGCTCCCGGGCGCCAGGTCAACACGACGACGGCGGACTACGACGAGAGCCATCTGCGCCGGCTGCGGCTGGTGCGGGCGCTGATCCAGGTGGGCCGGGTGCCGGTGGCCACGGCCCGGGAGATCCTCGGACACGTCGACGACGAGTCCCTGGGCCGGACGATCCGGCTGGGCGCGGCCCTGTGGGCGCTGCCGCAGGAGCCCGAACCGG
Source organism: Streptomyces sp. NPDC107454 (assembly GCF_055582885.1). NCBI lineage: Bacteria > Bacillati > Actinomycetota > Actinomycetes > Kitasatosporales > Streptomycetaceae > Streptomyces > Streptomyces sp. NPDC107454. Next base: position 193,064 of record NZ_JBVJPA010000011.1, on the reverse strand, counting down.
ACGATCAGGACCCGGCCGTCCGGTCCGCGCGCCGCGAGGTGGACCAACTGCTGGCGGACCTGGGCTGGGAGACCGCGCGAGAGCTCGCGCCCCTCTCCCCCGTGCACCGTTCGCTGGTGGCGGCGGTGGCCACGCTGATCCGGCTCGGTTATTCCTGGGACGCCGAACTCCTCGCGCCGTACGCGGAGTTGATGCACCAGGTGGCGATGCGGGACCTGGACTACCTGGAGACGCACACGTCCGACGCGGAGCGGGTGGAGACCGCGGTCGCCTCGGCCGTGCTCTTCGAGCCGGTGCTGCGAGCGCTGCACCGGCTGGCGCAGGAGCAGGAGTCGGCGCGGCGGTACGGCATCGAGTGAGCGGTCGTACGGGCCGGGCGCGTCGGGCCCGTACCTCGGAGCGCGGGGCGGCCCGGAAACGCCTACGGGCCCCCACCGAAGTGGAGGCCCGTAGGACTCTGTACCCCCGACCGGATTCGAACCGGCGCTACCGCCTTGAGAGGGCGGCGTGCTAGGCCGCTACACAACGGGGGCCTTGGATCTTGCGTTTCCGCAGATCCGAGCTGGGCTACCAGGACTCGAACCTAGAATGACGGTACCAGAAACCGGAGTGTTGCCAATTACACCATAGCCCATGGTGGTTTAGACCATTAAATGGTTTAGACCAGTACCCCCGACCGGATTCGAACCGGCGCTACTGCCGTGAGAGGGCAGCGTGCTAGGCCGCTACACAACGGGGGCCCTAGCGATCCTGCATGAGAGACAGCGGGTGCGACCCGGACTGTCCCCCTGGGAAGGATCTGTACCCCCGACCGGATTCGAACCGGCGCTACTGCCGTGAGAGGGCAGCGTGCTAGGCCGCTACACAACGGGGGCGTTGCGGAGTTGATCTCCGCGTTTGCAGATGAGCTCTGCGAGCTGGCCTACCAGGACTCGAACCTAGACTAACGGAACCAGAAACCGTCGTGCTGCCAATTACACCATAGGCCACTGAAACTCAATCCCTTGGGGGGATCTTGTTTTAGCTAGCGCCTCCGAGTCCCGACCTTTCGGCCCGCTCTCGGTGGCGCAGGAAGAACATTACCTGAAGGTGGACGGCGCTCCAAAACGGGTATCGGCGCCGAGGATCGCGGGGAGTTCGGCCAGCGAGGCGATCCGGTGCGGACCCGTGGGCGGACCGCCTGCGGCGGTGTGAGTACCGTCCCGGTCGATCCAGACGGAGAGCAGGCCGGCCTCGGCGGCGCCCCGTCCGTCGATCTCCGGGTGGTCACCGACGTAGGCGACCCGGTGCGGCGGCAGTTCCAGGGCTTCGCAGGCCGCGTGGAAGGCGGCCGCGGCGGGCTTGGAGACGCCGAGCTCGGCGGCGCACAGGATCGCCTCGAAGCGGTCGTGCACACCGAGGACCCGCAGCTTGCGGTCCTGCACGAGGAGGCTGGAGTTGGACAGGACCGCGTGCCGGTGGCTGGCGACGAGGCTGTCCAGGACGGGCAGGACGTCCGGGAAAAGGCTCCAGGCGGACTCGTAGTGTGTGATGTAACGGTCGAACCAGGCGTCGGCCTCGGTGTCGCTCAGCGGCTCCTCCAGGAACACCCTGACGCGTTCCCTGCGCTGGCCCTGCCAGTCCGTCTCACCCGCCGAGAACCGCGCCCACTGCGCGTCGGTGACCTCGCGCCAGCGCGCGAGGGCCTGCTCGACGGACGCGCCGCCGGGCAGGCCCTCGGCCGCCAGATGGTTCCGCATGCCCGCCCGGTCCGCGGCCGTGTAATCGAAGATCGTGTCGTCGATGTCCCAGACCACCGCCTCGATGCTCATGCACCGACCGTATCCCGGGCGCGGGCGGCTGTCCCTCAGCCGGCGGTGGTCGTACCGGTCAGGACGAGGGCCGGCCCCTGGCCGTCGCGCGGCTCGGCGGTCAGCTTCCAGGTGTAGGTGCCGGTCGGAACGGACGTGCCGGAGTCCGTACGGGCGTCCCAGGCGGGGCGGACCGCGGCGGCGGTGGAGGCGCCGGCAAGGGTGCGTACGACGGTGCCGGAGGCGTTGCTCAGGGTCAGCCGCCATGTCGAGGGCTTGTTCAGCTGCCACACGGGGCGCCAGGGGTTCGCGGTGGTGGGGCCGCCCGGCTGCGGATCGGTCTGTGCCTCCATCTGGGCGAGCGCCGAGGTCGGCACGCCCGCCGTGACGATCGCCACCTGACGCCTGTCCGTGAGGTAGGCGACGTTGCCGCCGAACCGGTCGACCGCCCAGCGGCCGGTGCTGCCGCCGGTGTTCTGGTCCGCGGTGGGCAGCACGGCCACGGTCCGGGTGGTCGCCGTTCCGGTGTGGAAGTCGGTGAGCAGCAGCTCGTGCGTGGTGCGGTTCTCGCGGACGAGATAGCCGTCGGCGAGACGGGCCTGCCCGGACGGAACGGTGATGGCGCGGTTCGCGGCACGGTCGTAGACGCCCGCGGGGCCGGTCGAGCCGCAGCTCCAGTACAGCCAGGCGTTGACGGCCTGGATCTCGCTGGGCGTGCAGGAGGCGCCGGTGTCGACGGTGGCGACGTTCTTCTTGGCCTTGAGGTCGTACGCCACGACGGTGCCCTGAGTGCTGCCGGGGGTCCACAGGCGCTGGCCCCAGACCGCGGCGGCGGTGCGGGTGCGGTCGAGCGCGGTCCCGCCGACGGTGGCGCCGCGCGGGAAGTCGGCGACCCGCTGGCTGCCGGGGGTGCCGCCGTTGTAGAGGACGTAGCGCCCGGTGCCGGTGCCGATACGGCCGCCCGCGTCGCCGGTGGGCTCGTCGGCGATGGTCGTCGCGTCGAGCCCGACGGCCAGGACATGCTCCTCGCCCTGGGCGTCGGTCCAGAGGTAGGCCACCCGGCCGTCGCCCAGTGCTTCGAGCTGCGGGCACGCGGCGTCGCCGCCCGGGCAGGTCGAGCCCTGGAGCGTCGGGCCGTGACGGGACTGCAGGCCGGTGGGCCTGCCGACGGTGTCCAGCGGGATGCCGTAGAAGCCGTAGATGCCGCCGGTGTGCGTCGTGTTGCCGTACATCAGCAGCTCGCCCCCGGCGAGCGTCATGCCGTCCAGCGCGGCCTGCGCGGCGGGCAGGTCGAGCACCTTCCCAGTGGTGGCGGAGCCGTCCGCGTCGGGGGTGACCCGGTACACGTGCCAGTCGACGCTCGACGGTCCCGCCGTGGCAAGGGCGCCGCCGTCCGGGGTCGCCAGGAAGGAGCCCTTGGAGTTGGCGAGCAGTGTGTGGGACGTGTTGTCGGTGAGCGAGACGGCCGTGAGTTCGGGGGTGGCGCCGCCGGGCAGGAACATCGCGTTGCCAGTAAGAAGTTGGTCGCCGACCACGGCCTGCGCCTCGCCCAGGAAGGACGCCGTGATGGTGCTGGGGGCGGTGCCGGGGGCGGAGTCCACGCGGATCGCCTTGGTGCCGTTGACCACCCAGCGGTCGTTGAAGACGATCCGAGGCACGTTGCCGACGCCGGTGAGGTACGTACGGAAGTTCCCGTCCGCGAGGTCCACGAGTCCCGCGTCGGTGGCGCCGTCGAGGGTGTAGACGACGGCGAGGCGGCGCACCGAGCCGCCGGTGACGAAGGTGCCGGTGAGCTGGGCACCGTCGGGGAGCCCGGTCACCGGAAGATCGGTGGTGGTTCCGTCGGCGGCGGCACGCAGCACGTGCGGCGCGCCCGCGGCGTCCTGGGTGAGCACGCTCCAGCCGGAGGCGGCCCGGTACGTCTGGCCGGACGGGACGGTGACCGTGGCGGTCACGCCGGTGGAGCGGTGCTGCTGGGTCACGGTGGCGCCGGAGACGCTGGTGATGACGTCGGTGCCGGTGGTCAGGTCGTCCGGGCCCGCGTGTGCGGGCGGCGTGACACCCGGGTAGTCGGCCCACTGGAGCGTTCCCGAGCTCTCGGGCAGCCGGTAGCGGAACCCGGAGGATCCCGCCCAGGTGTAGTCGATCTCGGTCGGCAGCGTGCTGCTCAGTTGCACGGTGGTCACGGGTGTGTCGACGCTCGGCGTGGCGTGCGCGGGCGTGGTGAGCACGGCGCACGACAGGGCCACGGCCCCGCTGAGGGCCACTGCGGCAAGTCTTCGTGAACGGGTCACGTTCCCCTCCCCTGAAACATGGTGCACAGACGCGTCATGAGCACGGGGACATACAACTGCTCCGCCAGAGCGGGAGTTGACGGAAGTGGTGAACTCCGGGTGACGGGTCGGCACACACCAGGGGGGCGGCGTCCGAACCGGACACCGCCCCCCTGTGCGTACACCATGTGCCTACGCGGTGAGCCGCTCCAGTGCGGCGTCGACGCGGGCCAGGGTCTTCTCCTTGCCCAGGATCTCCAGGGACTCGAAGAGCGGCAGGCCTACGGTGCGGCCGGTGACGGCGACGCGGACCGGTGCCTGGGCCTTGCCGAGCTTGAGGCCGTGCTCCTCACCGGCGGCCAGGACGGCCTCCTTGAGGGACTCCGGGGAGGACCAGTCGGCGGCGTCCAGCTTCTCGCGGGCCGTGCGGAGCAGGGCGTCGCTGCCCTCCTTCATGGCCTTCGTCCAGGAGGCCTCGTCGACGGCCGGCTCCGGCAGGAACAGGAAGTCGACGTTGTCCGTGATCTCGGAGAGGACCTTCATCCGCGACTGGGCGTGCGGGGCGATCGCCTGCCACTTCGCCTCGTCGAAGTCCTCCGGCGCCCAGGGGGCGAACGGGGCTCGCAGCCAGGGGGCGCAGCGCTCGGTGAAGTCCTTCACGTCGAGCAGGCGGATGTGGTCGGCGTTGATCGCCTCGCACTTCTTCAGGTCGAAGCGGGCCGGGTTCGGGTTCACGTCCGTGACGTCGAAGGCGGCGACCATCTCGTCGATGGAGAAGATGTCGCGGTCCGCCGAGAGCGACCAGCCGAGCAGGGAGAGGTAGTTCAGCAGGCCCTCGGGGAGGAAACCGCGCTCCCTGTAGAGGTTGAGCGAGGACTCCGGGTCGCGCTTGGAGAGCTTCTTGTTGCCCTCGCCCATGACGTACGGCAGGTGACCGAAGGCGGGGGTCTCCTTGGCCACGCCCAGCTCGATCAGCGCCTTGTAGAGGGCGATCTGCCGCGGGGTGGAGGAGAGCAGATCCTCACCGCGCAGGACGTGGGTGATCTCCATCAGGGCGTCGTCGACCGGGTTGACCAGCGTGTAGAGCGGTGCGCCGTTCGCCCGGACGATGCCGTAGTCCGGAACGTTCTCCGGGAGGTAGGTGATCTCGCCGCGGACCAGGTCCGTGAAGGTGATCGCCTCGTCGGGCATCCGGAAGCGGACGATGGGCGTGCGGCCCTCGGCCACGTAGGCGGCCTTCTGCTCGTCGGTGAGGTCGCGGCAGTGGCCGTCGTAGCCGGAGGGCTTGCCGGCGGCGCGGGCGGCCTCGCGGCGGGCGTCCAGCTCCTCGGTGGAGCAGTAGCAGTGGTACGCGTGGCCGGCGTCCAGCAGCTTCTGGGCGACATCCTTGTAGATGTCCATGCGCTGCGACTGGCGGTACGGCGCGTGCGGGCCGCCGATCTCGGGGCCCTCGTCCCAGTCGAAGCCCAGCCAGCGCATCGAGTCGAGCAGCTGGTTGTACGACTCCTCGGAGTCGCGGGCCGCGTCGGTGTCCTCGATGCGGAAGACCAGGGTGCCTTCGTTGTGCCGGGCGAACGCCCAGTTGAACAGGGCGGTGCGGACCAGGCCCACGTGGGGGTTGCCGGTCGGGGACGGACAGAAACGTACGCGTGGGGGCACCCCCTGTCCGAGCGGAGTCGAGGACTTGGGGGAGTTCGCGTTAGCCACGCTTGATCACCTTGTTGGTGAGAGTGCCGATGCCTTCGATGGTGACGGCGACCTCGTCGCCGACGTTCAGGGGGCCGACCCCAGCCGGGGTGCCGGTGAGGATCACGTCGCCGGGGAGCAGCGTCATGGCCTCGGTGATGTTGACGATCAGGTCCTCGACAGAGTGGATCATCTCGCTGGTGCGGCCGAGCTGGCGCTGCGCGCCGTTGACCGTGCACTGGATCGTGATGCCCTCGGCGATCGCGGCGAGGTCGAGGTCCGTCTCCACCCAGGGACCGAGCGGGCAGGAGTTGTCGAAGCCCTTGGCCCGGGCCCACTGCTTCTCGCGCTTCTGGACGTCGCGCGCGGTGACGTCGTTGGCGCAGGTGTAACCGAGGATGACGTCCTTGACGCGCTCGCGCGGGACCTCGCGGCACATGCGGCCGATGACCACGGCGAGCTCGGCCTCGTGGTGCAGCTCGCTGGAGAAGGAGGGGTACTGGATCTCGTCGCCGGGGCCGATCACCGAGGTCGACGGCTTGAAGAAGGCGAACGGGGCGTCGGGCACCTCGTTGCCGAGTTCCTTCGCGTGCTCCGCGTAGTTGCGGCCGAAGGCCACGACCTTGTTGGGGAGCACCGGCGGCAGCAGCCGCACCTTGCTCAGCGGGACCTTCGTACCGGAGAGCTCGAAGTCCGCGAACGGAATGCCCTTGATGATGTCGAGGACGAGCTCGTCCGGCTTGTCGCCCTCGACCGCGCCGAAAGCGACGTTGCCGTCGATGGAGAACCTGGCGATGCGCACGGGATCCTTGCGCCCCTCACTGAGCTGGCTGGAGTCTGACGCTCCAGGCTAACGCGGGGAAGGGGGCGAGCCTCGCGTATATCCGCCGGTGGGCCGCAAGCCGTGTGCGCCGGGCGGCTGTCCGCCGTGTGCCGGGCGGCTGTCCGCCGTGCGCCGGGCGGCTGTCCGCCGTGTGCCGGGCGGCTGTCCGCCATGTGTGCCGGTTGGCTGTCCGCCGCGTGTGGCCGTCGTCGGGCACCGGCGCCGGGGGGCCATCATCCACATGCCCCGCCGGCCATCGGCCGTATGGGGCGGTCGGCCGCCGACCAGGTGCGCGGGGCGACCGTCGACCATGCGTGCCGTCCGCCGGCCGTCGGCGCCGGGCGGCCCATCAGCCACCTTCGTCGCGCGACCCTCGGCCATGTGCGGCGGCCGACCCCCGGCACGGTGAGTCGGCGGCGCTCCGTGTGCGTACTACTCGGCGGCGGCCGTGACCGGGGCTTCCATCAGGATGGTGCGGCGGGGGTTGGCGGTCTGGGCGGGGAGGTCGACCGAGTGCTCCGGCTGCTCCGGCGTCTGCAGCGCGTCGGCGTCCTCGAGGTGCGCCAGCGTGGTGCGTCGCGGGTTGGCTATGTTGCGGAACATCATCGTCGTCTTCACTGTTGTCCTAGACCTCGTGGTGGTGGGCGCCGCGGGAGGTCAAGGACCGCCTGGTCGGCGCGGGTTGTCGGATTTGCCATCCCTGTAAAGCGTCAGGCTAAACATGCAATTCCCGGTCGGAGCCGCGAAGACCGCATGATCGCCATGTGAGTTTGCTCACTTACTAGCAGGCAAAGCGGTCAATTCAGGCCGCCAACTCGCCGCGACGAAACGGACATTGCCCCACTGAACCCAATATTCCGCTCCTGATCATCGCGACTGGGACACCCCTCGCGCACCCATGGCTCGTGGGTATACGCCCCTTATGTACGAGATCACTTTCTACGTCTCGTAACGCATCCCTCACAAGGTGTCACGGTGGTCACAGCCTGGTACATGGGCCTTGTTGGAGATCCTGCACTGTGCTGGAATTCCACGGACCGCCGCGGGATCCAACCGGCGCACAGAGGGCGCGACTCAGCGCCGGGTGGCGGCGGGAAGGGGGAGCAGCGCCGGTCACTCACGACCACACCTGGGGGCGTATCTGCGCCCCTGAACGACGCCGACACCGTCCCGCCGTTTTCGCGGAGGGGCGCCTGGTCCAGAGGTTGCGACGCTAGTGCAGGGACGTTTCAAGAGGGATGGCAGCGCTTCGGCGGAGCCGGAGCCGCACGGCGGGACCGACCGCGGTTCCTCGCCCCAGCACGCCCAGAACCCGGGACAATCAGAGCTCGGCGGCGGTGAGCGCTCCGCGCGCCCCGGCGCGACGACTCCCGACCAACCACCCGCGAAGCCGCAGGGTCCCCCCGGCCCCGGCCCCCGAATAGCTCTGCGCAACTGGCGCATCTCCACGCGTCTGGTGTCGCTGCTCGCGCTCCCCGTGGTCGCCGCGACCACGCTGGGTGCCCTGCGCATCAACCAGTCGATGGACGACATCCAGCAGCTCGACAACATGAAGCTGCTGACCGACATGACCCAGCAGGCGACCGAGCTCGCCGCCGCCCTCCAGAAGGAGCGCGACCAGTCGGCCGGCCCGCTCGCGCACGGCGCGAAGCCCAACGACATCACGGTCAAGGGCGTCCGCGACGCGACGGACGTCGCCAAGCAGCAGTTCATCCAGGGCACGCAGGAGATCGACACCGCCAGCGCGAACGGACAGCTCACCGGTGTCCGTGACAGCCTCGTGGCCATCGCCGGCGAGCTGAACAAGCTGAGCACCATCCGCAACGGCGCCTACAGCGACGCCAAGAACTCCTCGCAGACGGTCGACGGGTACCACCGCCTCATCACCCAGCTGATCGGCCTCTCCCAGGACATGGCCGAGGCGACCAGCAACCCGGAGATGATCTCGCGCACCCGCGCCCTGTCGGCCTTCTCCTCCGCCAAGGAGTACGCCTCCGTCCAGCGCGCCGTCATCGCCGCCGCGCTGCCCGCGAACAACACCACCTTCGGCACCCTCTCCGAGAACGACCGGCTGTACGCGAACTCCGCGCAGGACAGCGAGGCCTCCGAGCGCACCAGCTTCGCGAGCATCTACGGCTCCGGAGCGGAAGACCTCACCAAGCCGATCGACCAGGGCAACCCGACCATCCAGTCGGCCGACGCGTACGCCAACCGCGTGCTCGGCTCGACGGGCGGTCTGAGGACCCAGGACCAGCGCTCGTACAAGGACTGGGTCGACGACGACACGGCCAAGATCGAGCAGATGTCGAAGATCGAGCTGACGCTGCTCAACCAGATGGAGCAGAAGGCCCGTGAGCTGAAGAACGCCTCCCAGCAGGAAGCGATCATCTCCGGTGCGCTGATCCTGCTGGTCCTCGGCGTCTCGCTGGTCGGCGCCTTCGTCGTGGCCCGCTCCATGATCCGCTCGCTGCGCCGGCTCCAGGACACCGCGACCAAGGTCGCCCAGGACCGCCTGCCCGAGCTGGTCAAGCAGCTCTCCGAGTCCGACCCGCAGGACGTCGACACCTCCGTCGAGTCCGTCGGTGTGCACTCCCGGGACGAGATCGGCCAGGTGGCCGCGGCCTTCGACGACGTGCACCGCGAGGCCGTACGACTGGCCGCCGAGCAGGCCCTCCTGCGAGGCAACGTCAACGCGATGTTCACCAACCTCTCGCGCCGCTCCCAGGGCCTCATCCAGCGTCAGCTCTCGCTCATCTCCGAGCTGGAGTCCCGCGAGGCCGACCCGGACCAGCTGTCCTCCCTCTTCAAGCTCGACCACCTCGCGACCCGCATGCGCCGTAACGGTGAGAACCTCCTCGTTCTCGCCGGTGAAGAGCCCGGCCGCCGCTGGACCCGCCCGGTCCCGCTGGTCGACGTGCTCCGCGCCGCCGCCTCCGAGGTGGAGCAGTACGAGCGCATCGAGCTGTCCTCGGTCCCGACGACGCAGGTCGCCGGCCGGGTCGTCAACGACCTCGTGCACCTGCTCGCCGAGCTCCTCGAGAACGCCACCTCGTTCTCCTCCCCGCAGACCAAGGTCAAGGTCACCGGTCACGCGCTGCCCGACGGCCGCGTGCTGATCGAGATCCACGACACCGGTATCGGCCTCTCCCCCGAGGACCTGGCCGCGATCAACGAGCGGCTCGCCTCGCCGCCCACCGTGGACGTCTCCGTCTCGCGCCGCATGGGTCTGTTCGTGGTCGGTCGTCTGTCGCAGCGGCACGGCATCCGCATCCAGCTGCGTCCGTCCGACTCCGGTGGCACCACCGCGCTCGTCATGCTCCCCGTCGATGTCGCCCAGGGCGGCAAGAAGGCTCCGGGCAAGCCGGGTCCGGGCGGTTCCGGTGGTCCGGCCGCCGCACAGGCCTCGGCCGGTGTCGCGGCGGCCCGCCGCGGCGGCCAGGGCGGCGGTCCGTCCCTCGGGGCGGGTGCCCCCGCCGGTGGTGGCGGTCTGCTCGGTGCCCCGCCGCAGCGCGGACAGGTCGGCGCCGGTCAGGGTCCGCGGGCCGCGCTCCCCGGCAGCAACCAGGGCGGTCGCCCGGGTGCCCCGGGTGCGGCGCGTGGACCGCAGGGTCCCGGCAACCAGGGCCGGCCGGCCCCGGCCGGTGCGGGTGCCTTCGGACAGGGCCCGCAGGGCCTGCAGGCCGCCGGAACCGGTGCCCCCCAGGGCTTCGGCGACGGACCCGCGCCCCGCCAGGGCTTCGACTTCGGTGACAACAGCGGCCCCGCGGCCACTCCTCCGCAGCAGCCCGCGGGCAACAAGGGCGGCGGCCGTCGCAGGCCGCAGCTGCCCGGACGCGGTGGTCCGCGTGCCGAGCTGCCCGGTGGCAGCCCGCAGCAGTCGCGGCCGAGCTGGAGCGACGACAACGCACAGCCGCCGGTGCCGCGCGCGTCCCTCGACACCCCGCGCGGTCACGAGGAACCCGACTCCACTTCGCGCATGCCCCGGATCGACGACCGGCAGGACCCGGCCGCGACCTCGGAGATGCCGCGGATCGACGACCGCCAGGGTCCCGCAGCCACCTCGGGGTTCCCCCGTCCCGACTTCGACGCCCCGCGCCCCGGCATGAACACGCCGCAGAACAACGGGCAGAACAACGGTCAGTTCGTCCGTCCCGACGTGTACGGCTCCTCGGGCACGGCTCCGGCCGCCCCGAACCCGTCCACCACGGGCCAGTACGCGACCCCGGGCTACGGCGCCTCCCAGGACCCGTCGTCCACGGGCCAGTTCGCGACGCCCGGTTACGGCGGTTCCCAGGACCCGTCGTCCACCGGCCAGTTCACCCGGCCGGGTTACGGCAACGGCCAGGACCCCTCGTCGACGGGCCAGTTCGCGACGCCGGGCTACGGCAACCGCCAGGACCCCTCGTCCACCGGCCAGTTCGAGCGCCCCGCGCCCCCGCAGCAGCGGCCCACGCGTCCGCAGGAGCCCGAGGCGCTGCCGCCGGCGACGGGGCCGGGTGACGGACGTACGCCGCTGTACGACACGCTGGAGACCAACTGGTTCCACGGTCAGGCGAACGGCTCTCAGAACGGCTCCCCCAACGGAGCTCACAACGGCGCCCAGAACAACGGGGCCCAGAACAACGGCGTCCACACCAACGGCTCGCAGCAGCCGCCCCAGACCCCCACAGCACCACCGCAACGGCCGGCCGCCGCACCGGCCTCCGCCAACTGGCGCACCTCGCCGAACGACGACCTCGTCCGGCAGGCAGAACGCGTCCGTCAACCGTCGGCGGGCGGGGTCACCACCTCAGGCCTGCCGCGCCGCGTCCCGCGAGCCAACCTCGTCGCGGGCACGGCACAGCAGCAACAGCACCAAACCGGTCCGCAGGTCTCCCGTGCGCCTGATGACGTACGCGGCCGGCTGACCAATCTCCGTAGGGGCATTCAGCAGGGTCGACAGGCCGGTACCGGCCAGACCGGCAGCTTCCCCAGCCCCACTCACCAGCAGGAGCGTTAGTTGAGCCCGATGAGCCAGGCGGCACAGAACCTGAACTGGTTGATCACCAACTTTGTGGACAACACCCCCGGGGTGTCCCACACCGTCGTCGTGTCCGCCGACGGGCTCCTTCTGGCCATGTCCGAAGGATTCCCACGCGACCGCGCCGACCAGCTTGCGGCCGTCGCCTCCGGCCTGACCTCGCTGACCGCCGGGGCCTCCCGGATCTTCGAGGGCGGCACGGTGGCCCAGACGGTCGTCGAAATGGAGCGCGGCTTTCTCTTCCTCATGTCCGTCTCGGACGGCTCGTCCCTGGCGGTCCTCTCCCACCCGGAGTGCGACATCGGCCTTGTCGGTTACGAGATGGCGCTGCTCGTCGACCGGGCGGGTGCCGTACTCACGCCGGACCTGCGCGCTGAACTCCAGGGAAGTCTGCTCCACTAAAGGGCCCTGGTTCTAGAGACTGCACGAAATCACCGTCCGGCCGCCACAATCCCCCCACCGGCCCCAACAGACGGCACGAATGACCGACTTGCTGTCCCGCCCGGAGGATTCATGACCCCGCCCACCGCCTCTCATGATCCGTACGCACAGCCGTACGGGGATGAGGGCGACCAGCCGCTGGTACGTCCGTACGCGATGACCGGCGGCCGGACCCGGCCGCGGTACCAACTCGCCATCGAGGCACTGATCAGCACTACGGCCGACCCCGCGCAGTTGATGGGGCTGCTCCCCGAGCACCAGCGGATCTGCCACCTCTGCCGTGAGGTCAAGTCGGTGGCCGAGGTGTCGGCCCTCCTGTCCATGCCGTTGGGCGTGGCCAGGATCCTCGTCGCGGACCTCGCGGAGGCCGGACTCGTCGCCATTCACCAGCCTGGCGGCGATGAGAACAACGGCGGCGCGCCGGACGTGACTTTGCTCGAAAGGGTGCTCAGTGGACTTCGCAAGCTCTGACGGAGGTCGGACGACCACCTCCGCGAAGATCGTGGTGGCGGGCGGATTCGGCGTGGGCAAGACCACGTTCGTCGGCGCCGTCTCGGAGATCAACCCGCTGCGCACCGAGGCCGTCATGACGTCCGCGTCCGCCGGCATCGACGACCTGACCCACACCGGAGACAAGACGACGACCACCGTCGCCATGGACTTCGGCCGCATCACCCTGGACCAGGACCTGATCCTGTACCTCTTCGGTACGCCGGGTCAGGACCGCTTCTGGTTCATGTGGGACGACCTGGTCCGCGGCGCCATCGGTGCCGTCGTCCTGGTCGACACCCGCCGTCTCGCCGACTGCTTCCCCGCGGTCGACTACTTCGAGAACAGCGGCCTGCCGTTCGTCATCGCCCTCAACGGCTTCGACGGACATCAGCCGTACAACCCCGAAGAGGTGCGCGAGGCGCTCCAGATCGGACCGGACGCCCCGATCATCACGACGGACGCCCGGCACCGTGCGGATGCGAAGAGCGCACTCATCACGCTGGTCGAGCACGCGCTCATGGCACGTCTGCGGTAGCACTCAAGTCGACAGCTTCATAAGACAGTTGTCGTAGGGACATTGGAGCCGGCTGTGTCGTTTGACACGGTCGGCCACAGTGTTCATAACGTTTCGACATGGAATTCGGTGGACACCGACACGCATCGCGGTCAGTCGGTGTCGCTGCGCTCACAAAAGCCCCGTCTTTTGACGGGGCTCGCTCTTTATGACCGTTTTATCTAGGGGATACGTCACCCGGAACCAGCGGTTCCGAGTGTTTGGAAGGGCGCTGCCTGACGTGCTGGAATGCGCTGAACTGCCCAGTAGTCAAGGGCGCTGGAGACACCGCGGCACAACGTAGGTGCCGACGCCGAGAGGTTGTTGGTCGAGTGAGGCGAAGCAAGAACGGTCCCGAGCCGTCGGCACGGGGCAACTTCACCCCGCCGCCGCGCGGCGCGGCGCCCGCACAGGCGCCCGTCCCGGAGCCCACTCCGGCGCCCGCGCCGAGCGGCGGTCGTCTGTCCCCCCGTAACTGGCGCGTACCCACCAGGCTGAACGCGATCCTGCTCATACCCGTGATCGTCGGCCTCATCATGGGCGGCTTCCAGGTGAAGAACTCGATCGACACCTGGCAGGAGGCCCGCGACGCCGAGAAGGTCGCGAAGATCGTGGCGGCCGCCAGCGACTACGCCGAGGCTCTGCTCAACGAGCGCGACGTGTCCGCCGAGCCACTGCTCAAGGGCAACCGGAACAACGCCACGGTCAAGCAGGTCCGCGCGACCACCGACCAGATGGCCGACGCCTTCCACAAGGAAGTCATCGGCATGCCGGCCAAGCAGGGTCTTGAGCGCCGGCTGAGCCTGGTGGTGAAGGCCGAGCCCCAGCTGGACCAGATCCGCAAGACCGCCTTCACCAAGTCCATGGAGCCGGTGCAGACCGAAGAGGGCTACGTCACCGTCGAGCACCTGCTGATGGAGTTCTCGAACGAACTCGGCCTCGGCACGGGCAACATCACGAGCTACGGCCGTTCGGTGTACGCCATCGCGCTCGCCAAGGGCGCCGAGTCGCTGCAGCGCTCGATCGGCACCCACCTGCTGGTCAAGCCCAGCACCGACACGAAGAACCACGCGCTGCAGGTCACCTCCTTCACCTCGTACGCGTACCTGGAGAACATCGCTCTTCAGGAGTACGTCTCCGGTGGTACCGAGGCGGACGCCGCCCGGCTCACCACGGTGATGGAGCAGAAGACCGCCGAGGGCAAGAGCCAGCTGGCCACGGCCAAGAGCAGGACCGAGGCCGCGGGCGGGACCTTCGTGGCGCCGCCCGCCATGGACAAGATGATCCAGGCGATCGCCAGCGGCGCCACGCCCACCCAGCTCGCCGCTCAGGGCATCACTCCCGAGACGTGGATGGCCGCCGCCACCCTCAAGTTCCAGGGCTACAGCCAGGTCGAGAAGGAACTCATCGACCGGGCCGTCAACGACGCCGGAAGCATCGCCTCCGACGCCCAGCGCCGGGCCTACCTCAACGGCGCCATCGTCGTGATCGCCCTGCTCGCCGCCTTCATCCTGGCCGGGCTCATGGCCCGCCAGATGAGCCGTGCGATGCGCCAGCTGCGCAACGCGGCCTTCGGGGTCGCCGAGCAGCGTCTGCCGATGCTGGTCGACCAGCTCTCGCGCACCGACCCGGGCCGCGTGGACACCCGCGTCCAACCGATCCCGATCACCACCACGGACGAGATCGGCGAAGTCGCCCGCGCCTTCGACCAGGTCCACCGCGAGGCCGTCCGGCTCGCCGCCGAGCAGGCCCTCCTGCGGGGCAACATCAACGCGATCTTCACCAACCTGTCGCGCCGCAACCAGTCCCTGATCGAGGGCCAGCTGACCCTCATCACCGACCTGGAGAACAACGAGGCCGACCCGGACCAGCTGGAGAACCTCTTCCGCCTGGACCACCTCGCGACCCGTATGCGCCGCAACGGCGAGAACCTCCTCGTCCTCGCGGGCGAGGAGCCCGGCCGCCGCTGGGACCAGCCGGTGCCCCTCGTGGACGTCCTGCGCGCCGCCTCCTCCGAGGTGGAGCAGTACGAGCGCATCGAGCTCTCCGGCGTCCCGGAGGCCGAGATCCACGGCCGTGCCGTGACCGACCTCGTGCACCTGCTCGCCGAGCTCCTGGAGAACGCCACCACGTTCTCCTCCCCGCAGACCAAGGTCCGCGTCACCGCGACCCGGCTGCCCGACGGCCGCATCATGGTCGAGATCCACGACAAGGGCATCGGCCTCACCGCCGAGGACTTCGCGGACATCAACCACAAGCTGGCCAACCCGCCGACCGTGGACGCCGCGATCTCGCAGCGCATGGGCCTGTTCGTGGTCGGCCGCCTGTCCGACCGGCACGGCATCCGCGTCCAGCTGCGCCCCTCCGGCGAGCAGGCCGGTACGACCTCGCTCGTCATGCTCCCCGACGCGATCACCCACGGTGGTGGCGGCGGCGAACAGCAGCTCCAGCGCGACGAGTTCACGGTCTCGCAGATCATCCCGGAGCCGCAGGGCTTCCAGCCGGAGCAGGCCTTCCAGTCCCAGGCCCAGCCGATGCGCACCGCCGCCGAACTCGGTTTCGACGACAGCCGCTACACGGAGGTCCCCGACGACATCCGCGAGCTGGACCCCGTGGGGCGCTCGCTGATGCGTGAGGAGCGCCGTGCGGCCCTGGAGGCCCAGGCGCAGGGCCAGCCGGAGGCCATCGAGCCGCCGAGGTACCCGGAGGGTTTCGAGGCTCCCCAGCCCGCGTACGACGACGCTCAGGCCGCCTACGGCAACGGGCAGGGTGCCTACGAGGAGCAGCAGGCCTCGTACGACCAGCAGACGGGGTACGAGGAACCGCAGCAGGGGACGTACGACGAGACGTACTTCCCGTCGAACGGCGGCTACCCGGAACCCGCGTATGCGGAGCCGGTCCAGGAGGAGCACACGGGAGCCCGGAGTTCCGCTTCGGACACCTTCTCGACCTTCGACGAGCCGTCCTACCAGGACGACTGGCCGCAGCAGGACTCGTACCGCAACGGCTACCCGTCCGAGTACGCTCCCGAAGCGGAATCTTCGCAGGCCGCTGACGTGAGTGAGCAGGACCGCGTAGGCTTCAGCCGTCCGGGACCGACCACCTCCGCCCCCCATGCGCTGACCGACGCCGGGCTGCCGCGCCGCGGATCCGCCGCGAGCGGCACCAACGGCCAGCGGCCCGTGGACCAGGGCACCCAGGGGGTTCAGGCACCGCCTGCGGCCACCGCGAGCAACGGCGACGGCGACTGGCGTACGTCCAACGACAACCGCTGGCAGCGCGCCGAGCAGCTCAAGAAGCCCAAGGCGGGCGGGGTCACCTCGTCCGGCCTTCCCCGGCGGGTGCCCAAGGCCAATCTGGTCGAGGGAACCGCGGAAACGACCCCACAGGGCGGCCCCCAGGTCTCCCGCGCTCCCGAGGACATCCGGGGCAGGCTGAGCAACCTGCGCCGCGGCGTCCAGCAGGGACGCAATGCAGGTAGTGACACGAACGGCCAGGGCTTCGGTCCTGACAGCACCTACAACCAGGAGCGTTAGTGTGAGCCCGATGAGCCAGGCGGCGCAGAACCTCAACTGGTTGATCACCAACTTCGTGGACAACACCCCCGGGGTGTCCCACACGGTGGTGGTCTCCGCCGACGGACTCCTTCTGGCGATGTCCGAAGGCTTTCCCCGTGACCGCGCCGACCAGCTCGCGGCCGTCGCGTCCGGGCTGACCTCGTTGACCGCGGGCGCGTCCCGCATCTTCGAGGGCGGCAGCGTGAACCAGACAGTTGTGGAGATGGAGCGAGGATTCCTCTTCCTCATGTCCATTTCTGATGGTTCCTCGCTCGCGGTCCTTGCACATCCCGAAGCGGACATCGGTCTCATCGGGTACGAGATGGCCCTTCTGGTGGACCGTGCCGGTACGGTTCTGACCCCGGATCTTCGAGCGGAGCTCCAAGGGAGCCTTCTCAACTAACAGACAGACCGTGCGTTTTGGCGTCCCGGGGCCGTAAGGTTTCGGGACGCGGTCCCACAGTGATGGGTGCCCGGCACAGTCGGAGGAGGAGAAAGTGGCAACACCCCCAGGCGGTTCGTCTTCGGGCAACTGGTCGTACGGCCCCGGCCAGGGGCAGGGCCAGGGTGACGGTTCACAGAACCCGAACCGATACAACTTCCCCTCCGCGCCAAGTCACCGACGCCAGCAGCCGTACGCACCGCAGGGCCCCGGCCCCTCGCCGTACGACCAGCCGCCGGCACCGCGTATTCAGCCTGTGCAGCCTCAGCGACGCACCCCCGAGGCGGCGCCCGCGGGATCGTCGAACAACCCTCTGGTGCGTCCGTACGCGATGACGGGCGGCCGCACCAGGCCCCGCTACCAGCTCGCCATCGAGGCACTGGTGCACACCACCGCACAACCGCACCAGATGCAGGGCCAGTTGCCCGAACATCAGCGGATCTGCAACCTCTGCCGCGAGATCAAGTCGGTGGCCGAAATCTCGGCGCTGCTGACGATCCCTCTCGGTGTGGCCAGGATTCTCGTCGCCGACTTGGCGGAGGCGGGCCTGGTCGCCATCCATCAGCCCGGCGGCGACGAGAACGCCGGCGGCCAGCCAGACGTGACTTTGCTCGAAAGGGTGCTCAGTGGACTTCGCAAGCTCTAGCGGAGGGCCTTCCCGCTCCACCACGTCCGCGAAGATCGTGGTGGCGGGCGGCTTCGGCGTGGGCAAGACCACGTTCGTCGGGGCCGTCTCGGAGATCAACCCGCTGCGTACCGAGGCCGTCATGACGTCCGCGTCCGCGGGCATCGACGACCTCACGCACACCGGAGACAAGACGACGACCACCGTCGCCATGGACTTCGGCCGCATCACCCTGGACCAGGACCTGATCCTGTACCTGTTCGGTACTCCCGGTCAGGACCGCTTCTGGTTCATGTGGGACGACCTGGTCCGCGGCGCCATCGGCGCGATCGTCCTGGTCGACACCCGCCGTCTCGCCGACTGCTTCCCCGCGGTCGACTACTTCGAGAACAGCGGTCTGCCGTTCGTCATCGCCCTCAACGGCTTCGACGGCAACCAGCCCTACAACCCGGACGAGGTCCGGGAAGCCCTTCAGATCGGCCCCGACACGCCGATCATCACGACGGACGCCCGGCACCGCGCCGACGCGAAGTCGGCGCTGATCACGCTGGTCGAGCACGCCCTGATGGCACGTCTGCGGTAGCGCCTCCGCGCGGCGGAGCAACGGAAGGGGCGCCCTCTCCACTCGGTGGAGAGGGCGCCCCTTCCTTCGCTCCGGGACAAGGACAGAAAGACAAAGGGAAGGGCCCGCTCTTCACAGAGCGGGCCCTTCCCCGTTGCTGAGGTGCCTCGGGCTAGCCGTGCCAGCTGTGCGGGGCGCGGAAGCCGGGCTCGCGCTCCAGGCGGCGCCAGCCTGCCTTCGCACGGCCACGGTGGGTGGGGGTGGTGTCCGGCTGGGCGGCGGCGCGGGCCAGGAGGATGGCCGTGATGGCGGCGACTTCCTCGGGCTCGGCGTGGCCCTTCTCGACGCGGATGTCAGGGGTGTCCATAGGTTTCAGTCTCCGTGAGAGAGGTTTCCGCGGCGGTACCGCGGAGGATCCGCAGGGTTACTGCGGGGGGTTGCCGTGCTTGCGGGAGGGCAGGTCCGCGTGCTTCGACTGCAGCATGGCCAGGGAGCGGATCAGCACCTCGCGGGTCTCCGCCGGGTCGATGACGTCGTCGACCAGGCCCCGCTCGGCCGCGTAGTAGGGGTGCATGAGTTCGGCCTTGTACTCCTTGACCATGCGTACGCGCATGGCCTCGGGGTCGGCGGCCTCGGCGATCTGCCGGCGGAAGATGACGTTGGCCGCACCTTCCGCACCCATCACGGCGATCTCGTTGGTGGGCCAGGCGTAGGTGAGGTCGGCCCCGATGGACTGGCTGTCCATGACGATGTAGGCACCTCCGTACGCCTTGCGCAGGATGAGCGAGATCCGCGGCACCGTCGCGTTGCAGTACGCGTACAACAGCTTGGCGCCGTGCCGGATGATCCCGCCGTGCTCCTGGTCAACCCCGGGCAGGAATCCGGGAACGTCCAGGAGGGTGACGATCGGAATATTAAAAGCGTCACACATCTGGACAAAGCGCGCAGCTTTTTCGGACGCCTCGATGTCCAGCACGCCCGCGAGGGACTGCGGCTGGTTGGCGACGATGCCCACCACCTGGCCGTCCAGACGGGCCAGCGCGCAGATGATGTTGCGGGCCCAGCGCTCGTGGACCTCCAGGTAGTCGCCGTCGTCGACGAGTTCCTCGATGACCTTCGTCATGTCGTAGGGGCGGTTGCCATCCGCCGGGACCAGGTCCAGGAGGACGTCCGAGCGGCGGTCCGCGGGGTCCTGCGAGGTCGCGTGCGGCGGGTTCTCGCGGTTGTTCTGCGGGAGCATCGACAGGAGGTAACGCACCTCGGCGATGCAGGTCTCCTCGTCGTCGTAGGCGAAGTGACAGACACCGGAGGTCTCCGCGTGGACGTCGGCGCCGCCGAGCCCGTTCTGGGTGATCTCCTCGCCGGTGACCGCCTTGACGACGTCGGGGCCGGTGATGAACATCTGCGAGGTCTCACGGACCATGAACACGAAGTCCGTCAGCGCGGGGCTGTAGGCGGCGCCGCCCGCGCACGGGCCGAGCATCACGCTGATCTGCGGGATGACGCCGGACGCCTTCGTGTTGCGCTGGAAGATGCCGCCGTAGCCGGCGAGCGCGCTCACACCCTCCTGGATGCGGGCGCCCGCACCGTCGTTGAGGGAGACCAGCGGCGCACCGGCCGCGATGGCCATGTCCATGATCTTGTGGATCTTCGTGGCGTGCGCCTCGCCCAGCGCGCCGCCGAAGATACGGAAGTCGTGCGCGTAGACGAAGACCGTACGGCCCTCCACCGTGCCCCAGCCGGTGACGACTCCGTCGGTGTACGGCTTCTTGGCCTCCAGGCCGAACCCGGTCGCCCGGTGCCGGCGCAGCTGCTCGACCTCCTGGAAGGACCCGGGGTCGAGAAGCAGCTCGATGCGCTCCCGGGCGGTCAGCTTGCCCTTGGCGTGCTGCGCCTCGGTCGCCTTCTCGCTGGGTCCTCGCAGCGCCGCCGCACGAATCGCGTGCAGTTCGGCCACGCGCCCGCGTGCGTCCGTGGGTTCGCCTGAGGGTGCGGCCTCATCCAAAACGGTCATGTAGCGACCATACGAAGTCGAACAAGAAAACCGGGCCGTCGACTCCGTACAGTCTCCGGCCCGTTTTCCTGGTACCCCTGAACAGAACCGTGACGGCATGCAGGCGATCTGACTGCTCAGAGGGCATCTGGCTTGTAGGGGTCGCACAAAGTCGCGAGCTGAGAGCCCGCTCACATTCGCGAGGGACCCATGCCATCCCTAGAGTGACACGGAGCCTTGGACGGGACCCGTTCGGAGTACACCGGGCCTTCGGCCCGACCCCTGTACAGGTGGAGCGAGGATACGCAGACCGCCGCGGGAGACCGGGGAGTGACCGCCGGGAAGCGGGTCGACGAAGCGCAACGTAACGTCGTAAACACATGGCGGATGATGTTGAAACTTGAACGGAATAGGTCTACTGTCTCCCTTGTTGGCCTCGTTGAATCTTCAACAAACTCTCTGCCGCGGTTTTCGGCTTCCCGACGAAACCGCGACCCGTCCCCCTAGGAGCACGTCATGGGCATCTTCGGCCGCAAGACCACCGACACCCCCGCCGCCGCGACCACGGCCCCCGCCGCTGTGAGCCCCGAACTCGCGGCGCTCACGGGCGAGTACACGATCGACCCGTCCCACTCGGAGATCGGTTTCGTCGCCCGTCACGCCATGGTGACGAACGTCAAGGGCTACTTCAAGGACTTCGACGGCACCCTGCACCTGGACGGCACGGACCCGTCCAAGTCCACCGCCACGATCGACGTCAAGATGGACAGCATCGAGACGGGCTCCGCGGACCGTGACGGCCACCTGAAGAGCTCCGACTTCTTCAAGATCGACGAGTTCCCGACGATGACCTTCCGCTCCACCAAGGCGGAGGCCCTCGGCGGCGACGACTACCGGATCACCGGCGACCTGTCGATCCTCGGCGTCACCAAGCCGCTCTCCATCGACCTGGAGTTCAACGGCTCCGCGAAGGACCCCTTCGGCAACGAGCGCGTCGGCTTCGAGGGCAAGGCGGAGATCCTGCGCTCCGAGTGGGGCCTGACCTGGAACGCGGCCCTGGAGACCGGTGGCGTCCTCGTCTCCGACAAGATCAAGCTGACCTTCGACATCTCGGCGATCAAGAACGCCTGAGCCCTCGGCTCACGCCGGTGCCCTGAGCGCGCCCGCCCTCTGACTCCCCCAGCGGGAGGGCGGGCGCTCGGCATATCCGCGTACGCCGCCCCGCTGCCCGTTTATTCGGGTGGGTTCGGGTGGGCGAGGCCGAGGTCGTAGGCGAGGATGACGGCCTGGACGCGGTCGCGGGCTCCCACCTTCGCCAGGACCCGGCCGACATGGGTCTTCACGGTGGATTCGGCGACGACCAGACGCTCGGCGATCTCGCTGTTGCTCCACCCCTGGCCGATGGCGACGAAGATCTCGTACTCCCGTTCGGTGAGAGCGCGTACCCGGGGGTCGTCCGCCGTCCTTGGACCCGGCTCACCCGGCCGGCCGGACGAATCCCGGGGCAGGTGCTTGGCGTAGGCGTCGAGGAGGCGGCGGGTCAGTGCCGGAGCGATCACCGCGTCGCCCGCCGCGACCGCGCGGATGCCGGCCAGCAGTTCCTCGGGGTGGGCGTCCTTGAGGAGGAATCCGCTGGCTCCCGCGCGCAGCGCCGCGTGGGCGTATTCGTCCAGGTCGAACGTGGTCAGGATGAGGACGCGGGAGCGGTCGCCGGAGGCGACCACGCGACGGGTGGCCTCGATGCCGTCCATGCCGGGCATCCGTACGTCCATGAGGATCACGTCCGGGCGCAGTTCGGCGGCCCTGCGCACGGCGTCGGCGCCGTGGGCCGCCTCGCCGACGACTTCGGTGTCGGGGGTGCTCTCCAGGAGCATCCGGAAGCCGAGGCGTTGCAGTGGCTGGTCGTCCACGATGAGCACGGTGGTCACACCGCACCGCCCGTGGCGGCCGGCGGGGTGACATCGGTCTCGGCCGAGGTCTCGGCCGGCGGGGTGAGGTCGAGGGTGGCCCGCACCGTCCATCCCCCGCCGGGGGCGGGCCCCGCAACGACGGTCCCGCTGTAGAGGGCTGCGCGTTCTCTCATGCCGGCGAGTCCGTGTCCTTCCTCCTGGGACGGCCCGGGAGGGACGGTACCGCCGCCCCGGCCGGTGTCGTGGACGTCGATGCGCAGCCGCGTGTCCTTGACGCCGACCGCGAGCTCGACGCGGGTGTCGTGGCCCGCGTGCTTGAGGGCATTGGTGAGTGCTTCCTGCACTATGCGGTACACCGTCAGCTGGACCCCGCGGTCGAGGGTGTCCAGCTCGCCGCCCGTGCGGTAGACGACCTGGGGACCGGCGGCGCGGATCCGGGCGCACAGGGCGTCGATGTCCGCGATGCCCGGCTGGGGGCTGAGCTGGGGCGCGGCGGGGGTCTGGGTCTGCTCGCGCAGCACGCCGAGCATGCGGCGCAGTTCGCCCAGCGCCTGACGCCCGGTGTCACCGATGAGCAGCAGGGCCTGCTTGCCGCGTTCCGGTGCGATGTCGGTCGCGTACGCGCCACCGTCGGCGAGCGTAATGATGACGGAGAGGTTGTGGCCGACGATGTCGTGCATCTCGCGGGCCACCCGGGTGCGTTCGGCGGCGGCGGCGAGCTTGCTGCGCTGGTCGCGTTCGATCTCCAGGCGGGTCGCGCGGTCGCGCAGGACGGCGAGCTGGGCGCGCCGGATCCGTACGGCCAGACCGAGCGCGACCGCCGCGGTGATCGTGCTGAACAGGAAGAACAGCGCGTCCAGGACGGACACCGCGGACGGCAGCCGCAGGGCGACCAGGCCGAGGGCGGCCGCGGTGACCGCGCAGGCCATGGGCAGCCGCCGCAGCTGTCCGTGCAGCACCAGGCTGTAGAGGGCGATCAGCAGGGCGACGTCGGCGCGGAGCCAGACTCCCAGCGCCACTTGGAGGAAGAGCACCGCGGCGATCACGGCGAAGGCGAGTGACGGCCTTCGCCGCCGCCACAGCAGCGGCAGGACCAGTCCGGCCTGCAGGGCGACGGTCACCGGCCAGGGCAGGTGGGTGACCTGGGTGTCGAAGGCGTGTCGTCGGCCGTCGTCGTCGTGCACCAGGTCCGGCACGCAGAACATCAGCGCCACGACCACGATCACGCCCGTGTCCAGGACCCACGGATGGTTCCGGTCGCCCTGCTTGAGCCGTCGGCCGAGCCGGGACAGCCCACGGGCCAGAGGGTGGTTCCACGGGAGCTCCGCCTCCGCGAGGGACAGGTCGGAGGGAGTCGTCCCTGGGTGGGCGGTGTCGATGCTCATGGGGATCACTCGTCCGCGTTCATGGGTGTCACCTGTCCATTGTGTGTCCGGCCGCCTCTCTGTCCGCGTGTCTCTCCGGGTGCCTCTTCGTCAGGCGTCAGAACGTCAGGCGTCGGTGCGCAGGAGGCGGTAGGCGGCGCCCGCCAGGGCGAGCACGGTCCAGCCGAGGAAGACCAGGAGCCCGGCCGTGGGCGCGAGGGCCGTCGAGTCGTGGGTGAGCGCGAACATCGACTCACCCGCGTTGCTTGGCAGGTACGGGCTGATGTTGTCCTGCCACGAGGTGGGCAGCAGCGAGATCAGGCCGGGGATCAGCATCAGCGAGGCGACCAGGACCGATATGCCGCCGGCGACCGAGCGCAGCAGGGCGCCCAGAGCGGTGCCGATCACGCCGACCAGGCCGAGGTAGAGGCCCGCGCCCAGCAGGCTGCGCACGACACCGGAGTGGGAGATCGTGAGGGCCGCCGGGGTGCCGGAGACGATCCCACTGGTGATCATGAACGCGATGAAGACGCCGATGGTGGAGACGACGAGGGCGACCAGGCCGAACACCGCCGACTTGGACCACAGCACCGGCAGGCGGCGCGGGACGGCGGCCAGCGTGGAGCGGATCATGCCGGTGGAGTACTCGCCGGCGGTGACCAGCACGCCCAGGACGCCGAGCGCCAGCTGGGCGAAGTTCGTACCGAACACGGAGAGGCTGAGCGCGGTGGCCGTGGCCTCGTCCGGGCGCAGCCGCTCACCGGAGTTGATCTGGGACTTGTAGTGCGCGGCGGCGATCACGCCGAACGCGACCAGGAAGAGCAGGCCCAGACCGAGGGTGATCCAGGTGGAGCGCAGGGACCACAGCTTGGCCCACTCCGAGCGCAGCACGCGCCGGCCGGTGACCTTGTACTCGGGACGCAGGGTCCGCGCCGGTGCGGGCGCTGAGCTGTCGGTGATGGTGATGGTGCTCATGCCGCCCTCCCGGGGGCCTCGACGGTGGCGGTGGCGTGGTACTCGACGGCGTCACGGGTCAGGTCCATGAAGGCCTGTTCCAGCGAGACGGTCCGGGAGCTGAGCTCGAACAGGGGGATGCCGTGCTCGGCGGCCTTGAGACCGATGGCCCGCGCGGACAGGCCCGTCACGTGCAGCTCCTCGGAGCCGACCTCGCCGGTGATCTCGACGCCGGGGCCGGCCAGCACCTCGCGCAGGCGGGCCGACTGGTCGGAGGCCACGGTGACGGTGTCGCCGCCGGCCTGCTGGACCAGCTCCTGCACGGTGGTGTCGGCGAGCAGGCGCCCGCGGCCGACGACGATCAGGTGGTCGGCGACCAGCGCCATCTCGCTCATCAGGTGCGAGGAGACGAAGACCGTGCGGCCGTCCGCCGCGAGTCCGGTCAGCAGGTTGCGGATCCACAGCACGCCCTCGGGGTCCAGTCCGTTGACGGGCTCGTCGAGCATGATGGTGGCCGGGTCGCCGAGGAGCGCGGCGGCGATGCCCAGCCGCTGGCCCATGCCGAGGGAGAAGGCGCCCGCGCGCTTCTTGGCCACGGACTGCAGACCGGTCAGCTCGATGACCTCGTCCACCCGGCGGCGCGGAATGCCGTGGGTGTAGGCCTGCGCCATCAGGTGGTCGAACGCGGAGCGGCCGGGGTGGATCGACTTGGCCTCCAGCAGCGCGCCGACCTCCTGGAGCGGCGCGGTGTGCTCGGCGTAGTGCTTGCCGTTGACCGTCACGCTGCCGCCGGACGGCGCGTCCAGTCCGACGATCATGCGCATGGTGGTGGACTTGCCCGCGCCGTTCGGGCCCAGGAAGCCGGTGACGGTGCCGGGCCTGACGACGAAGTCGAGCCGGTCGACCGCCGTCTTCTCCCCGTACCGCTTCGTCAGCTGATGTGCCTCGATCATCGTTCTTCCCTCACGCTCGGGGGGCCTGACCCCGCCAGACTGCTCACTCGCCACGCTAGGGGCCCGCGGACCGGGATCCGTGGTACCCGGGAGCTCAATGAGGTGCGGCAGGTAGTACCGAGGTACCACGGGGCCCCGGGTGGGGGATGACGTCACCTCCCGCATACGCCCTGGTGGTTACGGAGGTCGAGGGCTCTCCCCTACTGTCGTCCGCGTGATGGATCTCGCCTACCTCGCCGCCGTCCGGGAGTCGTACGACAGGGTCGCCGCCGACTACGCCGAATGGGTCAAGACCCCGGCGCAGCTGGATCCGCTGTCGCGCGCGATGCTCGTCGCGTTCGCCGAGATGGTGCGGACGGCCGGCGTCGGCGCCCTCGCGGACCTGGGATGCGGGCCCGGCCTGGTGACGGCCCATCTCGCCGACCTGGGGGTGTCCGTCTTCGGCATCGACCTCTCGCCCGCGATGGTCGAGCTGGCCCGTCGGGCCCACCCGGGGCTGCGTTTCGCCGTCGGGTCGATGACCGAGCTGCCCCTCGAGGACGACGAGCTCGGCGGCATCCTCGCCTACTACTCCGTCCACCACACGCCACCGGAGTTGTTGCCCGTCGTGTTCGCCGAGTTCGCTCGCACGCTCGCGGCCGGCGGCCGTCTGATGATCGCCGGTTACGTGGGAGCCGGAGAGCGTCTGCGTCCGACGCAGGCGTACGGCGGCCATCCGGTGTCCTTCGAGTCCTACCTGGTGCCGCCGGACCGGGTTGCCGAGCTGTTGGAGCGGGCCGGGCTCGTCGTCACCGCGCGGCTGGTACAGGAGCCCGGCGAGGGCGCCAAGAGGACGGTCGCCACGTTCCTCGCCCGAAAGCCTGAACGGTCATGAGGCCGGATGCCGGCAACGCCACCGCGCAACACGCCCGGCCCTTCAGCCGTCAGCCCCTCACTCGTCAGCCCTTCAGGCGTTCCCGCAGTTCCTCGACATCGGTGAGGAACCAGGTCTGCCGCCCCCGGTTGCACTCACGGACGAAGTCCCGCAGCGCCGAACTGGCCTCCATGTGGCGGGAGATGTCGCCGAGGACGGCGAGTGCCATCCGGTAGTTGGCGAACTTCTGGACGATGTCACCGGCCACGCGGGTACGCAGCTGAAAGAAGGCCTCGTCGAACCGCTCGGCGGGAATGACCACCCACTGGGCACCCTGGTAGGAGGCGTTGCCGATGAGATCCAGGACGTCGCCCTCGCTTCCGATGACCTCGCCCTCGGCGGCACACATCATCACGGGTACGTCGTGGATCGTCTGCAGGGTGCTCATGAGGATCGAGGCTAGGCGTGAAGACACCCTGTGGGCCACGGATTTCCCGGCTACGCGTCCCGGCGTGTGAATGTCGCGCCGCTCACCAGCAGCACCCCCAGCGCGTATGCCGCCAGCACCCCCAGCCCCGGCCAGGGGCCGATCGGCAGGCGGGCGAGGTCCTTCGTCGCCCGGATGGCGAGACCCGCCGGTATGGGGGCCCAGCGTTCGAGGCGGTCCTTCCAGGTGGGTGAGCCCAGGAGGTCCGTCATGAGCGGGACCACGTAGAGGACGCCCAGGCCTGTGGTGATCGCCGCCGCGCTATCGCGGAGCAGGACCGCCAGCCCCAGGCCCAGGAGAGCTATGAGGATCAGGCAGAGGGTGGAGCCGAGGGCAGCCCGGAGGGTGGGGATGTCGGTGAGGGAGAGGAGGGGGTAGCCCGCCTCAGGGGTGAAGCCGTTGGCCGGGAGAATCCAGCGGGCCGTGGCGAGGGAGGCGAGGATCGCCGTGCCGGCCGCGACACCCGTCGCCGCGGCCAGCACCGCCGCCTTCGACGCCAGGACCCTCGCCCGGCGCGGGATCGCCGTCAGCGTCGTCCGTACCGTGCCCGTGCCGTACTCCGCCCCCATCGACAGGGCGCCCAGGACGAGGACGGTCGCCTGGCCCAGCCACACACCCGTCAGGGCTAGCTTCACCGTGTCCTCGTGGCAGGCCGCGGCGCTCGCGCACTCCCGGGTGCTGACCGAGGACACTGCGGCAGTGCCCACCGCGAAGGTCAGGGCCACCGTCGCGGCCAGCAGCAGCCAACTGCTGGGCAGCGTGCGGAGTTTGGTCCACTCGGCGTGGAGTGCGCGAAGTGCGGACTGCGTGCGGAGCAGAGGGTGGGGTGCGGGGTGAGGTGCGGGCCCCGCGGGGTGGGCGCTGGATGCCGGCCTCGCAGGCCTCATACGTCCCTCCTGCGCAGGCGCCAGGCCGCGAGGGCGAGCGCCACGGCCGCGTACGCACACAGCACGGCGAAGCCGTTCCACGGGGCCATGGGGTAACAGCCGCTCTCCGGCAGGCAGTTGTGCTGCACCTGGGGGTAGTACGTCTTGCCCTGCTGGACCGCGAAAGCCGCGGCCGGCGTCGCACGCAGCAGCCACTGCCCGACCGGGAGCGGGAGGGCGAAGGCGAGGATCTGCGGCAGGATCACCAGGACCACGACGGCCGTGATCGCGCCCGCGCTGTTGCGGAGTATCGCTCCCAGGGCGAGGGCGAGGACCGCCACCAGGGACAGCAGTGCCGCGCTGCCCACCACCGCGCGCAGGGCGGGCGAGTCGAGGAGTGACAGGTCGGGGTAGGCGGGTGGCGCGAAGCCCTGGGAACGCATCGTGCGCTGGGCCAGGAGGAAGGCGATCGCCGTGGCCGGCAGGCTGACGGCGAAGGTGATGCTCCCGATCACCAGGGCTTTCGCGGTGAGGACCCGCACCCGGCGCGGGGTCGCCGTGAACGTCGTACGGATCATGCCGCGCTTGTACTCGGTCGTGATGAACAGGGTCCCCAGGGCGACCATGAAGAGAACGGCCACGAAGACGCCCTGGAAGCTCATCTGGACGACGTCGCCGCCGGTGTCCTCGGGGGCGATGTCTCCCTGGCCGGTGAGGGTGTAGACACCGGTCGCCGAGACGGCGGTGGTGCCAGGCTCGACGCGGGCGGGGCCGGACTGCGGGGTGTCCGGGTCGTTCGGATCGGGGGCGCCCACGTCCGTGCTCGTCCAGGCGGCCGAGCCGGTCGAGGTGGCACCGCTCAGGGCCAGGTGGTCGAAAGTCGCCCCTGCGGTCGCGCTACCGGCCGTCGCCGACGTGCCACCGAACGAGCGGCGCAGAGTGTTGTGCAGCGGTGAGGCGACGAACAGGCCCGCCTGCGCCGTGTTCGGCAGCTCCGGCAGGGTGACCGCGCCGACCTTCGTCCAGTGGGCGCCGTCGGAGGACTCGTATCCGGTCAGGTGGGTGCCCGAGCGGGTCATGCGCAGCCAGTGGGGGGCCGTGCCGGAGGCGGCACTGCCGGCCTTGTCGTGCGTGAAGTTCCACTGGAGGCGGACACCGTGGTCGGGAGTGAGCATCAGGGCCGCGTACGGACTGCCGGCCTTCGTGCTCGCCTTGACCAGCACGCCGGCCTTCGCCCACGGCTCCGGGTCCCGGCCGCCGCCGCCCTTCAGGTCGGACACGCGGACGGTCACGCCGCCGTCCGCCGGGAGGGACCGGTGGACGTAGTGGAAGGTGTCGTTGACGCGGGTGCCGTCGGGCCCGACGGTGAGCGGGTGCTCGTTGGAATCGTCGACGGAGCCGCTCGCGGCGAGCTGGGAGATCGCGACCGTGACCGCGGCCGCCACGGCGAGCGCCAGCACCCACACGCGTACCGTCCAGAACTTGCTCCATTCCGCGCGCAACAGGCGCCCGAATCCCT
This sequence comes from Streptomyces sp. NPDC107454, assembly GCF_055582885.1. NCBI lineage: Bacteria > Bacillati > Actinomycetota > Actinomycetes > Kitasatosporales > Streptomycetaceae > Streptomyces > Streptomyces sp. NPDC107454. The sequence goes on along the minus strand of NZ_JBVJPA010000011.1, from coordinate 163,901 downwards.
CGCGGGCGGGCTTGAGCGGAGAACGGTAGGGGGTGAAGGTCGAGGTCATCGGGTCACCTCGCGGTCCGTCGGCTCCGGAGTCGACGTGAACTCCGCCGCGTCCCTGGTGAGCTCCATGTACGCCTCCTCCAACGAGGCCCGGTGCGCGCCGACCTCGGCGAAGGGGACGCGGGCCGCGGCGAGCAGCGCGACGATCCGCTCCGCGGGCAGACCGGTGACCGTGAGGGTGTCGGCGCTGGTGACCGCGACCGTGCCGCCCTCCCGGGTGAGCAGCTCCATCGCCTCCGTGCGGGCGCCCGTGCGCAGGGCCACGCGGCCGCCGGACGCGGCGGCGAGCAGGGTGGCGACGGAGGTGTCCGCGATGAGGCGGCCACGGCCGACGACCAGCAGGTGGTGAGCGGTGTCCTCCAGCTCGCTCATGAGGTGGCTGGAGACCAGGACGGCGCGGCCCTCCCCGGCCAGCCGGCGCAGCAGGCCGCGGATCCACTGGATGCCCTCGGGATCGAGGCCGTTGACCGGTTCGTCGAGCAGGAGCACCGGAGGGTCTCCGAGCAACGCGGCCGCTATGCCCAGGCGCTGGCGCATACCGAGTGAGTAGCCGCCCGCGCGGCGGCGGGCGGCCTGGTCCATGCCCACCTGTTCGAGCACCTCGTCGACCCGGCGCAGGGACAGCCCGTGCGAGTGCGCCAGCCAGCGCAGATGGTCGCGTCCGCGCCGGCTGGGGTGCAGGGCGGCCGCGTCGAGGAGCGCGCCGACCTCCAACAGCGGTGAGCGCAGGGCGTGGTAGGGACGGCCGCCGATGAGGGCGCGACCCTCGTCGGGAGTGTCCAGGCCGAGCACGGCCCGCATGGTGGTGGACTTGCCCGCCCCGTTCGGACCCACGAAACCGGTGACCTGTCCCGGCCGGACGGTGAAGGTGAGTCCGTCGACCGCGACGGTCCGCCCGAACCGCTTGCGCAGGTCCTGGACTTCGATCGTTGCATCGCTCATGCCAGCGAGATTAGGGACGGGCGGGCCTCGGCGTCGTCCCGCCACGGAGCCGTCTTCGGCGCCCCTGTCACGAGGGACGGATCGTGGGCCGGGTCCCCCGTGTGAGGGAGAAACCCCAGGGTGACGCGCCGCGGCGCGTCCGACGGCACAATGGCGGCATGGGCGAGGACACGGCGCGACGCGGCGAAGGAATCGCGGGGGTGCGGAAGTTGCTGCGGCACTTCCCCGCCTCCGTGACCTACCCGGTCGCCCTCGCGCTCCTCGCCTGCGCCGAGGTCCTGATCCGACTCGGGGGTCCGCGCGACAACCTGTCGCTCGCCCTGCTGCTCGGGGTCTGCACCACCCTGCCACTCACCTTCGTGCTCGGCACCGACCGGGTCCTGCCGGCGCGGGCTGGGGCCGCCGTGGCCGTGACCTCGGCGGGCGTGCTGGCGCTGGCGCCGTTCCGCACCCTCACGCTGGCGGGGGTGGCGGCCCAGCTGGCCTCGGTGTACTGGCTGGGACGAGCGGGGGCGCCCCGGCTCAGCGGAATGCTCGTCGTGCCGTACGTCGTGCTGGCCCTCGTCAGTCAGGACGACCTCACCACCCGGGTGATGGCCGTGCTGGTGGCCACGCTCGCCTCGGCGGCGGCCGCGACGGGCATCACGCACCACGTCCGCAGCGCCGCGCTGGCCCACAGCGCGACGGAGCGGGCCTTCGCGGACACGCTCCTCGCCCACGCCGCACGGGGTGAACGGGCGCGCATCGCGAGGGAGTTGCACGACGTGGTCGCGCACCACATCTCGATGATCGCCGTGCAGGCGGAGACGGCCCGGCTGACCACGGCAGGGCTCCCTGCCGACGGTGCCACCCGGCTGCTCGCCATCGGGGACACCGCGCGGAGCGCGCTGACGGAGATGCGGCGCCTGCTGGGGGTGCTGCGGGAGGACGCCGACACGGGGGTCAACCGGCGTCCGCAGCCGGGGCTGCGCCAGCTCCTGGAGCTCGTCGACGAGTCCCGGGACGCCTCCGGCTCCCGTACGCGGCTGATCGTCAGCGGGCCGGTCGCCCCGCTCGACCCGGGCATCGAGGTCACCGCCTACCGGATCGTGCAGGAGGCCCTCACCAACGCCCGCCGGCATGCTCCGGGTGCCGCCGTCGATGTCGAACTTCGTTACGCGCGGGACGACTTGGTGATCCGCGTGCGCGACAACGGGCCGGGGCCCGCGTCCCCGACCGCCGGGCACGGCCTGCTCGGCATGCGCGAGCGGGCCGCCACGGTCGGCGGCACCCTGTGCACCGGTCCGGCGCGTGGCGGTGGCTTCCTGGTCGAGGCGCGGCTGCCGGTGCGGGCGGAGGCTCTCGTATGACGACCACTGTAGAGGACTCGGAAGCCGAAGGACGGGTTCCTGCCGTGCGGATCGTGGTGGCCGACGACCACGAGGTGGTGCGCGCCGGGTACGCCGGGCTTCTCGCCACCCAGGCGGACTTCACCGTCGTCGGCACGGCGCGCGACGGCGCCGAGGCGGTGCGGGTCTGCCAGGAGCGGCGTCCCGACGTGGTTCTCATGGACGTACGAATGCCGGTCATGGACGGGATCCAGGCCACCGCCGAGCTGATGGGACCGGAGGCCGGGGACGCGCCGCGCGTGCTCATCCTCACCACCTTCGACCTGGACGAGCATGTGTATGACGCGCTGGCGGCCGGGGCGAGCGGGTTCCTGCTGAAGGACGTGACGGCGGAGCGGCTGTTCGAGGCGGTACGGGTCGTGGCCGCCGGGGAGGCGCTGCTCGCGCCCGTCATCACCCGGCGGCTGATCGCCGAGTTCGCCCGGCTCAAGCCCAGGGCGCCGACGGGGACGACGCTCGGCGTGCTCACCCCGCGCGAGACGGAGGTGTTGCGGCTGCTGGCGGAAGGGCTGTCCAACCCGGAGATCGCCGCGCGGCTTCACGTGGGCGAGGAGACGGTGAAGACGCATGTCAGCCGAGTGCTGTCCAAGCTGGGGCTGCGCGACCGTACACAGGCGGTCGTGACGGCGTACGAGACGGGGCTGGTCGTGCCGCGTGCGGCGGCTCCGGAGGCGTTCGGGAGGCAGGATCCGCGGGGGGAGGGCGAGCGCGGGATGAGAGCGAAAGGGGAGGGACTGCGTGGACAGGGGTTGCGGGGTTAGTCAGGCGGGGCTGGGGGCCGGTGCCCGGCGGCGTGGGACCGGCAGAACGCAGCAGGCCGACGCGACCGCCAGGACCGCGCCGACCGCGATCGCCCCGAGACGGGTGGGCAGCAGGTCCTGCGCGTCCTGGCCGAAGTAGCCGAGAAGGAGGGAGAGGGCGGTGGTCATGCCGGCGGCCCAGTAGGCGTAGTTCAGCGGACGGAGCCACAGGGCGACGGCCAGTACGGCGAAGATCAGGACGACGGAGGTCCGGCCGGTGATGCCGGCGGCGGCCACCACGGTGGCGAGCAGTGTGCCGGCGCAGGCGCCGACCAGGCGTTCGACTCCCTTGCGTATGACGTCGGCTCGGCCGCGGTTGCCACTCGCGACCACGTACACGGTCAGGACCATCCACGGCCAGTGGTGGTCGAAGAGGAGCCGTCCGAGGCTGAAGGCAGCGGCGACGGCGGCGGCCATCTGCCACGCCATGCGGGTGCTGGGGACGGGGCGCAGTCGGGAGGCTCGTCGGGGGCGGTCCGGTTCCGGGTCGGGGTGCCAGGGGCCGAGGCGGTCGGCGGACATCTGGACCAGCCAGACGCAGCCGCATGCCAGCAGCCCGGTCACCGCCGACCAGCCCCAGTTCACCAGCGCGCTCTGGGCCCCGGGCGGCAGCGCGGGGCCGGGGACGACGAGCAGGGCGACCAGCGGCAAGGTCATCAGCGTGCCCGCCTTCGTCGCGGCCGGGCCGAAGCGGCGGATCCAGATCGGCAGGGAGATGGCGAGGGTGAAAACCGCGGCGCCGAGTGCGTAGTGGTCGGCGATCAGGTGGCCGAGCAGGGTCGCCGCACCGGCCAGGGCGGGCAGCAGGACGCAGGCCATGAGGCGGCGGCGGGCGTCGGCGGTCCGTTGGGTGCGGGCCAGGGTGAGGGTCAGCGCGACCGCGAGGACGAGGACGTCCGTGTGCAGTGCGGCGGCGTCCTCCAGCCACAGGGCGAGGGAGTAGGAGAGCAGCACGGCCGTCATGGTCAGCGCCGCCTCGTAAGCATTGCGTATGTGTTTGCCGGGCATAGTGCCGATGGTAGGGGGATTTGGAGTGATGAGTAGTAAGTTTTAGCTTACGATAAATGGATGGATCATCTCTCCTATGCAGCCCAGGTCCGGCGTGGTGTCGTCAGGCTCAACCGGCGGCTGCGGCAGGAGCGGGGCGAGGGCAGCCTCAGTCCGAATCAGCTGGGGGTGCTGGGACACCTGCGTCGGCACGGGGCGGCGACGCCCGGCGAGGTCGCGGCGGCCGAGCGGCAGCGGCCGCAGTCGTTGACCCGGGTCTTCGCCGAGCTGGAGTCGGACGGGCTGATCGCGCGGACGGCCGACAGCGCGGACCGGCGCCAGTCCCTGCTGACGCTCACCGCGGAGGGGCTGCGGGCGCTGGAGCATGACATGGCTGAGCGGGATGCCTGGCTGGCGGAGGCGCTCGGCACGTTGAACGAGACCGAATGTGAGGTGTTGCGACTGGCGGGGGCGCTGATGGACCGCCTTGCGGATACCGAGCCTCGGGGGACTTCGTCCGGGACGGCCGCGCTGTAGAAGCCCCTGTCCGGGACGGCTGTGCTTCAGATCTGTCGGGGACTGCCGCGTTTCAGAAGCCTTCGTTTCAGAAGCACTCGCTTCAGAAGCACTCGTTTCAGAAGCCGCCGCCGAAGTCTCCTCCGCCGCCGAAGTCGCCGCCACCGCCGTCCCCGAAACCGCCGCCGAAGTCGCCGGGGTCGAAGTCGGAGCCGGAGACGTCACCGCCGCCGTATCCGCCGAAGTCTCCGTAACCGGAGCCGTAGTCGGACGCGTAGGAGGGGGTGGCCATCACGCTGCCCAGCAGGGTGCCGACGAGGAGGCCGGGGAGCAGGCCGCCGCCGAAGTAGCCGCCCGCCCAGGGGCCGTAGGCCGGGCCGGCGTCCCAGTACGGGCGGCGGCCGTAGTCGGTGTCGACCTCGCGGACCGCCGGGGCGCGGCCGTCCGCCAGACGGGCCTGGTCCGCCGCGCAGACCGGGACCTCGCGGGGAGCGCCGCCTGCCGGGGTCCAGGTCGCGTCGGCGACCGACGGGCCGTGTCGCGGGTCGAAGAAGCAGGGGGCGCGGCGTTCGGGCAGGGGCCTGCCCTCGCGACGGGCGGACAGGAGCGCGAGGGAGAAGCGGCCGTCCTCCAGGGACTGGGTGACGGCGCGTACGTCCTCCGGGCGGCGGGCCGCCGCCATGGACGACTTCGCCTGTTCGTAGGCGTCGAGCGCGCGTTCGTAGTCGGCGCGCATCGCGTCGTCGGCGCCGGCTTCGGCGGGGTGGAAGTCGAGCCGGTCGAGTTCCTCGCCGAACGCGGTGATGTCCTCGTCGACGACCACGCGGAGTTTGTCCAGTGCTTCCTGTTGTTCCTGTTCTTTGCGGCGGCGGTTGCGGCGCACGAGGGTGTAGGCGCCCGCGCCGCCGGCCACGGCTACCGCGGCCACCGCGATGAGGGTGCCGGCGGAGACGCCGTTTCCGTCGGCCGAGCCCCAGCTCTTGGGGGCCGAGCCGTTGATGTTGGCCAGGGCGCGGTCCGTGAAGTTGTTCAGCTGCGTCTTCGTGGGTTCGCCCTTGACGCTGGTGACGAGGTTCTGGACGGCGGTGCGGGGCATGACGGCGGCGTCGGCGCGGGCGTCGAAGCGGGTGCCCAGTCTGATGGCGTACAGGCCGGTGATGCCGGTGTCGGTGCGGAGGTTCTGGAAGAGGTTCTGGGTGGGGAAGTCCGCGGGGAGGACGGCCACGAAGACGGGCTTGTTCGCGTTCTTGATCTTCTTGGCCAGGGTGTCGGCGTCCGCCTTGGAGAGTTGCGCGGAGGCTGCCGGGTCCACGTAGACGGGGCTCTTGCGGAGAGCTGCCGCGACTGTTCCCACGTCGGTGGTCGCGTGGGCGGGGGATGCGGTGAGAGTGAGTGCCGTGAGGGCGGCGAGTGCCAGCGCGATCAGCAGTCCGGGGAGTCCTCGGATCAGTGCGGCCTTCATATCTCCGAAGCTACCTGAACGTGCGCAAAACTGGGCATTGGGGTTGGTGGGGGTGGGGTGGCCCCAGAGGCGGGGCGAAACCCCGGCCAGGGGCGTGGGGAGCTGTGCGATCAGCCCCCACGCCCCCGCCGCGCATCAGCCTCTGGCCGTCATCTGGCTCGGTAGGCCTGGAGGAGTTTCGTCAGGGCCTGGGTGTAGTGGGCGGTCAGGAGGAGGTGGTCGGCTTCCGCGAAGGGTTTGGCGAGGGCTGGGGTGATGGTCGAGCCTGTGCTCTGCTGGACCAGGAGGCGGGCCTGGGTGACCGCGGCGCGGCCCAGTCGCGCCGAGCCGGTTCGGTCCGCGGTCCGGGCGAGGAGGGTGAGGGCCTTGAGCGTGGCCTCGCCGCCCCCGGGAACCTTCGTGAGTGTGGTCAGGCCCCAGCCGTAGGGGAACTGGGGATCGTAGGACGCGTCGCCGACGTTGATCGGAAGCTGGGTCTCCGACTTGGGCCAGGTGACGGGGAGCTGGCCGGTGAAGGCGCGCTTGCCGTACAGGACGTCCGCCACGCCGTCGCCCTCCGTGCCGGGCAGCCACGAGGCCACCAGGGCGTCGATCTCACCCAGGCGGTCGCCGATGAGCTGCGGGCGGCCCGAGACGATCAGGACCGCGCACTTCATGGCCGCGCACACCTTGTCCACGGCGGCCTGGTCGGCGGGGGTCAGAGCGAGGTCGTTGCCGTTGCCCACATCGCCGACGCCCTCCGCGTAGGGGGTCTCGCCCACGACGACCACACCCACGTCGTAGCCGGACGTCGGGGCTGAGGCGTCCTTCGAGTACGTGACGTCACCGCCGGCGTTCCGCATGCCTTGCAGGATCGTCGTACCGTCCGTGTGCTTCCCGGACGCGCCCTGCCAGGTGATCGTCCAGCCGCCGGTCTGGTTGCCGAGGTCGTCGGCGTTCGAACCGGCCACGTACACCTTCTGGGACTTCTTCAGGGGCAGTACACCGGCCGCGTTCTTCAGGAGGACCTGGGACTTGGCCACCGCCTCTCGGGCGACCGCCCGGTGACCGGCGGAGCCGATCGCCGCCGCGCCGCTCGTGTCCGCGTACGGCTTCTCGAAGAGGCCGAGTTTGAACTTCTGGGTGAGGATGCGGGACACGGCGTCGTTCACCCGCGCCTCGCTGACGCGTCCCGCCCGTACCTCGTCGACCAGTGTCGTACGGAAGTCCTTGTAGGCGTACGGAACCATGATCATGTCCAGGCCCGCGTTGATCGACGTACGGACGTCGGACGCGTAGTCGCCGGGGATCTGGTCGATGGCCTGCCAGTCGCTGATGACGAATCCGTCGAAGCCCATGCGGTCCTTGAGCACGCCGTTGATCATGTCCGCGCGGGCGTGCATCTTCACCGGGCCCTGGCCGTCGCCGAGGATGTCGAGTGAGGAGTAGGACGGCATGACCGAGCCGATGCCACGGTCGACCGCGGTCTGGTAGGGCGCCAGGTGGACGGCCTCCAGCTGCTGCCGGGTGACCTTCGTGACGCCCTGGTCGATGGTGTACGAGCCAGTCGTGGACGAGCCGTACTCCGTGCCGCCGTCGCCGACGAAGTGCTTGGCCGTGGCCAGTACCTTGTCGTTGTCCTTCAGGTCCTTGCCGTTCGCGGCGCCCTGGAGGCCCTGGATCATCGTCTCCATGGACTCGACGAGCGCGGGGTCCTCGCCGAAGGACTCGTAGGAGCGGCCCCAGCGTTCGTCGCGGGTGACGCAGAGGCAGGGGGCGAAGTCCCAGGGGATGCCGGTGGCGCGCACCTCGGCCGCCGTCACGGAGCCTGTCCGCTCGGCCAGCTGGGGATCACGGGTCGCGCCGATGCCGATGTTGTGCGGCATGATCGTCGCGCCGGTGAGGTTGTTGTGGCCGTGCACCGCGTCCACGCCGTAGATCAGCGGGATCTGGAACCGTGTCGCCTGCGCCCGGAGCTGGAAGGCGTCGATCATCTTCGCCCAGGCCTCAGGGGTGTTGGGCGTCGGGGTCGAGCCGCCACCGGACAGGAGCGAGCCGAGGTCGTACGTCGCGATGTCGCCCTGCGTGGTGAGCGCGCCGCGTTCGGCCTGGGTCATCTGCCCGGCCTTCTCCTCCAGGGACATGCGGGACACGAGGTCGGCGACCCGTTTCTTCACGGGCAGTTTCGGGTCCAGGTACGGCAGGCCGTGGGCGTCGATGACGATCTGCGGGGTCTCGGCGGGGGCCTTCGCACCGGTGACCGTGAGTTTCAGGGGGATCGTCTCGGCGGGTTCGGCGGACTTGTCGCGCAGCGTCGGGACCTGGATGGTGCGGGAGGTGCCGGAGGTGGTGCCCGCCGGGAAGGTGATCTCGCCCTTGACCGGCGTGTAGTCCTTGCCGGGCTCGGCGGTGCCGCCCGCGCTCTCGTAGGCGACGGTCACGGGTTCGTCGATCGGGGCGGCTCCGGTGGTGGCGACGGAGAGCTTCACCGTCGCCGTCGCTCCCTCCTTCACCGGGTGGACGGCGGAGTCGGCGGTGACGGAGGCGCGCAGGGACTGATCGGCCTTGCCGTACAACTCGACGTCGTCCATGGCGAACCGGCCCTTGACGCCGACCGGGAGCGTGAGGGCGTACCCCCACATCTGGGTGAGGCCGAGGACCTGGTCGATGCCGCCGACGGGCTGGTAGTCCGTACGGTAGGTGAAGTCGGTGAAGGGGATCTCGATCTGCTTCCAGCCGGTGAAGTCGTCGGTGAAGGACGTCGTCCACAGCTCGGAGGCCTCGCCGTTGGCACCGCCGTCCTTGATCTCGAAGGCGACCTTCTTGGCGTTGTTCTGGCCGTCCCACCAGAAGCGGATGCCCTTGTGGGCCGACCAGTCGTGGGCCGGCTGGTCGAAGGCGAAGTCGTGGGTGAAGCCGCCGTAACCGCTGATGTCGTAGGTGCCGGAGAGGACCTTGGCGCCCTCGGGGGCGTCGGTACGGGCGGTCAGGGCGAGCGCGGGCGGGTCGTCCGCGTCACCGCCCCAGGTGAACAGGCCCCCGGCGGGGGGATTGGCGAAGGGGACCTCGCCCTCGAAGCGGTCGACGGGGACGGGGGCCGGTTCGTCGGCCGTGGCCGCTCCGGCCGAAAGGAGCGGCAGCAGCCCCGTGAGCAAAGCGGCGGAGGCGAGCAGGGCGGTTCTTCGCATGGACCTTCCCTCGACTCTACGTAGTCCCTGGTGTTGCCTGACCGGGCGCCTGACGGCATCTCCGGTGGTCTCTTACGACTTAGATCACGGCGTGAGTTAACTGGCGTCCCGGGAGGCCGTCAAGACTTCACGTCAGAACCGGTACACGGGCAATGAGCGGCCGGATCAGGGCAGTTGTTCTTTCACGCTCTGAACGCGAGACCCCTTGACGTGGACCCGAAGCCGTCATTTACTCACGGCTCGCACGCCCCCTCCCCCACACCCAGAAGGGCGACGCGTCATGAGGAGACCCACTCGGGCGGTCCGTTTTCTTCTCGCCGGACTGCTCACCACCGCCGGGCTGACCACTCTCACGGCGGCGCCCGCGCACGCCGCGGGCGAACCCGTCACGGCCTGGCTGACCACGACGGACGACGACGGCGGACGCCATGTCGTGCGCGGGCTCCAGGCCCAGACGCCGTTCGCCTTCCAGGCCGGTACCGGTGGCGGCGGCGAGAACATCACCATCGACGAGAACACCCGCTACCAGACCTTCACGGGCGGCGGCGCGTCCTTCACCGACACCGCGGCCTGGCTGATGAACAGCAGCGGGGCGCTGTCGGGAGCCACCCGGGACGCGACGATGCGGAAGCTGTTCTCGCCGGCCGAGGGCATCGGGCTCTCGTTCCTGCGGAATCCGATGGGCGCGTCCGATCTCGCCCGGTACGGGTACACGTACGACGACGTGCCGGCCGGGCAGAGCGATCCGTCCCTCTCGTCGTTCTCGATCGCGCACGATCTGGCCGACGTGGTGCCGCTGACCAGGCAGGCGCTCCAGCTGAACCCCTCGCTCACCGTGATGGCCTCGCCGTGGACCGCGCCCGCCTGGATGAAGGACAGCGGGCAGCTCAACGGGGGCTGGCTGAAGGCGGAGGACTACGGGGCGTACGCCTCGTACTTCGTCAAGTACCTCCAGGCGTACCGGGACCAGGGGGTGCCGGTCTCCTACGTCACGGCGCAGAACGAGCCGACGTGCTGCTCGGGGTATCCGTCGATGAGCTGGAACGCGTCGGGGCTCGCGTACTTCACGAAGAGTGAGCTGCTGCCGAAGCTGCAGGCGGCGGGGCTGTCCACGAAGGTGCTGGCGCACGACTGGAACTGGGACGTGTACGACTCGTACGCCGCCCAGACCGTCGACGACGCGGCCGTGCGCGCGCATCCGAACTTCGGAGGGATCGCCTGGCACGGGTACGGCGGGGACGTGGGCAAACAGACGAGCGTGCACAACCAGTACCCGGGGGTGGACGCCTTCGGGACGGAGCACTCCGGCGGCACCTGGATCGCCAACCAGCAGCGCGAGGACATGCTCAACATCGTCGACTACACGCGGAACTGGGCGAAGTCGGTGACGAAGTGGTCGCTGGCCGTCGATCAGAACCGGGGGCCGCACAACGGGGGGTGCGGGACCTGCTCCGGGCTGATCACCGTCCACAACGGGGATGGGGCGAGTGGGCAGGTCGACTACACGATCGAGTACTACACGATGGGACAGTTGACGAAGTTCGTGCGGCCGGGGGCGCAGCGGGTGGCCTCTACGGCGAGTACGTCCGTGCCGAACGTGGCGTGGCGCAATCCTGACGGTTCCAAGGCGCTGATCGCCTACAACGACTCCTCGTCCGCGAAGACCGTGACCATCAACTGGGGCTCGCAGCACGCGACGTACTCGCTGCCGGGGAAGACGTCCGCGACGTTCACCTGGGCTGGGGAGCAGGTCGGTGGGGGTGGCCAGACGGGGGCGTTCGTGGGGCTCGCGGGGAAGTGTCTTGATGTGGCCGGGGGGTCGTCGGCGAACGGTACGGCGGTTCAGCTGTACGACTGCAATGGCTCGGACGCGCAGCGGTGGACGGTGGCGGGGGACGGGTCGGTCCAGGCGCTGGGCAAGTGTCTCGACGTGACGTCGGCGTCCACGGCTGATGGGGCGAAGGTTCAGCTCTACGACTGCAATGGGACCGGGGCGCAGCGGTGGTCGTACAACGGGTCGACGGGTGACGTGGTCAATTCGGCGGCGGGTAAGTGTCTGGATGTGACGGGCAACTCGGCGGTGAATGGGGCTCGGGCGCAGATCTGGTCCTGTACGGGGGCGGCCAATCAGAAGTGGGCGCTGCGCTGACGGGGCTCGCCCTGTTTCCTCGCCCCCGCCGCCCCTACCCGTCCCATCCCCAGGGGCTCCGCCCCTTCCACCCCGCCAGGGGCGCTGCGCCCCCTGGACCCCCGCACGGCCTGAACGGCCTCGTCCTCAAACGCCGGACAGGCTGAAAGATACGGGCCGGGGTTGGAGGGACCGGGGGTGGGTGGGCATCGGCCCCCGGCCTCGGCCTCCGACCCCGTCCTCTAACGCCGGACGGGCTGAAAGATGCGGGCCCCGGTGGAGGGACCGGGGGTGGGTGGGGCATCGACCTCCGACCCCGTCCTCCGACGCCAGACGGGCTGAAAGATGCGGGCCCCGGTGGAGGGACCGGGGGTGGGTGGGGCATCGACCTCCGACCCCGTCCTCCGACGCCAGACGGGCTGGGGGGGCGGGCCGAGGCGGGTGGGAGGACGGGGGTGGGTGGGCATCGGCCCCCCACCCCGTCCCCGAACGCCGGACGGGCTCAAGGGCGCGCGCCGGGGTGGGCGGGGTACCTCCTCCGGCTCAGCCCTCGATCGCCGGACGACCCGCGGTCTTCAGGGGCGCGGGGAACTGCGCGACCAGCCCCCGCCCGGCCGCCGGACAAGCGGACCGGCCGGGCGGGGGGGCGGCTACTCCGCCGGTTCCACGCCCGCGCGCAGCAGGCCGTACGTGTACGCGTCCTCCAGTGCCTGCCAGGACGCCGCGATCACGTTCTCCGCGACGCCCACCGTGGACCACTCCCCCGCTCCGTCGGACGTGGAGATGAGGACGCGGGTGGTGGACTGGGTGCCGTGCTTGCCTTCGAGGATGCGGACCTTGTAGTCGACGAGCTCCAGCTTGGCGAGCTGAGGGTAGATCTTTTCGAGGGCGACCCGCAGGGCACGGTCGAGGGCGTTCACCGGACCGTTGCCCTCCGCCGTGGCGACGATGCGCTCACCCTTGGCGAAGAGTTTGACGGTGGCTTCGTTGGCGTGGGTGCCGTCGGGGCGGTCCTCGACGATCGCGCGCCAGGACTCGACCTGGAAGTACGAGCGGGCCCGTCCCTCCGCCTCCTCGCGGAGCAGGAGTTCGAAGGAGGCGTCCGCGGCCTCGTACGTGTAGCCCTTGAGCTCGCGTTCCTTGACGCGTTCCACGACGCGGCCCACGAGTTCGCGGTCACCGCCGAGGTCGATGCCGAGTTCCTTGCCCTTGAGCTCGATCGACGCGCGGCCCGCCATGTCGGAGACCAGCATCCGCATGGTGTTGCCGACCTGCTCGGGGTCGATGTGCTGGTAGAGGTCCGGGTCGATCTTGATCGCGGAAGCGTGCAGGCCCGCCTTGTGGGCGAAGGCCGAGACGCCGACGTAGGGCTGGTGCGTGGAGGGGGTGAGGTTGACGACCTCGGCGATCGCGTGCGAGATGCGGGTCATCTCGCGCAGGGCGCCGTCAGGGAGGACCTTCTTGCCGTACTTCAGTTCCAGGGCGGCCACGACCGGGAACAGGTTCGAGTTGCCGACCCGTTCGCCGTAGCCGTTCGCGGTGCACTGCACGTGGGTCGCGCCCGCGTCGACGGCGGCCAGCGTGTTGGCGACCGCGCAACCCGTGTCGTCCTGGGCGTGCATGCCGAGCCGGGCGCCGGTGTCGGCGAGGACCGTGGCGACGACCGCCTGGACCTGGGCGGGGAGCATGCCGCCGTTGGTGTCGCAGAGGATGACGACGTCGGCGCCCGCCTCCCAGGCCGCGCGGACGACCGCCTTCGCGTACTCGGGGTTCGCGCGGTAGCCGTCGAAGAAGTGCTCGCAGTCGACGAAGACGCGGCGGCCTTGCGAGCACAGGTGGGAGACCGTGTCGCGGACCATCTCCAGGTTTTCGTCGAGGGTGGTGCGCAGCGCGAGTTCGACGTGGCGGTCGTGGGACTTGGCGACCAGGGTGATCACCTGGGCGCCGGAGTCGAGAAGGGCCTTGACCTGCGGGTCCTCGCTCGCCTTGCCGCCCGCCCGGCGGGTGGCGCCGAACGCGACCAGCTGGGCGTGCTTGAAGTCGATCTCCTGCTGGGCGCGGGCGAAGAACTCGGTGTCGCGCGGGTTGGCGCCGGGCCAGCCGCCCTCGATGAAGCCCACGCCGAAGTCGTCCAGGTGCCGTGCGATGGCCAGCTTGTCCGCCACGGTGAGGTTGATGCCCTCACGCTGCGCGCCGTCGCGCAGGGTCGTGTCGAAGACGTGGAACGAATCGTCGAGCTCGCTGGTTTCGGTCATGGTGTTCGGCTCCTGATGTCGGATCTCGGTCTGTACCGGAATGACCGGCTCCACCGTCCTCCAATGATCCCTCGCGCTCCCTTCCCGGCTTGAGGTGGGCCAGGAAAACGAAAAACCTCTCGCGGGTGCGAGAGGTCTGCGCGCGGGTCGAGGACGACGATGTCCGCCCGTACGTGGTGGTACGTGGCGGTCACTGCGGACCGGCGCGCCTGCTGCCAATAATCATGGCGAACGAGAGCACGGGGGCAGTCTGGCACATACCGCCCCCATCCTCACGGGTCGTCTCAGGATGCGAGCCGCGCCTTCGGCTTCGAGGCGCCGGGGAGGTGCGGGACGCGGCCAGTGCGCAGATCCCGTACATACGTGCCGGGAACGGTCAGCTCAGGGATTCGTCCAGGAACTCCCTCACGTGGCGCAGGATCCGCTCCCGGTCCGTGCCGCGCAGTCCGATCGCCACATGGATGGAGAAGCCGTCGAGCAGGGCCCGCAGCCGGGCGGCGCAGCGGTCCGGGTCGACCGGCCGGAACTCGCCGCGCGAGACACCCTCGGCGAGCAGCGCGACCAGGTCGCGGTGCCAGGCGCCCTCGATGGCGACCTGCCGCTCACGGGCGGCGTCGTCGGCGTTCTGCGAGCGGTTCCAGACCTCCAGCCAGAGCGTCCAGTGCGGGTCGCGGTGGCCGTCGGGGACGTACAGGTCGACGTACGCGTCGAGCCGCTCACGGGCGGTGCCCCGGGCGGCGAGCAACCGGCCGCGCTCGGCACCGAGCCGCCCCTCGCTCCACTCCAGGGTCTGCAGCAGCAGCTCGTCCTTGGAATGGAAGTAGTAGAGGAGATGACCGCTGCTCATGCCGACCTCGCGGCCGAGCGCCGCCATGGTGAGCTTCTCCAGACCGCGCTCGGCGATCATGTCCATGGCGGCTGCCAGCACGTCCTCGCGCGGAGGCGCGTTCTTCCTCCGCGGCGCGCTGTCCCCTGCCACGTGCGACTCCTGGTTCAGATCCTCGGCTGCTGCTGGGTGATGCAGTGGATGCCACCGCCTCCGGCAAAGATCGTACGTGCGTCCACCAGTGTCACCGTCCGCTCGGGGAAGAGCCTGCGGAAGATGCCCGCCGCGAGCTCGTCGCGCGGGTCGTCGAAGCCGCACAGGACCACGCCGCCGTTGCAGAGGTAGTGGTTGATGTAGGAGTAGTCGGCCCAGTGGCCGTCGGCCTCCAGGATCGTCGGCGCCTGGACCTCGACGACCTCCAGGCGGCGCCCGCGCGCGTCGGTCGCGGCCTTGAGCAGGCCGATGACCTCCTTGGTCACCTCGTGGTCGGGGTGCGCCGGGTCGGGCTGGGAGTGCGCGACCACGACTCCGGGGCGGGCGAAGGCGGCCACGATGTCGACATGGCCGAGCGTGCCGAAGCCGTGCGGGGGGTAGTCGCCGGTCAGCCCGCGCGGCAGCCAGATCGCCTTGCGGGTGCCGAGGTGGGCGTGGATCTCCGTCTCCACCTGCTCGCGCGTCCAGTCGGGGTTGCGCTCGGGGCCGAGCTGCACGGTCTCGGTCAGGAGCACGGTTCCCTCGCCGTCGACGTGGATCGCGCCGCCCTCGTTGACCAGCTTCGAGGCGTACCTCTTCGCCCCCGCGAGGTCCGCGACATACGCGCCGATCCTGGCGTCGTTCTCCCAGCGGGCCCACTCCTGGGCGCCCCAGCCGTTGAACGTCCAGTCCACGGCGGCCAGCTCGCCCTTCCCGTTGGTGAGGAAGGTGGGGCCGATGTCACGCATCCAGGCGTCGTCGAGCTCGCGTTCGACGGTGTCGACGTCCGGGCCGAGCAGCCCGCGGGCCGTCTGCGACTGGCCCGGCCCGCACACGACCGTCACCGGTTCGAACCGGCGGATCGCGCGCGCCACCGCCGCCCAGGCCGCACGCGCCTCGGCGAGGTCGTCGGGGTTGTCGAAGGTCGGGTTGGGGCCCGGCCACGCCATCCAGGTGCGCTCGTGCGGGGTCCACTCTGCGGGCATCCGGAAACCGTCGGCGGCAGGGGTCATGACGTGCACCTTCATCACAGGAAGTAGAGGCGGTTGAGGGAGACCGAGTCGGCGGGCTCGGAGCGCAGCGGGTCGCCGTCGAGGGTGACCAGGCCGGTGCGCTGGTCGACGTCGACGGATCCGGTACGGGAGTTGAGGCGCAGGTCGGCGGGGCCGATCCCGCGGGTGCCGCGCACGGCGACCCGGCGCCGGCGCGTCGGCATGAGGTCATTGCCCTGGTCGAGCGCGGCCTGGGCGACGAAGGCGACCGAGATCTCGGCGGGCGTCGCGCCGTGCGCCCCGAACTGCGGCCCCAGGACGAGCGGTTCGCAGGTGTCGGTGGCGGCGTTGGGGTCGCCGACGACGCCGTACGCCGGGAAGCCGGACTTGAGGACGAGCTGCGGCTTGGCGCCGAAGAACTCCGGGCGCCACAGGACGATGTCGGCGAGCTTGCCGACCTCGATCGAGCCGACCTCGTGGGCGAGTCCGTGCGCGATGGCCGGGTTGATGGTGAGCTTGGCCATGTAGCGCAGGACGCGCTCGTTGTCGTGGTCCACGTCCGCCGGGGCGCCGCGCTCGGCCTTCATCTTTCCGGCCATCGCGAAGGTGCGGCGTACGGTCTCGCCCGCGCGTCCCATGCCCTGCGCGTCCGAGGAGGTGATCCCGATCGCGCCCAGGTCGTGCAGCACGTCCTCGGCGCCCATGGTCCCGGCGCGGATCCGGTCGCGGGCCATGGCCGCGTCGCCGGGCAGGTCGGTCTTCAGGTCGTGGACGGAGACGATCATGCCGTAGTGCTCGGCGACCGCGTCCCGGCCGAAGGGCAGGGTGGGGTTGGTGGAGGAACCGATGACGTTCGGGACCCCCGCCATCTTCAGGACGTTCGGCACGTGACCGCCGCCGCAGCCCTCGATGTGGAAGGCGTGGATGGTCCGGCCTTCGAGGACGCGCAGGGTGTCCTCGACCGACAGGCATTCGTTCAGCCCGTCGCTGTGCAGGGCGACCTGGACGTCGTGCTCCTCGGCGACGCGCAGCGCGGTGTCGAGGGCGCGGGTGTGGGCGCCCATGTCCTCGTGCACCTTGAAGCCGCTCGCGCCGCCCTCGGCCAGGGCCTCGACGAGGGGGGCGGCGTCGGAGGACGAACCCCGGCCCAGGAAGCCGATGTTGACCGGCCAGGCGTCGAAGGCGTTGAAGGCGTGGCGCAGCGCCCAGGGCGAGTTGACGCCGACGCCCCACACCGGCCCGAACTCCTGGCCGATGATCGTGGTGACGCCGGAGGCGAGCGAGGCCTCCATGATGCGCGGCGACAGCAGGTGCACGTGGGTGTCGACGGCTCCGGCGGTGGCGATCAGTCCCTCGCCCGAGACGATCGACGTCCCCGTACCGACCACCACGTCGACCCCGTCGAGGGTGTCGGGGTTCCCGGCCCGCCCGATCGAGCAGATCCGCCCCTCGCGGATGCCGATGGAGACCTTGCGGATCCCCTGGGCCGCGTCGATCACCACTACGTTGCTGATGACGACGTCGCAGGTCTCGCGGACGGCGGCGGCCTTGAGGTGCAGTCCGTCGCGGGCGGTCTTGCCGAAGCCGGCGAGGAACTCGTCGCCGTAGCGCTGGGCGTCGGACTCGACGCGGATGGTCAGCCCGGAGTCACCGAGGCGGACGCGGTCGCCGGCGCGGGGCCCGTGGGTGGCCGCGTACTCGTAAGGATTCATCGCCGCTCAGCTCCCTCGTTCTCCCCGACGTCCCCGGCATCTTCGGTGTCCCCGTTGTTCCCGTTGTTCCCGGTGTCCCCGGCGCCCCCGGCGCCCCCGGCCCCGAGGTATCCGCAGGCGGCGGCCCTGCGCAGGGCCTCTTCCCTGGCCCCGGGCGCGTCCAGCGGCCCGTCGACCAGCCCCGCGAAGCCGATGGCGATCCGCTCACCGCCGATGGGCAGCAGCCCGACCTCGATGCTCTCCCCCGGTCCGAAGCGCACGGAGGACCCGGCGGGGACCGCGAGCCGCATCCCGTAGGCCGCCGCCCGCGGGAAGTCGAGCCGCGGGTTGGTCTCGAAGAAGTGGAAGTGCGAGGTGACGGAGACGGGCACGGTCGCGGTGTTGGTGACCGTCAGCCGGACGACCGCGGTGGGCTCGGCGTGCGCCGGCCCCGGCAGCAGCGCGCCCGGCGCCCGCTCCCCCAGCCCGCCCCCGAGGGGGTCGCTGACGACCGCGAGCCGGGACCCGTCGTCGAAGACGGCCTCGACGTGCACCTCGGTGACGACATCGGCGACGCCCGGCAGGACGTCGTCCGGGCCGAGCACCGCCCGGGCCGCCGCGATCGCCTCGGCGAGCCGGCGCCCGTCCCGGGCCGCCTCGCACACGGTGTCCGCGATGAGGGCGGTCGCCTCGGGAACGTTCAGCCTGAGGCCCCGGGCCCGGCGGGCACGGGCCAGCTCGGCGGCCCCGAAGAGCAGCAGCCGGTCACGTTCCGTGGGGGTCAGTCTCATGTCCGGGCACCTCCTTGCCTTCCTCGATTTAGAGCACCACTCTAAACATGAGATTCATGGAACGGAAACATTGACATCCAGAATCTGGTCACAGACATTGAACGTCGCTCTAACTCTCAGGCGGCCGTCGAAGGAGACCAGCCATGCCGATCGAACAGCGCGGAGTCGACACCATCCCCGACGAGGAACGGACCAGCGGGCCCAAGGACCTCGTCTCGATCCTGCTGGGGTCGAACCTCTGTCTCGGCGTGATCATCTTCGGCTGGCTGCCCCCCTCCTTCGGGCTCGACTGGTGGTCGTCGGTGAGCGCGATCGTGGCGGGCACGGTGATCGGCACGGCGCTCACCGCGCCGCTCGCGCTGGTGTCGCTGCGCACGGCGACGAACCTCTCCACCTCCTCCGGCGCCCAGTTCGGGGTGCGCGGACGGCTGGTCGGCTCGGTCGTCGGGCTGCTGCTCGCCCTCGGCTACACCGCGCTGACCGTCTGGATCGGCGGCGATGTGATGGTGAGCGTGCTCGGCCGCCTGTTCGGGCTGCCGGCGAACGGACTGTCGTACGCCGTCGTGTACGCCGTCCTCGCCGCCGCCACCGTCGCGGGCGCGGTGTACGGCTACCGCGTGCTGCTCGCGATGTCCCGGGTCCTCGCGGTCGGGATGACCGCGCTCCTCGCGCTCGGTGTGCTCGCGTACGCGCCGCACTTCACCACCGCCGCGCTCCCGGACGCCGGCGGCTATCTGCTGGGCTCGTTCTGGCCGACCTGGCTGCTGGCGGCGGTCGCGGCGGGCCTGTCCGGACCGATCGCGTTCATCACCCTGCTCGGCGACTACACGCGCTACATCTCCCCGTCCCGGCACTCCTCCCGCAAGGTCCTGCACGCCACCTGGCTGGGCCTGATCGCCGGGCTGCTGGTGCCGCAGCTCTTCGGCACCTTCACGGCGTACGCCGCCCGCGCGGCCCTCGACTACGCGGGGCCGCTGGTCTCCGCCTCCCCCACCTGGTACCTGGTCCCGCTGCTGCTCGCCGCCTCCGCGGGGTCGGTCGGCAACGCGGGCCTGATGCTGTACTCCATGGGCCTGGACCTGGACGCGATCCTGCCGAAGGCCTCGCGCGCCCGGGCCACCCTCACGGTCGCCGTCGTCGCCACCGTCTGTGTCTTCGTCGGCCACTACGCCTGGAACGCGCAGTCCGCGATGACGTCCTTCGTCCTTCTCCTGACCGCCATCGGCACTCCGTGGGCGGTCATCACCCTGATCGGCTTCGCCCACTGCCGCGGAATCTACGACCCGGACGCCCTCCAGGTCTTCAACCGCCGCTCCCGGGGCGGAATCTACTGGTACCGAGCCGGCTGGAACGTCCAGGCGACGGTGGCCTGGGCACTGGGCGCGTTCGCCGGCCTCCTCGCCGTCTCCCTCCCGTCGTACCAGGGACCGCTGCTGTCCCTCACCGGAGGAGTGGACTGCAGCTTCGTCCTGTCGGGCCTGGTCGGCGGCCTCGTCTACATGGCCCTCTCACCGAAGCGGGCCTCACACCGGATCGAGGCCGGGCAGGAACTGGCTCGCGCCGAAAGCGGGCTTTAGGTCGCTGAACCAGGTGGCGTTCTCGTCGTACACGGCGAAGAACGGGCGGCCCACCAGCTCCGGGTCGCGGGCCTGGATGAGGTGGAGCACGAAGACCTTCTCACCGGCCACCTCCGTGATCCCGTCCACGCACACCTTGCCCGGCATCGCCGACATGACCGGGCCGCGCACGGTCCGCGCGAGGCCTGACACCTGGGCGTAGGCGTCACGGAAGATCTGGTGACCGCGGGCGAGCGGCACCCCGAAGTAGCCCTGCGGGCCGGTGTCCCGCTCCACGAACTGGTAGTAGGGCACCGCCCCCAGCGCTGTCGTCTCGTTCCACAGCCCGGCCCACGCCTCGGCACTGTCGTTGATGCCCCTGACCAGCGGCCCCTGACAGCGGATCACGGCACCCGTGTCACGCACCCGGCGCATCGCCTCCCGCACCACCGGGGGTCGCAGCTCCTGGGGATGGGTGAAGTGGGCCATCAGCGCGAGGTGACGGCCGCTCGCGACGACCTTCTCGAAGAGGCGCAGCACGTCGTCGGCGTCGCGGTCGGTGAGGAAACGGTACGGCCAGAAGGCGAGCGACTTGGTGCCGATGCGGATCGACCGGACCGACTCGATCTCCAGGAGCGGTTCGACATAGCGGCGCAGCACCTCGGTGCTCATCACCATCGGGTCGCCGCCCGTGATGAGCGCGCTGGTGACCTCCGGGTGGGCGCGCAGAAAGGCGGAAGTGGTGGCGATGTCGTCGGTGGCGATGCGCAGGTCGGACTCGCCGACGAACTGGGGCCAGCGGAAGCAGTACGTGCAGTAGGCGTGGCAGGTCTGGCCCTGGCGCGGGAAGATCAGCACCGTCTCCGGGTACTTGTGCTGGAGGCCGGTGAGGCGCCGCCCCTCGTGCACGGGGACGTTGGCGTCGAGCTGGCCGGAGGGATGCGGGTTGAGCTTCATCCGGATCTCGTGGGCCGCGCGCAGGACGTCGGCCTTCGGGGCGTCCCGCGCCAGCAGCTCCGCCATCTGCCTGAGGTCGGGCTCGGGCAGCATCTCGGCCTGCGGGAACGTCAGCCGGAAGATCGGGTCGTCGGGCACGGCCGACCAGTCGATCAGCTCGTCGACCACATAGGTGTTCGTACGGAACGGCAGAACGGCCGCCACGGCCCGCAGGGCGAGTCGCTCGGCGGGCGGCAGGGACACGCGCCGCAGCAGACCGTCCAGGTCACGGGGTGTGAAGGCGCGGAAGCGGGGGCTCGGGTGCGAAGACCGGGAGCTGGTGTCCGGGGACCGGAGGCTCAGGTGCGCGGAGCCGGGTCTCGCGGGCTGAGCGGGGTGGAGCGCTGAACTCATGTGTGCCGGTGCCTCTATTCCCTGACCAGGACCGACGGCCGCAACTCGACGAAGGCGCCCGCCGACGCATCGTACTTCTCCGCGAAGCGCTGCATGAGCAGCCCGTGCAGCTCGCTCTCGTCGTCCACGACGATCAGCTCGTGCGCGCCGGACGCGGTCAAGGCATCGCTGTAGGCGGAGAGTTGATCAAGGCGGTGGCGGGCCATGTACGACACGAGGTCGTGTCCGGCGACGTACAGGCAGTCGTCCACGTAGACGAAGCGGCAGCTGAACGCCCGGCGGCCGTCGGTCGCGTCGACGAGGGTCAGCGGCAGATGGGTGAATCGCTCCATCGGCTTGCTCTGCTGCCACAGTTCGTCGAAGCGTTGTTCGACGAAGGTGCCGAGCGGGGAGTGGACGGCGACCTCCAGCTGGACTCCCTCGCCGGACAGACGCCCGACGGTCAGGAAGGAGACCAGGGAGCGCTCGTCCCAGCGGTAGAGGGTCACGCCGGGGGAGGTGGAGCAGAGGCGTACTTCGAGGAGCTGACGGGCGTTCTCGTCGAGCCGGAGCGCGAACCGGTCCAGCGTGCGCAGGTTGCGCATGATGTCGCGGCGGATGTCGGCGCTCTGCTCGCCCAGTTCACGGCCGCGCAGGATGACCGCGAGGGAGTCGGGGTCGAGGAGGAGGATCTGCACGCGGGCGCCGTGCCCGGTGGCCGCCTTGATGCCGCGGAAGAGGCGCTCGGAGAACTGCGGGCCGAACACGTTGGAGAAGGTGTCGAGGACCTTCACGTTCGAGGTCGAGCCGTAGACCTGGGCGCTGAACCACTCGTAGTCCAGCCGGGTGTGTTCGCGGACCCGGCCCTCCTGGGCGCGGCTGATCAGCGGGCCGATCACGAAGACGGTGACGACGACGCCGACGATGTCGGTGCCCAGGTTGAGGGTGAGGTTCTCCTCGTAGTTGTCCATCCGCGAGCTGCTCCAGAGGAGGAGGGCTGCGACGGCGGCGAGCAGGAGGAGGACGGTGAGGCTCTGGGGGCGGCGCGGGGTGCGTAAGGTGCGCAGCAGCCAGCGCAGTCGTGGTATCGGCGACCCTGCGCTCACCTGCGCTCCCTCCGTGGCCGTGCGGGCACACGGGAGGGCGGCACGCTCCCCCGTGGAATCTGTGGATACCCGTGTCACGGAGCGGCTACGCGTCGAACGAACCGCCGGTCCCCGCACTCCTGTTGGGGAGAGAGGGGCCGGCGGGAGGGTCGTCCTGGGACCTGTCGTCACATTCCCGTCATCACATTCCCGTCGTCCGCCCAAAGGGCGGGCCCTGCGGCGTCAGGTGCGTGCTCTCGGCGTGCCGGGCACAGGCCCTCGTACTGGATGTACCTGGGTCTGCGCCCGGTGCGGCGAAGGGGGTCCCTCCCTGTTCGAGTGAAGCCGAGAACTCGGGGGCGCGTGCAGGGCGTCGCGGGGCAGACGGGAATTCGACGACAGGGCCTAGCCCAGCGGGTGCATCCAGCCGTGCTTGTCCTCGCTGATGCCGCGCTGGATGTCGAGGAGCGCCTCGCGCAGCTTCAGGGTGACCCCGCCGGGTTCGCCGCCGGACTGCTGCCACTCGCCGCCGGCGCGCTTGATCGTGCCGACGGGGGTGATGACGGCGGCGGTGCCGCAGGCGAAGACCTCCGTCAGGGTGCCGTTCTCCGTGTCACGCTGCCACTGGTCGATGGAGACGCGGCCCTCCTCGGAGGTGTAGCCGAGGTCGCGGGCGACGGAGAGGAGGGAGTCGCGGGTGACGCCCTCCAGGATGGAACCGGTCAGGGACGGGGTGATGATCTTGTCGCCGTACACGAAGTACAGGTTCATGCCGCCGAGTTCCTCGACCCACTTGTGCTCGACCGCGTCGAGGTAGCAGACCTGGGCGCAGCCCTTGGCGGCGGCCTCGGCCTGGGCGAGGAGGGAGGCGGCGTAGTTGCCGCCGGTCTTGGCGTCGCCCATGCCGCCGGGCACGGCGCGGACGTGGTCCTCGGAGACCCAGATGGAGACGGGCTTGACTCCGCCTGGGAAGTAGGCGCCTGCCGGGGAGGCGATGACCAGGAAGAGGTACTCGTTGGCGGGCTTCACGCCCAGGCCGACCTCGGTCGCGATCATGAACGGGCGCAGGTAGAGGGACTCCTCGCCGCCGTGCGCCGGGACCCAGTCGCGGTCCTGCTGGACCAGCACGTCACAGGCCTCGATGAACGTCTCCACGGGCAGCTCCGGCATGCCGAGCCGGCGGGCGGAGGCCTGGAAGCGCCGGGCGTTCTTGTCCGGGCGGAAGGTGGCGACGGAACCGTCGGGCTGGCGGTAGGCCTTGAGGCCCTCGAAGATCTCCTGCGCGTAGTGCAGGGTCATGTTCGCGGGGTCGAGGGAGAGCGGGCCGTACGGGACGAGCTGGCCGTCGTGCCAGCCGCGGCCCTCGGTCCACTTGATCGTCACCATGTGGTCGGTGAAGTGGCGGCCGAACCCGGGGTTGGCGAGGATCGCCTCGCGGTCCGCCGCGGAGCGGGGCTGCGAAGAGGGCTTGAGCTCGATCGTGGGCGTCGTCATGTGGTTGTCCTTCACCGGTTGTGTGTGACGGGCCGCGCTCACGCCTGTACTGCCAGTGGCCAGTACTAGGACGTCCGAGCATTCCCTCATTCCCGCGGCTCCGCGTTCGATTATCGCGCGCGCGAAGCCGTGGACGAAACGGGGTGAAGACGGCCCAGGGGTTGCCCAGGGGTTGTTGATGGTGGCACCCGGCGAGGGCATAGGAAAAGCCGCCGGGTGCGGATGCGACCCGGCGGCTCCTACGAGACGTAAGTGGCGCGGCGGGTCAGCCGGCTACTCGTACGGCGAGCGCGTCGCCGATTTCCTCGGTGCTGCGGGCGGGCTTGCCCACGCGCTCGGCGAGGTCGGCCGAGACGGCGTCCTCGATGCGGGCGGCCTCGGCCTCGTAGCCGAGGTGGCGCAGCAGGAGGGCGACGGACAGGACGGTGGCGCTGGGGTCGGCCTTGCCCTGGCCTGCGATGTCGGGCGCCGAACCGTGCACGGGCTCGAACATCGAGGGGAATTCGCCGGAGGGGTTGATGTTCCCGCTCGCGGCGACGCCGATGCCGCCGGAGACGGCCGCGGCGAGGTCGGTGATGATGTCGCCGAAGAGGTTGTCGGTGACGATCACGTCGAAACGCGCGGGGTCCGTGACGAGGTAGATCGTCGCGGCGTCCACGTGGATGTAGTCCGTGGTGACCTCGGGGAACTCCTCGGCCACCTTGTTGAACACGTTCGTCCAGAGGTGACCCGCGAAGGTCAGCACGTTGTTCTTGTGGACCAGCGTCAGCTTCTTGCGCGGGCGGGCCTGGGCGCGGGCGAACGCGTCGCGCACCACCCTCTCCACACCGAACGCCGTGTTGACGGAGACCTCGGTGGCAACCTCGTGCTCGGTGCCCTTGCGGATCGTGCCGCCGTTGCCCGTGTACGGGCCCTCGGTGCCCTCGCGGACCACGACGAAGTCGATCTCCGGCTGGCCGGCCAGCGGGGTGGCGACACCCGGAAGGAGCTTCGACGGACGCAGGTTGACGTGGTGGTCGAAGGCGAAGCGGAGCTTGAGCAGGAAGCCGCGCTCCAGGACGCCGGACGGGACCGAGGGGTCACCGATCGCGCCGAGCAGGATCGCGTCGTGCTGCTTGAGGGCGTCGAGGTCTGCCTCGGTGAGGGTCTCACCGGTGGCGTGGTAGCGCTTGGCCCCGAAGTCGAACTCCTTGGTCTCCAGCTTCACATCCTGCGGAAGGACGGCGGAGAGCACCTTCAGCCCCTGGGCCACGACCTCCTGGCCGATGCCGTCACCGGGGATCACTGCGAGATTGATGCTGCGAGACATGAAGGCACCGTACTCCGTGTCCCATGGAATGACACGGGGTGTCCGCCATCCGGACTGCCTCGGGGTGTCGCGGACCGTTTCGTCGACGTGCGTTCACCCGTACGTATGGCGGGCGTTGGGACATGCTGGGAAGTTCAGCAGCATGGACATTCCCGACTTCGGCATTCCGCAGCAGCTCGCGAGCCGGATGAGCATGGCGGAGCAGTACGAGTACCTGCGTACGAAGCTCACGCGGCGCCGCGCCCTGGTGTCGGCGGGTGCGTTCGCGAGCGGCGGGCTGCTGGCCGGCTGCTCGTCCCCGTCGGGGACGGTGACGCGCGGCTCCGCCCCGGGCACGAGCGTCACCGGGCAGGTGCACGGTTCCGTGGTCACCCCGTTCGGCCGTCACCTCGCCTTCGGCGCCGACCCGAAGACCCAGATGCGGGTCTCCTGGCAGGTACCGCTCGCGGTCCGGAGGCCGTATCTGCGGGTGGGCACGCATCCCGGACAGCTGAGCCGGAAGGTCGGGGCCGAGGTCCGCGCGCTGCACACGCCGGGGGTCGCGGGCGTACGGCTGGCACTGGACCAGTACTACGTGCACGCGGCCCTGGACGGTCTGCGGCCCGGCACGACGTACTACTACGGCGTCGGCCACGACGGCTTCGACCCGGCCTCACCGGCGCACAGCTCGACCGTCGGCTCCTTCCGCACGGCGCCCGTGAACCCGGAGAAGTTCGTGTTCACCGCCTTCGGCGACCAGGGCGTCAGCTCGGCCGCGCTCGCCAACGACAAGGTGCTGCTGCGTCAGAAGCCCGCCTTCCACCTCCACGCGGGTGACATCTGCTACGCGGACGGGACCGGGCGCGGCAAGAAGTCGGACGGGTTCGACCCCGGGTACTGGGACCTGTTCCTCAAGCAGACCGAGCCGGTGGCGAAGTCGGTGCCGTGGATGGTGACGACCGGCAACCACGACATGGAGGCCTGGTACTCGCCGGACGGCTACGGCGGCCAGGCGGCCCGCTTCTCCCTCCCGGACAGCGGCTTCGACCCGCGGACGGCACCGGGCGTCTACTCCTTCACGTACGGCAACGTCGGCGTCGTGGCACTGGACGCGAACGACGTGTCGTACGAGATTCCCGCCAACCAGGGCTACACGGGCGGGAAGCAGACGACGTGGCTGGACAGGAAGCTGGGCGAGCTGCGCTCCTCGGCGGCGGTGGACTTCATCGTGGTCTTCTTCCACCACTGCGCCTATTCGACGTCCGCGCACGCCTCCGACGGCGGGGTGCGCGCGGCGTGGCTGCCGCTGTTCGCCAAGCACCAGGTGGACCTGGTGATCAACGGGCACAACCACGTGTACGAGCGGACGGACGCCGTCAAGAAGGGTGCGGTGGGCCGTGCGGTGCCGGTGGGCGGCTCGACTGACCCGACACGGGACGGGATCGTCTACGTCACCGCGGGCGGCGGCGGCAAGGATCTGTACGGCTTCCCGTCGGGCGTGAAGGACAGCTACGAGGGGCACGTCGCCCGCCACGAGTCCGTGAACAGCTTCCACTGGACCAAGTCGCAGGACCAGCAGCGGGAGACGGTGGAGTGGTCCCGGGTGCGGTACGCCGGCTTCTCCTTCCTCTCGGTGGAGGCGGAGGCGGGCACGACGCCCCGGCTCAAGGTGTCGGCGCTCGCGGAGAGCGGCAGGCGCATCGACCACTTCGAGGTGCGGCGCGATGGCTGAGCGCACGGCGGCGGCTGAGTGCTCCGAGGTGCGGCACGGGGCGTGGACCCCGCACCGCACCCCGTGCGGGTGCGGCTCCCGGTAAAGGGGTGGTGCGGTGCGGGCGGGTCAGTGACCCGTCTCGCCGCCGTTGTCCCTGCGGTCGAGGGCGCGCTGGAGCGCGGCTGCCGCGTTCCTGCGGTCGGACTCGCTCGTACGGGAAACGTGGCGGACTCGGCGGACGGTCGTCTCGGCCATGATGAATCGACTCCTTACCTCCGGGAAGCGGCCCGCATGGGACCACCGGAAGTGCGATGAGGGATACGAGACGCCGGGGGCGGGGAGCGGTGCCGCAGGGGTTGCCTGCCAGGGGCTCCGGCTCACGACCGCCATTCGCTGGGTCTAGCGAGACGTTCGGCTCCTACAAAACTAAGCGAGGAAGGGGCATCTGTCTCCACAGTTACTCGGACTTCCTACTATCTGAGACGGTGGATTGGGTCACACGGCTCTGAGCTGGGACAACAGTGCGCGCGGCATCGCCGGCCGCCGGCCGCTGAGGCCGACCGAACGGGCGACACCGGAGAGCACCGCGACGACCGCGATCACCGCGACCGGCGTCCCCCGCGTGAACAGCGCGCAGGCTGCGGTGGTGACCGCGAGCCCGAGCATGGAGAGAATTGATCCTACCTCTGATGCGGTCGTACGCCTTGACAGGCACATTGTGCACCTTCACTCTCACAATCATCGGATGACTACAGGAGATGACTGCGAGAAGGAGGGTTCCTGATGTCGGTCCAGTTACGGGCCCGCACCATCGTGTTGACGCTCTGTTCCACCCTGCTCGCCACGGCGGTGGCGGCGCTCCCCGCCCGCGCCGAGGAGACGGCGCGGGCCGCCTGGGAGGTGAAGGGGCCGCACGGCTCCCCGACGGCGGTCGTCGCGCTCGATCGGACCGACGGACATCCCACGCTCGCCGTGAGACGCGAGGGCAGAACGGTCCTGGAGCCCTCCCCCCTCGGCCTGGTCACCGAACAGACCGACTTCTCCCGGGGGTTGACCCTCACCGGACGCTCCCAGCGCACGATCACCGAGCACTACACGAGCCCGACCGGCAAGTCCCGCGACCGTGTCGCCCGCATGACCGAGGCCCGCTTCCGCTTCCGCACCGCCGACGGCGCCCGGCTCGACCTGGTGACACGGGTCGCCCGCGACGGCGTCGCCTACCGCTACGTCCTGCCGCGGAATCACGGCAACGTACTGCGCGAGGCCTCCGCCTTCACCCTCCCCACCGGCGCGAACGCCCTCCTCGGCGGCTACCGCGCCGACAACGAGCTCCGCTTCACCCGCTACGACTCCGCGGCGGCGGTGCCGGCGGGCGCGTACATGATGCAGGGCCTGTTCAGGACGGACGGGGGCAACGGCGCCGCCGCCGACGGCGACTACGCCCTGATCGCCGAGTCGGACGTCGACGGCACCTACGCGGGGGCCCACCTGACGCACACCGCGGACTCGTCGACGTACGGGCTGAGTCTCTGGAACGACGAGCCGATCCTGACGACAGGCCCGCTCACCACCCCCTGGCGCGCGATCATCACCGGTGATCTCGCGACCGTCACCCAGTCGACCTTCGTCGACGACCTCGCCCCGGCGTCCCGGGTCCGCGACACCTCCTGGATCAAGCCGGGCCCGGCGCTGTGGACCTGGCTGGCGGGCGGCAAGGAGGCGGGGCAGAGCCTGGCCGCGCAGGAGAAGTACGTGGACTACGCGGCCGAGCGCGGTTGGCCGTACGAAGTGGTGGACGCGGGCTGGTACTTCAAGACCGACGCCTGGGACGTGATCGATCCCCAGTGGCAGACGGACAGCTGGATGCCGGAGCTGGTGCGCTACGCGGCGGCCAAGGGCGTGGGCATCCACGTCTGGCTGCACTACAGCCTGCTCACCGATCCCGTCGAGCGCGAGAAGTGGCTTTCCACGCTGGCGCGCTGGGGCGTCAAGGGCGTGAAGATCGACTTCATGGACTCGGAGTCCCAGGAGCGGATGCGCTGGTACGACGACGTGCTGGAGTCCACGGCCCGCCACCACCTCATGGTGAACTTCCACGGCTCGACGATCCCCAAGGGCATCCAGCGCACCTGGCCGCAGGTCATGTCGATGGAGGGGGTCGGCGGCGAGGAGAAGCGCAACAACACGGCGGAGCAGCTGGCCTCGCTCCCCTTCACCCGCAATGTCATCGGCTCCATGGACTTCACCCCGGGCGCCTTCCACCGCCCGTACCGTCCGAACGTCGCCTCGGACGCCGGTGAGCTGGGCCTGAGCGTCCTGTACGAGTCCGGGATCCAGAACCTCTCCGGCACCCCGGAGTCCTACGACGCGCGGCCCGAGGCCCGCCGCTATCTGGAGCAGCTTCCCGCCCGCTGGGAGGAGACCCGGCTGCTGACCGGCGATCCGGGCCGCTCGGCGGTCCTCGCCCGGCGCGCCGCCGACGGCCGGTGGTTCATCGGCGGCACGTTCACGGGCGCGGCCCGCACGGTCGACGTACCGCTGCGGCTGGGTGCGGGCCGCTGGCTGGTGGAGACCCTGACGGACGGTCCGTCGGGCCTGGTGCGCGAGACGCACGTCGTCCGGGGCGACAGCACGCTGGCCGTACCCGTCGTGGCGGACGGCGGCTTCGCGGCGCTCGCCTGTCGCGCCCACGAAGGCCGTACGACCTGCGAGAACTGACCCGCCGAAGCCACCCACCGCTCCCCTGGCCCCGAACGGGGTCGGGGGAGCCGTTCGTGCACGGCGACCGCCGACGGCTGAGCGGCGGATCGCCCACACGACTGATCCTCCGCGCGGCATGCGACATCGGGCTCCGGCAGGGGGAACGGTGACGTCATGAGCGACACGACCAAAGCACTGCTCGAGGGCGGCCCGGACGATCTGCCCGAGCGGATCGTCCCGGTCCCGCCCCCTGGAACGGACGTGAAGATCGAGCTGCGCGGTGGATACGAACACTTCAGGGCGACCCCACGGCAGGCGGACACTCCGGAGGGCAGGCTGCCCGTGTACGAGTGGTGGGAGCGGACGGAGTTCGCCGGGTAACGCCACCTCCGCCGCGGCGAGGGACGGCGGCTCACCGCAACGCCGCCGTCACCGCCTCCCGAAAACCCCTCGGGTCCTCGGGTCCTTCCCCGCTCGGCGTCGAAGGCCGGTCCACGAACTCGGCGGACCACTGCAGCACCGCACGCTCCCGTTCCGCCGCCTCGGGGCGTACCGGACGGCCCGTCAACTCACGCCAGCGGGCCAGGCGTTCGGGGCGCTCACCGAGCCGGGCGACGAGGTTCGCCCTGAAACCGTCGAACCAGTCGGAGTCGGGTCCGACCCCACGAATGGCCGAGAAGCGTCATCCGCTCCAGCCCGAAGTGCCGCCGTACGGCCTCCAGGTCGGCGACGAACCGCTCGCTCGTCCAGGGCCCGGCGCACGGCCCCGGCCGTCCGCGACCGCGCTGGTCCCAGCGGTGGACGGCGGCCCGGTCCGTCAGTGATCCGGCCACGTCCTCGAACATGTCCCACAGGCCGGGGCCATGGGGAAATTCTGCCCGCAGACGCCCGGACATGGAGACGGGCCGGGAAGCCTGCTCGGGGGGTCGGGCTTCCCGGCCCGGGTTCGGTAGGGCTGATCAGCCCATGTGCGGGTACGCGTAGTCGGTCGGCGGGACCAGGGTCTCCTTGATGGCGCGGGTCAGCGTCCAGCGCATCAGGTTCTGCGGGGCGCCCGCCTTGTCGTTGGTGCCGGAGGCACGGCCGCCGCCGAAGGGCTGCTGGCCGACGACGGCACCGGTCGACTTGTCGTTGATGTAGAAGTTGCCCGCGGCGTAGCGGAGCTTCTCCATCGTGTACGCGGCCGCCGCGCGGTCGCCGGAGATGACCGCGCCGGTGAGCGCGTAGTCGGACGCCGACTCCATCTGGGTCAGCATCTCGTCGTACTTGTCGTCCTCGTAGACGTGCACGGCGAGGAAGGGGCCGAAGTACTCGGTCGTGAAGACCTCGTTCTCCGGGTCCGAGCACTCGACGACGGTCGGGCGCACGAAGTAGCCGACCGAGTCGTCGTACGAGCCGCCCGCGACGATCGTGCAGGTCGGGTCGGCCTTCGCGCGGTCGATGGCCGCCTTGTTCTTGGCGAACGCGCGCTCGTCGATGACCGCGCCGATGAAGTTCGACAGGTCGGTGACGTCACCCATGGTCAGGTAGTCGACCTCGGCCGCGAACTCCTCCTTGAAACCGGAGTTCCAGATGGAGGCCGGGATGTAGGCGCGGGAGCTCGCCGAGCACTTCTGGCCCTGGTACTCGAAGGAACCGCGGGTCAGGGCGGTCTTGAGGACCGCGCGGTCCGCCGACGGGTGGGCGACCACGAAGTCCTTGCCGCCGGTCTCGCCGACCAGACGCGGGTAGGAGCGGTACTTCTCGATGTTGTTGCCGACCGTCTTCCACAGGTACTGGAAGGTCTTGGTCGAGCCGGTGAAGTGGATGCCGGCGAGGTCGCGGTGCTCCAGGGCGACCTTGGAGACCTCGATGCCGTCGCCGGTGACGAGGTTGATGACGCCCTTGGGCAGGCCCGCCTCCTCCAGGAGCCGCATCAGCAGCACGGCGGCGTGGGTCTGTGTCGGGGACGGCTTCCACACGACGACGTTGCCCATGAGCGCCGGAGCGGTGGGCAGGTTGCCCGCGATCGCCGTGAAGTTGAAGGGCGTGATCGCGTAGACGAAGCCCTCCAGCGGACGGTGGTCCATGCGGTTCCACACGCCCGGGGAGTTCGCCGGCGGCTGCTCGGCGAGGATCTGGCGGGCGTAGTGGACGTTGAAGCGCCAGAAGTCGACGAGCTCGCAGGGGGTGTCGATCTCGGCCTGCTGGGCGGTCTTCGACTGGCCGAGCATGGTGGAGGCGGCCAGCGTCTCGCGCCAGGGGCCGGCCAGCAGCTCGGCGGCGCGCAGGATGATCGCGGCGCGGTCGTCGAAGGACATCGCGCGCCAGGCGGGCGCGGCGGCGAGGGCCGCGTCGATGGCGTCCTGCGCGTCCTGCTGGGTGGCGTGCGCGCCGGTGCCGATGACGGCCTTGTGGTTGTGCGGCTGCACGACCTCGAAGCGCTCACCGCCGCCGAGCCGCTTCTCACCGCCGATGGTCATCGACAGCTCGATCGGGTTCTCCGCCAGCTCCTTGAGCTTGGCCTCCAGGCGGGCGCGCTCGGGCGAACCGGGGGCGTAGCCGTGCACCGGCTCGTTGACGGGGGTGGGGACCTGGGTCACAGCGTCCATGATTTCCGTAACTCCTTTATGAGCGGGTGGTTCGGGCTCGGCCCGTGGATCAGCCCTTGGTGAGGATCGAGCGGGCGAAGAAGAGGAGGTTGGCCGGCTTCTCGGCCAGGCGGCGCATGAAGTAGCCGTACCAGTCGGTGCCGTACGCGGTGTACACCCGCATGCGGTGGCCCTCGGCGGCGAGCCGCAGGTGCTCCTCGCCACGGATGCCGTACAGCATCTGGAACTCGTACTCGTCCAGCTTGCGCCCGGCCTTGCGCGCCAGCTCCTGGGCTATGGAGATGAGGCGCGGGTCGTGGGACCCGATCATCGGGTACCCCTCGCCCTCCATCAGGACGCGCAGGACACGGACGTACGCCTTGTCGGTCTCGGCCTTGTCCTGGTACGCGACCTCGGCGGGCTCCTTGTAGGCGCCCTTCACCAGGCGGACGCGGCTGCCGCTCGCGGCGAGGCGGCGGGCGTCGGCCTCGGTGCGGTACAGGTAGGCCTGGATGACGCAGCCGGTCTGCGGGAAGTCCTTCCGCAGCTCCTCGTGGATGGCGAACATCGAGTCGAGGGTGGTGTGGTCCTCGGCGTCCAGGGTGACGGTGGTGCCGATGGCGGCGGCGGCCTCGACGACGGGGCGCACGTTGGCGAGGGCCAGCTCGTGGCCGCCCTCCAGGGCCTGCCCGAACATCGACAGCTTGATCGACATCTCGGCCTTGGTGCCGAGGTCCAGCTCCTTCAGGTGCTCGATGAGCTCCAGGTACGCGTCCCGGGCGGCGAAGGCCTGCTCGCGGGTGGTGATGTCCTCGCCGACGACGTCGAGGGTGACTTCCAGACCCTTGGCGACGGCGTCCCGGACGACCGGAACGACCTGGTCGACGCTCTCACCGGCGATGAAACGGGCGACCACCTGCTTGGTGCCGGGCGCCGCCGACACGAAGCGGCGCATCCGGTCGCTGCGCGACGCGGCGAGAATCACGGGACCCAGCACGGGGCACCTCCACAACAAGGCGAGCAGAAGGCCGTATCCCGACCATTCGGGTACGGCACGGAGAACCACCGTGAAACCTAAGGATCCCTCCGATCCTGAGCCATCGACAGCTGTCACGCATCCGTGCCCTGGATCTCAGACAGATGTATGAAGGGCTGCGGAATTGCGGGAGAATGCCCGGGTGAGCGACGAACACAGGGATCACAGAGAGCCCCGGGATCACCGGGAGCACCGAGATCACCGTGGCGACCACGGCGGCTATCAGGAGCTGGTCGACGAGATCTCGGCGCTCCTCGGCGTGCCCGCGACGCTGGAGAACCGGGACTTCGAGCTGATCGCCTTCGGCGCCTACGACAGCGAGGGCGAGCTCGACCCGTCGGCCCTGGACCCCGTGCGGACCCGCTCGATCCTCACCCGTCGCTCCACGGCGGCGGTCCGCACCTGGTTCGAGGGCTTCGGCATCACGCGCGCGACGGCCCCCGTACACATCCCGCCCACCCCGGAGGCGGGCGTGTACCGGGGCCGGATCTGTCTGCCGGTACGCCATCGGGGTGTCGTCCTCGGCTATGTCTGGCTGCTGGAGGACGACCCCGGCCCGTCCGAGGCGCAGCTCTCCGCGGCGATGGAGGTCGCCGCCCGCATCGGCGATCTGCTCGCGGACGAGGCACAGGCGGGCGCGGACCTCACCCGCGAGCTGCGGGCGGTCCTGACCGCCGAGCGCGGCTGGCAGCGGGACATGGCGGTGGCCGAGCTGCGCACCGCCCTCGGCCCGCGCGGCGACGGCCTGCACGCGGTGGTGTGCGTCGCCCCCTGGCCCTCCGCCGACCCGGACGACGCCCCTTCGGTCCGTACGGTGCCGGGCGCGACCGCGCTGTGCACGGTGCCGTGGGGGGCCACCGGCCAGAGCCTGGCCCTTCTCGTACGGCTGCGCTCGGCGGACGTACTGACTCCGGCACTCACGGCGGCGACCCGCTTCGTACGGGAGGCGGACGGGGAGCGCGGGGGTGCGCAGGGAACGGCGAAGGGTGCCGGGACGACCGTGGCCGCCGGCGTCGCGGGGGCCCGGGTGGGTCTCGCCGAGCTGGGGGCGGCCTGGCAGGAGGCGTCCGCCGCCGCCCGCGCGGTCCTCGCGGAGCCGCGCCTCGGCCCGGTCGCCGAGTGGGCCTCCATCGGCCCGTTCCGTCTCCTCACGGCCCTGCCCCCGGAGGCGGCCCACGACCCGGTCGTCCGCACCCTCCTCTCCCCCGCGCACCGCGAACTCGCCCGCACCGCCGAGGTGTTCCTCGACTGCGCGGGTCAGGCGGGGCGCACGGCGGCGGAGTTGGGCATCCACCGGCAGACCCTCTACTACCGCCTGTCCCGCGTCGAGCAGCTGACCGGCCTCGACCTGGACGACGGCGAGGACCGCCTGCTGCTGCACATGGCGTTGAAGGGGGCGCGACTGTAACGACGGTGGCCCTGCGCAAGGCCGTCACCGGGCAACTCGCCGACCTGGCGGCCCTCGTGGGAGCCACGGACGTCGAGTACGGCGAGACGGTACCCGACCCCTGGCGCGCGGCCCTGCGCCGGTCCTGGGTCCTGTCGTCACATTCCCGTCGTCCGCCCAAAGGGCGGGCCCTGCGGCGTCAGGTGCGTGCTCTCGGCGTGCCGGGCACGGGCCCTCGTACTGGATGTACCTGGGTCTGCGCCCGGCACGCCGCAGGGGGTCCCTCCCTGACAGGGCCTAGCCCGCCACGAGCAGGTCGCCGATCGTCGCGATGCCTTCCGTGATCGCGCGTTCCCCCACGTCACCGAAGCCCAGGACGAGTTGGGGCGGCGCAGTCGCCCGGTCCGCGCGACAGGCGCTCATCCCGTACAGGCCGACGGACCGTGCGCGCGCCCCGTCGATGACGGCCCGTTCGGCGGCCGCGTCCGTGCCGGGCAGGTGCGCGACGGCGTGGAACCCGGCCGCGAGACCCGTCAGCCGGACCTCGGGGGCGTGTGCGGCGAGGGCCGTGACCAGGGCCGTACGCCGGGCCGCGTAAGTCGTGCGCATGCGCCGCAGATGGCGGTCGTAGCGGCCGGACTCGACGAGGCGGGCGAGGGCGAGCTGGTCGAGAGTCGGGGAGCCGCGGTCGGTGCGCAGCTTGGCCGCCGTGATCGGGGCGGCGAGCGCGGGCGGGCAGAGCAGCCAGCCGATGCGCAGCGCCGGGGCGAGGGACTTGCTGACGGTGCCGATGGAGACGACCCTGTCGGCGGCCAGTCCGTGCAGGGCTCCGACAGGTTCACGGTCGTAGCGGAACTCGGCGTCGTAGTCGTCCTCGACGACGTACGCGTCCCGCCGCGTCGCCCACTCGATCAGCGCGAGCCGGCGTTCGGGCGCGAGGACGACGCCGGTGGGCCACTGGTGGGCGGGGGTGACGACGACG
This sequence comes from Streptomyces sp. NPDC107454, assembly GCF_055582885.1. NCBI lineage: Bacteria > Bacillati > Actinomycetota > Actinomycetes > Kitasatosporales > Streptomycetaceae > Streptomyces > Streptomyces sp. NPDC107454. The sequence goes on along the minus strand of NZ_JBVJPA010000011.1, from coordinate 128,575 downwards.
GCCCGTGCCCCGGTCGCCTCCAGCGCCCGTACGTCGATGCCCTGCTCGTCGACCGGGACGGGCACCGCCGTCAGACCCGCCGCGGCCGCGGCCGCCGTCACCGTGGCGGGAGCGCCCGGGTCCTCGTACGCCACGACACGCACCCCCGCTCCGGCCAGGCTCTCCAGGGTGAGGCCGAGGCCCTGCGCGTAGCCGGAGCAGACGACGATCCGCTCGGGGTCGGCCGCGGCGGCACGCACCCGGCGCAGATATCCGGCGACGACCTCGCGCAGCACGCAACTGCCGTGCGGATCCCCGTAGTCGAGGTCCGCGGTCGGCAGGGTGCGGCCCGCCTCACGCAGTGCCCAGAGCCAGTCGGAGAGCGGGAAGCCGGTCAGGTCCGGCACGCCGTGCCGGAAGTCGGCGATCAGCCGCTCGGGCGCGCTGCGGTGCGGCGCGGGCGCGGGCGGCACGTGGGCGCACGCCGCGACCCGGGTGGCCGAGCCGACGCGCGTCACGAGGTAGCCCTCGGACTGGAGCTGGGCGTAGCAGTCCTGGACGAGGCCCCTCGACAGCCCCATCTCGCGGGCGAGTTCACGCGAGGAGGGCAGCCGCTCGCCGGCGCCGAGGCGGCCCGTGCGGATCGCGTCCCGCAGCTGCCGTTCGAGCTGGGCGCGCAGTTGCTCGCCGCTCTCCCGGTCGACGGACAGCAGCAGTTCGGGTGACAGACCGGCCCACTGCAACGGCATGGAATTGGAGCTTACCGGGGGTCCGGCAGCTGCCTAGCGTCGTTTCCATGACAGCGACCACGCCCCGCATCCCCGCGGCAGCTTCGAGGCCCCCTCTCCTCACCCGTCCCCTGCTGCTCCGTTTCGTGAGCATGGTCGGGGCCTCGACGAGCTTCTTCCTGCTCCTGTCGGTCGTGCCCCGCTACGCCACGGCGTCGGGCGCCGGCCTGGCCACCGGCGCCCTGATGCTCTCCACGGTCCTGGGTGAACTGGCCGCTCCCCGCCTGGTCGGCCGCTACGGCTACCGGGTCGCGCTGATCGCCGGGCTCACCCTGCTCGGCGCTCCCGCGCTGGTCCTGACCGTCTCCGACGGCATGGCGTGGATCGTGACGGTCTGTCTGGTCCGCGGCCTCGGCTTCGCGCTCACGCTCGTCGCGGGCGGCGCGCTCACCGCGTCGCTCATTCCGGCCGAGCGGCGGGGGGAGGGCCTCGCGCTGGTGGGCGTGGTCTCCGGAGTGCCGTCGCTGATCGCGCTGCCGCTCGGCGTGTGGCTCGCCGCGCACGCCGGGTACGGGCCGGTCGCCGTGGCCGCGGGCGTGGCGGCGCTGGCCGCGATCGCCGCCGTACCGGGCCTGCCGGACCGGGAGCCGGCCTCCGGGAAACCGGTGGGGGTGCTGGCCGGGCTGCGCACCGGTGGTCTGATGCGGCCCGGGGCCGTCTTCGCGACCACCGCCCTCGCCGCCGGGATCGTCGTCACGTTCCTGCCGCTGGCGGTCCCCGCCGCGTACGGCACGGTCGTCGCCGTGGCCCTCTTCGTGCAGCCGGCCGCGTCGACCGCGGCCCGCCTGGCGGCGGGCCGGTACGGCGACCGGCACGGGCCCGCGCGGCTCCTCGTGCCCGGCCTGGTCCTCTCGGCCGGGGGCCTGTCGATCACGGCGGTCACCGGCAGTCCCGTCGCGGTCCTCGTCGGGGTCGCGGTCTTCGGCACCGGCTTCGGAATCGCCCAGAACACCACGCTGAGCCTGATGTACGCGCGCGTCCCGGCCTCGGGATACGGCACCGTCACAGCGCTGTGGAACGTCGCGTACGACGGTGGTATGGGCGTCGGGGCGGCGGGTTTCGGCGTGCTGGCCGGGGTGACGGGGTATCCGTCGGCCTTCGCCGTCACCGCCGCACTGATGTTGGCGGCGCTGATCCCGGCCTCCCGCGATGCGCGAGCCGATCGCGGGTCCGGCGCCACGCCGGGCGGAGTCGTGGCCGGGTGAGGCCTCAGTCCCGCGAGCCGGTCGCCCCCTCGATCACCCGTCGCAGCCCCTCCGTGAGGTCGTCCGCCGTGGAGGCGCTCGCCGGGTCGAAGAGCCACTGCACCATCAGACCGTTGAGCAGCGCCTGGTAGAAGCCGCCGAGGGACTGGACGGTGCGCTCGTCGAGCGTCTCCTCGTCCAGGCCCGTGAGCATCGCGACGAGCCCCGACCGTCCCTCGATCTGTGCCTTCGCCATCAGATTCCGCAGCTCCGGAACCCGCTCCCCCTGCGTCACGATCTCCATGCTGGCCGCCCAGACGGGGCGGAACTCCTCGAAGGACTCCAGCATCCGCGCCCACACGCTGTGGAACCGCTCCACGGAACCCCCGGGCGTGTCCTCGTGCTCCGGATGATGGACGGACTTCTCGCCCCACTCCTGCACCAGTTCCACGAAGGCCTGCGTCAGCAGCGCGTCCTTCGACCCGTAGTGGTAGCCGATGGACGCCAGGTTCGTCCCGGACTCCTTCACGATGTCGCGCGCCGTGGTGCGCACGAACCCCTTCTCCAGCAGGCAGCGCTTGGCGCCTTCGAGCAGATCCTCACGGTGTCCCATGCCGATCAGCGTACCCCGATCCAGACAACTGTCCCATACGCTCGTTTTAAACAAGCGTACTAGACAAGCGTTTAAGACGTCCGTACAGTCCCTGGCATGACGAACTCGAAGCACTCGACGAGCACCACCCCCGCACCCGGCCGAGGCCTCGCCGGCCGCCGCGAATGGACCGCCCTCGGCGTCCTGATGCTTCCGCTGCTCCTGGTCTCGATGGACGTCTCGGTCCTCTACTTCGCGATCCCCGCGATCAGCGCGGACCTGGAGCCGAGCGGCACCCAGCAGCTGTGGATCTTCGACATCTACGCCTTCGTGCTCGCCGGACTGCTGATGACGATGGGCTCGCTCGGCGACCGCATAGGCCGCCGCAAGCTCCTCCTCTTCGGCGCCGCCGCCTTCGGCACGGCCTCGGTCATGGCCGCCTACGCCGACAGCGCCGAAATGCTGATCGCGGCCCGCGCGGTCCTCGGCATCGGTGGCGCCACCCTCATGCCGTCGACGATGGCGATCATCCGCACGATGTTCACCGACCCCGGGCAGCGCGCGAAGGCGATCGGTCTGTGGTCCGGCGTCATGACCGGCGGTATCGCGCTCGGTTCGGTGATGAGCGGTGTCCTCGTCGAGTACTTCTGGTGGGGCTCGGTCTTCCTCGTCAACCTGCCCGCGATGGTGCTGCTGCTGGTCCTCGGCCCGATCCTGCTCCCCGAGTCCAGGAACCCGGAACCGGGCCGTTTCGACCTGCTCAGCGTGCCGCTGTCGATGGCGGCCGTGCTGCCCGTCATCTACGGCGTGAAGGAAATCCCGTCCGAAGGCTGGAAGTTCGAGTACGGCGCCTCGATCGTCGTCGGTCTCGTCTTCGCCGCGCTCTTCGTCCAGCGGCAGCGCACCGCCAAGTCCCCGCTGATCTCCCCCGAGTTGTTCCGGGGCCGGGGCTTCGCGCCCGCCGTCGCGCTCAACCTGGTCTCCGCGTTCGGGATGATGGGGTCGGCGTACTTCACCACCCAGTACCTGCAGTCGGTCCTCGGCAAGAGCTCCATGGAGGCCGCGCTGTGGTCACTGCTGCCGACGGTCCTGGTCGGGGTCGCCGCGCCGGTCGCCGCGCAACTGGTGCAGAAGGGCGTCCACCGCGCCCACGTCGTGTCCGGCGGCTTCGTCCTCGCCGCGTGCGGCTACGGCCTGCTGGCCCTCACCGGGACCGACTCGATGTGGCTGGTCCTCGCCGGGGCCGGAGTCCTCGCCTCGGGGATCGTCACCGTGATGTCCCAGATGATGGATCTGGCGCTGGGCACCGTCCCCGTCGGCAACGCGGGCGCCGCGTCCTCGCTGCTGGAGACGGGTGCCGAGTTCGGCGGGGCGCTCGGTATGGCGGTCCTCGGGTCCATCGGTACGGCCGTCTACCGCCACGAGATTCCGTCCGGCGTCCCGGCGCCGGCCCAGGAGACCCTCGGCGGCGCGCTGGCGGTCGCCCACGGGTTGCCGGGCGGCGCGGGCGAGGCGCTGGTGCGGGCCGCGCGGGAGGCGTTCACCAGTGGGATGCAGGCGGCGGCGATCGCGGGGGCGGTGTTGTTGCTGGGGGCGGCGGGGGTGGCGTCTGTGACGTTGCGGCGCGTGCGGGTGCGGGAGGTCGGGGCCGAGGCCCCGCACCCCGAACAGGCTCCCGTCTGACACCCCTTCACCAGGGCTACGCCCTTGGAACCCCGGCTGTGCGCTCCGACTACGGGGGGCGGGCTCCGGTCGCGCAGTTCCCCGCGCCCCCCAGGCGGGGCTACGCCCCGAAACCCCACCCCCCCAAGTACCTTGCCCACCGACCGGCGGGGACTGACCGCGCAGTTCCCCGCGCCCCCCAGGCGGGGCTACGCCCCGAAACCCCACCCCCCCAAGTACCTTGCCCACCGACCGGCGGGGACTGACCACGCAGTTCCCCGCCCCCCCCAGGCGGAGCTACACCCCGAAACCCCACCCACCCCAAGTACCTTGCCCGCCGACCGGCGGGGACTGACCGCACAGTTCCCCGCGCCCCTGGCGACCCGGGGCCGGCCCGCGTCATCCAGCCGGTCCGGTGTTTGAGGACCAGGCCGGAGGCCGATGCCTCACCCGCTCCGGCCCCGCACCACCCAGCCCGTCCGGCGTTTGAGGACGAGGGCGTTCAGGCCGATGGGGGGTTTGGGGGCGGAGCCCCCGAGTAGGGATGGGACGGGTAGGGGCGGCGGGGGCGAGAACGGGGGCGGGGCGTTGTCGGTGAGGCGTGTCAGGATGGCGGCGTGGCACAGACAACCAGTACGCCGTTCATCGGCCGGGACGACGAACTCGCCCGGCTCACCGGCGTGCTGGACCGCGCCCGCGCAGGCACCCCCCGCGCCGTCGTCCTCTCCGGAGACGCCGGCGTCGGAAAGACCCGCGTCCTGACGGAAGCCGCCGCACACGCCACGCACACCGGCATGACGGTGCTCACCGGCCACTGCGTGGACCTCGGCGACGTGGGCCTGCCCTATCTGCCGTTCACCGAGATCCTCGGCACGCTCGGCGGAGACGAGCGGTTCACCGCCGCCCTCGCGGCACACCCGGCGGTCGACCGCCTGCTGGGCTCCGGCAGCGGGACGGACACGGACACCGGCAGCCGGCTGCGACTCTTCGAGGGCGTCGCCGGCCTGCTGGCCGACGCCGCCGACATCACCCCCCTCCTCCTGGTCCTCGAAGACCTCCACTGGGCGGACCAGTCATCGAGGGACCTCCTGCGCTTCCTCCTCAGCCGAGGCGTCCTGCAGAATCCGGTCCCCGGCTCCCCCGCCCACCACCTCGCCCTCTTCGCCTCGTACCGCTCGGACGACCTGCACCGCCGCCACCCCCTGCGCCCCCTGCTCGCCGAGCTGGCCCGGCTCCCCTCCGTGGAGCGGCTCGAACTGCGCCCCATGGCCGACGCCGAAGTGGCCCGCCTGGTGCGCGCCCTGCGGACGGACGCCCTCTCCGACACCACCGTCCGCCGCATCGTCGACCGCGCCGAGGGCAACGCCTTCTACGCGGAGGAGCTGCTCGCCGCGCTGCCGGGCGACCTCGACCCGGCGGCGCCCGCCATGCCCAGCGGCCTCGCCGACCTCCTGCTCATCCGGATCGAGCAACTCTCCGACACCGCCCAGCAGGTGCTGCGCACGGCCGCCGTCGCCGGGCGGCGCGTCGAGCACGACCTGCTGCGTGACGCCGTACAACTGCCCGAGGAAGAGCTGGAGTCGGCGCTGCGGGAGGCCGTAGGACGGCAGCTGCTGGTCCCCGGCGACGACGCCACGTACTCCTTCCGGCACGCCCTCGCCCGTGAGGCCGTCTACGCCGATCTGCTGCCCGGCGAGCGGGTCCGGCTGCACGGCGCGTTCGCCAGACTCCTCGCCGGACGCGGTCACACGGCGGAAAGCGCGGCCGAGCGCGCCCACCACTCGCGGGAGAGCCACGATCTCGCGGACGCGCTGACCGCCTCGCTGGAAGCCGCCGACCACGCCCAGCGGGTCGGCGCGCCCGCCGAGGAGCTGCACCACGTGGAGGCCGCGCTCGAACTGTGGCCCGCGGTGGACCCCGACGCCCGCCCCCGAAACGGCGACCCGGTCACGCTCACCCTGCGCGCCTCCGCCGCCGCCGCGCACGCCGGTCAGACCCACCGGGCGGTCTCCCTCACCCGCGCCGCCCTCGCCAGGGCGGGATCGGACGCGGACTCGGAACTCGCCGCCCGCGTCCGCTACACCCTCGCGGGCAATCTGATGCGCGTCGACAGTCTGAAGGCCGCCTTCACCTACAGCAGCGAGGCACTGGCCATGATCCCGGCCGAGCCCCCGTCGCACACCTGGGTGTGGGCGGCGGCCACCCATGTCATGGCCGCGCGGTACATGGGCCACGACGAGGACGCCGAGCGCGTCGCCCGGCAGGCGCTGCGCACCGCCGAGGAGCTCCGACTCGCCGACGCCCAGGCCGACTTGATCATCTCCCTGGTCGGTCTGGAGGACCACAACCGGCGTACGGCCGAGGGCCGGGAGCGGCTTCGGCAGGCCCGCGACCTGGCCCGGCGCGCCGGCAATGTCTCCATCGAGATGCGCGCCCACTTCAACCTCGCCATCGGGGCCTACGAGGCCGGAGCCCTGGACGAGTGCCTGACCTGGCTCGCCGAGGGACTCGAGTGGGCGAACCGCTCCGGCCTCGTCTCCTCCCCGTACGCGCTGGAGCTGCGCTACCTCCAGTCCCTGATCCTCTACACCCTGGGCCGCTGGGACGAGTGCGCGCGGGCCGCCGCCGTCGACGCCCGACGGCTGCCACCGGCGGGCGGCTTCGCCGTCGGGCCCGCGTTGTACGTCGCCCTGGCGCGCGGCGAGGAGGGGGCCGCCGAGCGGGCCCGCGCGCTGCTCGACGGACCGTTCGACTTCATGGCTACGGTCGTCGCGGGCATCGTGCTGACCGACGCCGCAGCCCTGCGCGGCGACCCCGAGGGCGCCGTCGCCTCCGTACATGCGACGGTCGCATCGCTCAGGAACAGCTCCGGCAACGAGCGGCCCGACATCGGTGTGCGGCTCGCGGCGCTGGCTCTGTCGGCGGTCGCGGACGCCGCCGTCGAGCTGCGTCTGACCGGCGACGAGACGGGCTCCCAGCACTGGGCGGACCTCGCGACCGAGCTGGTGGAGGTGGCCCGGAGCACGGCCGCGAAGGGGGAGGACGGCTCGCGGCAGGGACCGGAGGGGCTGGCCTGGCTCGCCCGCGCCGAGGCGGAGTGGCTGCGCGCGCACTCGGGTCCCGAGGTGGCCGCCTGGGAGGAGGCGGTCGCCGCGTTCGACTACGGCGATCCCTATGAACTGGCCCGCTGCGAAAGACGGCTGGCCGAGGCGCTGCTCGTGGCGGACCGTCGGGAGGAGGCCGCCGAGCGGGCCCGCGCGGCGCGCGACACCGCCGTCCGGCTCGGCGCCGTACCGCTGCGCGAGGAGCTGGACGCCCTGATGCGGCGCGGTCGTCTCGCCGACTCACCGTCGGCCGCGGACCGTGTCCCGGCGCTGACCGCCCGCGAGAGCGATGTCCTGAGGCTGCTGGCGCGCGGCCGTACCAACCGCCAGATCGGCGAGGAGCTGTTCATCACGGGGAAGACGGCGAGCGTGCACGTCTCCAACATCCTCGCCAAGCTGGGCGCCTCGGGGCGCACCGAGGCCGTGGCCATCGCCTATCGGGAGGGGCTGGTCGAGCCGCCCCGGGACTCCCGCACATGACCGGCCCCCGCGCATGACCGGGCCCGGTCACCTCAGGTGACCGGGCCCCGTACCGCGTACTGCGAAGGTCAGACGAGGTTCACCGAGCGCGCCGAGGTGGCGCCGATCTCCTCGGCCACCTCGCTCAGCACGTTCTGCGGGACCGTGTCGTCGACGGTGAGGACCGCGAGGGCCTCGCCGCCCGCGGCGGCACGCGCGACCTGCATGCCGGCGATGTTGATGCCCGCCTCGCCGAGGATGCGGCCTACGGTGCCGACGACACCGGGACGGTCCTCGTAGCTCAGCACGGCCATGTGGTCGGCGAGCGCGAGGTCCACGTCGTACTCACCGACGGCGACGATCTTCTGCAGGTGCTTGGGGCCGGCCAGCGTGCCGGAGACCGAGACCTCCTGGCCGTCGCCGAGCGTGCCGCGCACGGTGACCACGTTGCGGTGGTCGGGGGACTCCGAGCTCGTGGTCAGACGGACCTCGACGCCGCGCTCCTGCGCGAACAGCGGGGCGTTGACGTACGACACCGTCTCGTCGACGACGTCCTCGAACACACCCTTGAGCGCGGAGAGTTCGAGCACCTTGACGTCGTGCTGGGTGATCTCGCCGTACACCTCGACGTCGAGGCGGACCGCGACCTCGCCCGCGAGGGCGGTGAAGATGCGGCCGAGCTTCTCGGCGAGCGGCAGACCGGGCTTGACGTCCTCGGCGATGACACCGCCCTGCACGTTCACCGCGTCCGGGACGAGCTCACCGGCGAGGGCGAGACGCACCGAGCGGGCGACGGAGACACCGGCCTTCTCCTGCGCCTCGTCCGTGGAGGCGCCGAGGTGCGGGGTGCAGACGACCTGGTCGAGCTCGAAGAGCGGGGAGTCCGTGCAGGGCTCCTTCGCGTACACGTCGAGGCCGGCGCCGGCGACGCGGCCCTCCTTGAGCGCCGAGAACAGCGCCTCCTCGTCGACGATCCCGCCGCGCGCGGCGTTGACGATCCGCACCGACGGCTTGACCTTGTGCAGCGCCTCGTCGCCGATGAGACCGACCGTCTCGGGCGTCTTGGGCAGGTGCACGGTGATGAAGTCCGAGACCTCGAGCAGCTCGTCGAGGGAGAGGACCTTGACGCCCATCTGCGCGGCCCGGGCAGGCTGGACGTAGGGGTCGTAGGCGACGACCTTCATGCCGAACGCGGACATGCGCTGGGCGACCAGCGCGCCGATGCGGCCGAGGCCGACGACACCGAGGGTCTTCTCGGCGAGCTCGACGCCGGTGTACTTCGAGCGCTTCCACTCGCCGTTCTTCAGCGCCGAGTTGGCCTGCGGGATGTGGCGCGCGGTGGCGAGGAGGAGGCCGCAGGCCAGCTCGGCCGCGGTCACGATGTTCGAGGTGGGGGCGTTGACGACCATCACGCCGGCCTTGGTGGCGGCGGAGACGTCGACGTTGTCCAGGCCGACGCCGGCTCGTGCGACGACCTTGAGCTTCTTCGCGGCGGCGACGGCCTCCGCGTCGACCTTGGTGGCCGAACGGATCAGGATCGCGTCGACGTCGGCGATCGCGGGCAGCAGCTCGGCGCGGTCCGCGCCGTTCGCGTGCCGGATCTCGAAGTCCGGGCCCAGGGCGTCGACGGTCGCGGGCGACAGCTCTTCAGCGATGAGTACGACAGGTTTCGAGCTCACGTGAGTCCTCACAGGTCCAATGCGGACGGCCGTCCCGACGGCCGCATGCGGTGGAGGGTTGCTAGCCGCGTGGAAGACGCACGACGCTGTGGGCCTGACGCGTATGTTGTGCAGCAGTGTAGTGCCGCAACGGGGGCCTTCTTGCGCCTCCGTGGAAGGATCACCCGTCCGTGGCTGGACGGGGTGGACAACGGCGCGCTCACGGGCGTTACCCAGGGCTGGCCGAAGGGGCCGGAGCGGATGCTCCGGCCCCTTCGGCCGTACGGCTTACGCCTCGTCGTTGACCCACGACATGAGCTTGCGGAGCTCCTTGCCGGTGGTCTCCAGGAGGCTGTTCTCGTCCTGCGTCTTGTACTCGTTGTACTTCTTCAGGCCGGAGTGGTACTCCTCCATCCAGTTCTTGGCGAAGGTGCCGTCCTGGATCTCCGCGAGGACCTTCTTCATCTCGGCCTTGGTGGCGTCCGTGATGATCCGCGGGCCGGTGACGTAGTCGCCCCACTCGGCGGTCTCGGAGACCGACCAGCGCATCTTCTCCAGGCCGCCCTCGTACATGAGGTCGACGATGAGCTTCAGCTCGTGGAGGCACTCGAAGTACGCGATCTCCGGCTGGTAGCCGGCCTCGGTCAGCGTCTCGAAGCCCGCCTTGACCAGCGCCGCGGTACCACCGCAGAGAACGGCCTGCTCACCGAACAGGTCGGTCTCGGTCTCCTCCGTGAAGGTCGTCTTGATGACGCCCGCGCGGGTGCCGCCGATGCCCTTGGCGTAGGACAGGGCGAGCGGGAAGGCGCTGCCCGTGGAGTCCTGCTCGACAGCCGCGATGCAGGGAACGCCGCGGCCCTCCTCGTACTGGCGGCGCACCAGGTGGCCCGGGCCCTTGGGGGCGACCATGGCGACGTCGACACCGGCCGGGGGCTTGATGAAGCCGAAGCGGATGTTCAGACCGTGGCCGAAGAACAGCGCGTCGCCGTCCTTCAGGTTGTCCTTGATGGACTCCTCGTAGACCTGGGCCTGGATCGGGTCCGGCACCAGGATCATGATGACGTCGGCCTCGGCCGCGGCCTCCGACGGCGTCACCACGCGCAGGCCCTGCTCCTCGGCCTTGGCCTTGGACTTGGAGCCCTCGTGCAGACCGACGCGGACGTCGACACCCGAGTCGCGCAGCGACAGCGCGTGGGCGTGGCCCTGGCTGCCGTAGCCGATGACCGCGACCTTGCGGCCCTGGATGATGGACAGGTCGGCGTCGTCGTCGTAGAACAGCTCGGCCACTGGGGTTCTCCTTGGTGTGCGGTGTTGCGTCCCACCGTACGGCGGGCGGGGGAAGGGAAGTTTTCGGGTCTCGGTATACGGGCGGTCGGGGATCGCCGACCGCCCCTACCAAGGATCAGGCTGATCGGTCGAGCGCGCGCAGCGAGCGGTCCGTGATCGAACGCGCCCCTCTTCCGATCGCGATCGTGCCGGACTGGACGAGCTCCTTGATGCCGAACGGCTCCAGCATCTTGAGCATGGCCTCCAGCTTGTCGCTGCCGCCGGTGGCCTCGATGGTGACGGCCTCCGGAGAGACGTCCACGGTCTTGGCGCGGAACAGCTGGACGATCTCGACGATCTGGGAGCGCGTCTCGTTGTCGGCACGCACCTTCACCAGAACGAGTTCGCGCTGCACCGCCGAGCCGGGTTCCAGTTCGACGATCTTCAGCACGTTGACGAGCTTGTTGAGCTGCTTGGTGACCTGTTCGAGCGGCAGCGCCTCGATCACGTTCACCACGATGGTGATGCGCGAGATGTCGGGGTGCTCGGTGACACCGACGGCGAGCGAGTCGATGTTGAAGCCGCGGCGGGAGAACAGGGCGGTGATCCGGGCGAGGACACCCGGCTTGTTCTCGACGAGGACGGAGAGGGTGTGCTTGGTGCTCATGGTGGTGGACTCGGCTCTCTCTCGGTCTCAGTCGTCTTCGTTGTCGCCGAAGTCGGGGCGGACGTCCCGGGCGGCCATGATCTCGTCGTTCGAGGTGCCGGCGGCGACCATCGGCCACACCATGGCGTCCTCGTGCACGATGAAGTCGACCACGACGGGGCGGTCGTTGATCGAGTTCGCCTCCGCGATGACCTTGTCGAGGTCCTCGGGGGACTCGCAGCGGATCGCGTAGCAGCCCATGGCCTCCGACAGCTTCACGAAGTCGGGGACGCGGGTGCCGGCGCTCGGCTGCTTGCCGTCCGCGTCCGGGCCGGAGTGCAGCACGGTGTTGGAGTAGCGCTGGTTGTAGAAGAGGGTCTGCCACTGGCGGACCATCCCGAGGGCGCCGTTGTTGATGATGGCGACCTTGATCGGGATGTTGTTCAGGGCGCAGGTGGTGAGCTCCTGATTGGTCATCTGGAAGCAGCCGTCACCGTCGATCGCCCAGACCGTCCTGTCCGGCTGACCGGCCTTGGCGCCCATCGCGGCCGGGACCGCGTAGCCCATCGTTCCGGCGCCGCCGGAGTTCAGCCAGGTCGCGGGCTGCTCGTACTGGACGTAGTGCGCGGCCCACATCTGGTGCTGGCCGACGCCCGCCGCGAAGATGGTGCCCTCGGGGGCGAGCTGTCCGATCCGCTCGATGACCTGCTGCGGCGACAGGGAGCCGTTGTCCGGCTGCTCGTAACCCAGCGGGTAGGTCTCGCGCCAGCGGTTGAGATCCCTCCACCAGGCGGCGTAGTCGCCGGCGTGGCCCTCGCTGTGCTCCTTCTGCACGGCCTGGACCAGGTCGGCGATGACCTCGCGGGCGTCACCGACGATCGGCACGTCCGCGGCGCGGTTCTTGCCGATCTCGGCCGGGTCGATGTCGGCGTGGACGATCTTGGCGTACGGGGCGAAGCTGTCCAGCTTGCCGGTGACGCGGTCGTCGAAGCGGGCTCCGAGGGCGACGATCAGGTCGGCCTTCTGCAGCGCGGTGACGGCGGTGACCGCACCGTGCATGCCCGGCATTCCCACGTGCAGCGGGTGGCTGTCGGGGAATGCGCCGAGCGCCATCAGGGTGGTGGTGACGGGCGCTCCGGTGAGTTCCGCGAGGACCTTCAGTTCGGCGGTGGCCTTGGCCTTGAGGACGCCGCCGCCGACGTAGAGGACGGGCCGCTTGGCCTGGGTGATCAGCTTGGCGGCCTCGCGGATCTGCTTGGCGTGCGGCTTGGTCACCGGGCGGTAGCCGGGCAGGTCCTGGGTGGGCGGCCACTGGAAGGTGGTCTGCGCCTGGAGGGCGTCCTTGGCGATGTCGACGAGGACGGGGCCCGGGCGGCCGGTGGAGGCGATGTGGAAGGCCTCCGCGATCGTCCTCGGGATGTCCTCGGCCTTGGTCACCAGGAAGTTGTGCTTGGTGATCGGCATGGTGATGCCGACGATGTCCGCCTCCTGGAAGGCGTCCGTGCCGATCGCCTTGGACGCGACCTGCCCGGTGATCGCCACGAGCGGCACCGAGTCCATGTGCGCGTCCGCGATCGGCGTCACCAGGTTGGTGGCACCGGGGCCGCTGGTCGCCATGCAGACGCCGACCTTGCCGGTGGCCTGCGCGTAACCGGTGGCCGCGTGACCCGCGCCCTGCTCGTGCCGCACGAGCACGTGCCGCACACGCGTGGAGTCCATCAGCGGGTCGTACGCCGGAAGGATCGCGCCGCCGGGAATGCCGAATACCGTCTCGGCCCCGACCTCCTCAAGCGAGCGGATGAGGGACTGCGCTCCCGTGACGTGCTCGGGGGCGGACTGTCCTCCGGAACGGGGCCGCGGCTGCGGGTGATGGGCCCCGGTGGCCTGCTCGGTCATCGGCATTCTCTTCTCGATGCTGAGGGTTTTTGCGAGTTTTGTGCGGTGTACGACTGGTGCCTGTGCAACAAAAAACCCCTCGTGCCGTGAGGCAAGCGAGGGGAGCGCGCCGGGTGCGGTCGCTGGGTGTTCCGGGTCCGTCCGGTGGTCACCAGCTTCAGCCGACGCGCTTTCCAAGTACGAGAATTCGGGTGCGCATGGCATTGACCCTCCCCCCGGCACGCACTGACTGTCAAGTGGGTGGGACGGGAGTCTCATTATGTGAGCGGAGGGCTGTACCGCCTCCGAAGACTGCGGGCACACCACTCGTATACACCCCCGCGCCGCCGCCCGCGAACGCGGGCTCGGCGGGGCCGTGCGGCACCGGGTAGTGGCCGCAGGACAGCGCTCTGCGCAGCCGGTACTCGTCGAGCGGTCCGGAGAAGGCCATCCCCTGTCCGTGCGTGCAGCCCATCGCGCGCAGGGCGACGACCTGCTCGGGCAGGTCCACACCGTCGGCCACGGACTGCAGCCCGAGGTCGGTGGCGATCCGCAGCAGCCCGCTGGTGATCTTGTGGAGCCGGGCGGACTCGACGACACCCTCGACGAGGCCCCGGTCGAGTTTCAGTACGTCGACGGGCAGCCTTCTGAGCGTCGTGATGGCCGCGTAGCCACTGCCGAATCCGTCCAGGGCGATCCGGACGCCGAGCCGCCGCAGCGCGTTCAGCCGCCGCTCCAGCTCGTCCAGGGAGACCCGGGGGTCGGTGTCGGCCAGCTCGACGATCAGGGAGCCGGAGGCGAGCCCGTGCCGGGTCAGCAGGGCCTCCACGGAGCCGAGCGGCATCGAGCGGTCCAGCAGCCGCCGGGCGCTCATCCGCACGGCGACGGGCACCGTGACACCCGCGGCGGCCCGCTCGGCGGCCTGCTCGACGGCCTCCTCGAGCATCCATCGGCCCAGCTCGGCGGTCTTGTCGCTGTCCTCGGCGACGCGCAGGAACTCCGCCGGCGTGAAGAGCACCCCTTGGGAGGAACGCCAGCGGGCCTGGGCGGTGACCGTCGCGATCCGGCCATTGCCGAGGCAGACCACGGGCTGGTGGAGCAGTGCGAACTCGCCGTCCTGGAGCGCGGAGCGCAGCCGGGTGGCCAGCTCCGCCTTCCGTACGACGTCCTGCTGCATCTGGGGCGCGTACAGCTCGACGCGGCCCTTTCCGGCCGCCTTGGCCCGGTACATCGCGAGGTCGGCGTTGCGCAGCAACTCGCCCGCTCCCAGGCCCGGTTCGGCGAAGCCGACGCCGATGGACGCGGCGACGCGGACATCGTTGCCGCCGATGGCGTACGGCTGGGAGAGCTTGATCCGCAGCCGGTCGGCGAGCTCCAGGATCTGCTGTTCGCGCGCACCCCGGTCGCGGTTGCCGTCGCCGACGATGAGCGCCGCGAACTCGTCGCCGCCGAGGCGGGCGGCGGTGTCGCCCTGGCGCACCGAGTCCTGGAGTCTGCGGGCGGCCTGGACGAGGAGCTCATCGCCGGCCTGGTGCCCGATCGTGTCGTTGACGGCCTTGAAGCCGTCGAGGTCGATGAAGAGGACGGCCGTGCCGCGCAGCGCGGCGCCGCGGTCGGTGGAGCGGCGGCCGGACAGGGCCTGCTGGACGCGCCGGGTGAACAGCGCGCGGTTGGGCAGGTCGGTGAGCGGATCGTGCTCGGCGTTGTGCTGGAGCTGCGCCTGGAGCCGGACCCGCTCGGTCACGTCACGGCTGTTGAAGATGAGGCCGCCGTGGTGTCGGTTGACGGTGGACTCCACATTGAGCCAGCCGCCGTCGCCGGACTTGAAGCGGCACTCGATGCGGGTGGTGGGCTCCTCCAGATGGCTTGCGGCCAGGAAGCGGCGCACCTCGTGCACCACGCAGCCGAGGTCCTCGGGGTGGATGAGGGAGGCGAGCTCGGAGCCGACGAGCTCCTCGGCGTTACGACCGTAGACCCCGGCGGCGGCCGGGCTGACGTACCGCAGGATGCCGTTCGGTGCGGCGATCATGATGACGTCGCTGGAGCCCTGCACCAGGGAGCGGAAGTGGTTCTCCTGCTGGGCCAGCTCCTGGGTGAGGGTGATGTTGTCGAGCAGCATGATGCCCTGGCGCACCACGAGGGCGAGCACGACGAGGCCGGCCGTGATGAGCACGACGCGGTCGACGCTGCGGCCGTTCAGGACGTTGTAGAGAATGCCCAGCGTGCACACGGCGGCGGCCAGGTAGGGCGTGAGTGCGGCCAGTGATCCGGCGATCGGACGGGTGGCCGGGTAGCGGTTGTGGCCACCGTCCTGAGCCCCCTGAGGTCCCTGATGCCCCTGAGATCCCTGGGTGATCCCTGGTCCGCCCTGGCGGGGCCCCGGGATGTGCTCGTGCACCACGCGCGCGTGCCCGTCCCTACGGGGCTCCTCCGTGTCATGACCGTCGGCGGTCGCCTGCCCGAGCCGGGGACCGACCCACGGGGCGTACGCGAGGAGCAGTGACCCGGCGAACCAGCCCGCGTCGAGGAGCTGCCCGGAGTGGTAGTTGTTGTGCAGGAGGGGCGAGGTGAACAGGGCGTCGCACATCACGGTCAGGGCGAGCGCCCCGATCGCGGTGTTCACCGCCGAGCGGTTCACCGACGAGCGCCTGAAGTGCAGCGCGAGCACCATGCTGACCAGGGCGATGTCCAGTAGCGGGTACGCCAGCGAGAGCGCGGTGTGCGCGACGCTCGGCCCGTCGAACTTCGCCGCCTGGGCGAGCGCGAGGCTCCAGGACAGCGTGAGCAGGGAACCGCCGATCAGCCAGGAGTCCAGCGCCAGGCAGACCCAGCCCGCCTTGGTCACGGGCCTCTTGGCTAGCACGAGCAGTCCTACGATGGCGGGCGGAGCGAAACAGAGGAAGAAGAGATCGGCGTAACTGGGACTCGGGACCTGGCGGTCGAGGACGACCTCGTACCACCCCCAGACTCCGTTGCCCAGCGAGGCCATGGTGGAGGAGAGCGCGAACAGCAGCCACGCGGGTCGAAAGCGGCTGCGGCGGCTGCGGGCGTAGAGGAAGCAGGAGACCGCGGCGGCGCCCGCGGCGGCGCTCAGCCCGAAGTCGCCCATGAACAGCGCGAGGCTCGCGGAGCCCCAGCCGAGCGCGGAACCGAAGGCGTAGCCCGCGCACACCAGGGCCAGCACGAGTTGCGGAATCAGGCCTGTCCCAGCGCCGTACAACGGCCGACGGGACAGCAGTGCCCCGGGGGAGCTCACCGGGCCCACCCGGTCCGCGCGGGGTCCCGCTGGCCCGTGTGCGCTGGGTGCGCATGCCTTCTGCGGCCGCTGTGCCCACGGTGGTGATGGCCACCGTGACCACCATGGCTGCCGTGGCCGCGTCTGCGCGTGGCCGCGCGCCAGGGTCGTCGGCGGCTCCGCCGCGTCGGATCGTTGGTCCATAGGCCGTGCATCGCCCGTCGCCCCCCTCGCAGTCCGAATGTCCATCCCCGGCGCCGAACGGTGCGCGGCGCAGCCCCTGTCGGGACGATACACCAGTCTCGTCACTCAGGGACATAGTGCCTCTACGCTCCGTGACGATCAGCGGCAGCGCGGACACCGCCCGCATTCGCCGGACTGCGGAGGGTGCCCGAAGCGGGCTACGCGCCCGTCGTAAGGACCACGTTGCCCAGGGGTTCCCGGTTCACGAATCGATTCAACTGCGCGGTCAGAAGCCGCTCGGCGCGCGGCAGGAACGCGGAGGTGGGGCCGCCGACATGGGGGCTGATGAGCACGCCGGGCGTCTGCCACAAGGGATGTCCCTGGGGCAGCGGCTCCGGATCGGTGACGTCGAGGGCCGCGGTGAGGCGCCCGCTGTCCAGCTCGGCGAGCAGCGCCTTGGTGTCCACGACCGGCCCGCGGGCGACGTTCACCAGCAGTGCGCCGTCCTTCATCCGGGCCAGGAACTCGGCGTTCACCAGGCCCCGTGTGCTGTCGGTGAGGGGCGTGGCGAGCACCACGATGTCGGCCTCGGGGAGCAGTGCGGGCAGTTCCGTGAGTGGGTGCACCGGACCGCGCGCCGTGGTGCGCTCAGAGCGCGCGACGCGCGCCACCCGCGCTACTTCGAAGGGCGTGAGCCGGTCCTCGATCGCGGACCCGATCGAGCCGTAGCCCACGATCAGTACGGACTTGTCGGCCAGCGCCGGATGGAATCCGGAGCGCCACTCCCCCTTGTCCTGCGCCCGCACGAAGTCGGGGACGCCCCGCAGCGAGGCGAGGATCAGCGTGAGCGCGAGCTCGGCGGTGCTCGCCTCGTGCACGCCGCGCGCGTTGCACAACTGCACGCCCGGGGACAGGGACTGCACGGCCCGCAGGACGTGGTCGACCCCCGCGGAGAGCGTCTGCACGACCCGCAGGGAGGTCATTTCGGGCAGCGGCCGCTGCCCGACGCCGGGCGCCTTCATATAGGGGACGACGTAGAACTCGCAGTCGGCGGGATCCGCGGGAAACTCCTGGTCGCCGTCCCAGAAGCGGTAGCTCAGGCCCTCGGGGAGGCCCTCGATCTCGTCGGCGTGAAAGGGAAGCCACACATCGGAAGTCATGGTCGGGAGGCTATGCCAGGCGCCCGGTCGCGCAGAGGTTAGGTTGGGGTGCCGGAAGAAGGAGGGTCAGGGCCAGGTGGAGCGCAGGACGATCGGCGCGGCAACGCTCGATGTGGGGGCGATCGGGCTCGGGTGCATGCCGATGAACTGGGCGTACACCGGTTCGCGACAGCGCGGTGAGGAGTCGCTGCGCGCGGTGCACGCGGCGCTCGACCGGGGGTCGACGCTGCTCGACACGGCCGACATGTACGGGCCCTTCACCAACGAGTTGCTGGTGGGGCGGGCGCTGAAGGAGCGGCGCTCCGAGGCCTTCGTGTCGACGAAGGTGGGGCTGTTGGTGGGCGAGCAGCACATCGTGGCCAATGGGCGCCCCGGCTATGTGAGGCGGGCCTGCGACGCTTCGCTGCGCCGCCTCCAGACCGATGTGATCGACCTGTACCAACTGCACCGCGCGGACCCGGAGATTCCGGTCGAGGAGACGTGGGGCGCGATGGCCGACCTGGTGTCGGCCGGAAAGGTGCGCTCGCTCGGGCTGTGCGCGGTGGGCGCCAGGTCCGCCCGTCGTGCGGGGGCGCGGCTGCACGACGGAACGATCCGGCAACTGGAGCGGGTGCAGCAGGTCTTCCCGGTGAGCGCGGTGGAGGCGGAGCTGTCGGTGTGGTCGACGGAGGCGCTGGACGCGCTGCTGCCGTGGTGCGCGGCGCGCGGGGTGGGCTTCCTGGCGGCGATGCCCCTGGGCAACGGCTTCCTGACCGGCACGCTCACCCCCGGCGAGGGGTTCGAACGCGATGACCTGCGCGCCCGCCACCCCCGCTTCACGGCCGAGATGATGGCCGCGAACCAGCCCATCGTCGTCGGGCTGCGGCGCATCGCCCGGCGCCACGACCTGCCCGGGAACGCGGTCACGCCGGCTCAGGTGGCGCTGGCCTGGGTGCTGGCCCAGGGGCGGCACGTGGTCCCGGTGCCGGGGGCCAAGCGGGAACGGTGGGTCACGGAGAACGCCGGGGCGGCGGGGCTGCGGCTGACGCCGGAGGACCTGGCGGAGGTGGCGGCGCTGCCGGGGGCACGGGGGTCCTGGGACTGAGGCCGCCCCGCTCCGGAGGGACCGGGTGTCCGGGTTCGGGAACCCCTGGGACTCGCGCGGTGTATGAACAGTAGGACCGCCGCGTCGAAGGGACCTCTGATCGTGCAACGTCGAGTGATGAAGGCCGTGTTGGCCGCGGCAGCGCTGGTGGTGACCGCCGGCTGTTCCTCCGGCGGCTCAGGAGGGGATCCGATCGGCGGCCTGAGCCCGTCGTCGAGCGGTACGGGGACGGGGGCGTCGTCCGCCCCGCGGGCCACCGAGACGGCCGCGCCCGCCAAGGGCTCGGTGAAGGTGGTGCGCACCGTCACCGAGGACCTCAAGTCGCCCTGGGGCCTGGCGCCGCTGCCGGAGGGCGGCCTGCTGGTGTCCTCGCGGGACGAGGGGACGATCACACGGGTCGACGAGAAGACCGGCAAGAAGACCGAGCTGGGCCAGGTGCCCGGCGTGGCCCCCGCCGGCGAGGGCGGCCTCCTCGGCATCGCGCTCTCCCCCGCGTACGCCTCCGACCACATGATCTACGCGTACTTCACGACGGCCTCGGACAACCGCATCGTCCGCATGCTCTACGACGAGAAGAAGCCGTCCGGGGAGCAGCTCGGGGCGCCGGACACGATCTTCAAGGGCATCCCCAAGGGGATGATCCACAACGGTGGGCGGATCGCCTTCGGCCCCGACCGGATGCTGTACGCGGGGGCGGGCGAGACGGGTGACCGGGGGCAGGCTCAGGACACGAAGGCGCTCGGCGGCAAGATCCTGCGGATGACGCCGGACGGCGATCCGGCGCCCGGCAACCCCTTCGACAACTCGGTGGTCTACTCGTACGGCCATCGCAATGTGCAGGGCCTCGCCTGGGACGACAAGCAGCGGCTGTGGGCGTCCGAGTTCGGTCAGGACACCTGGGACGAGCTGAACCAGATCAAGCCGGGCGACAACTACGGCTGGCCGGTGGTCGAGGGCAGGAGCGACGATCCGAAGTACCACAACCCGGTCGCCCAGTGGCACACGGACCAGGCCTCCCCGAGCGGTATCGCCTACGCCGAGGGCTCCATCTGGATGGCGGGGCTGCGTGGCCAGCGTCTGTGGCGCATCCCGTTGAAGGGCACGGAGGCCGCCGCCGCCCCGCAGGCCTTCCTGAAGGGCGAGTTCGGGCGGCTGCGCACGGTGGTCCCGGCGGGCGGCGACAAGCTCTGGCTCGTGACGAGCGAGACGGACGGCCGCGGCAGCCCCGGCAAGGGCGACGACAGGATTCTGGAGCTGGAGGTGAAGTAGGCGTCCGGCCTCAGGACTCGTCCGGTTCCGACACGGGCTCCTCCCCCGTGTCGTCCTGCCCCTCCTCCTGCTCCTGGTCTCGCTCCTGCTTGGGCAGCCGTACGACCACCTTGCCGGAGGTCAGGTCTATGGGGCCGCGGCCCGGGTCACCGTCGTTCAGGTCCACGCGGCTCAGTTCGAGTCGCTTGCGTTCGTCGCTGGTGTGCTTGCGGCCTGGCGCGAAGAGCTCCTCGAACATGTTGAACACGGCGCCTCCCTCGGCCCGGGTCCGTACCAGCGTATGCCTCAGCCCGCCGTCCGGGTGGTGGGGGCCTCCCGGGGGAACAACCGCAGCCGATGCGCCAGCGCCGCCGCCTCCCCCCTGCCCGAGACGTCCAGCTTGGCCAGGATGTTCGAGACATGGACGCTGGCGGTCTTCGGGGAGATGAAGAGTTCTTCGGCGATCTGGCGGTTGCTGCGGCCGGCGGCGACCAGGCGCAGGACGTCGCGCTCACGGCTGGTGAGGCCGAGGGCCTCGGCCGGGTCGGCGGGAGCCGGGGCCGACGGCTCGGGGGCGCGGCCCAGGGCGAGGCGGGCCCGCTGGGCGAGGAGCGCGACGGTGTCGGCGAGCGGGCGGGCGCCGAGGTGGGCGGCCGCCGCCCCGGCCAGCCGCAGAAGCTCCGTGGCGCGGGCCCGGTCGTCCTCGTCGGCTCCCGCGATCAGCAGGGACTCGGCCAGACGGTGCCGGACACGGGCGAGGTCGTAGGGGCGCTCCAGCGGTTCGAAGGCGGTGACCGCCTCGGACCACTCGTGCGGGTCGGCCGTGCCGTCGGCGCGGCAGAGCTCGGCGCGTACCCACTGTTCGTGGGCGAGCCAGACGGGTGCTCCGGTGGCCAGGGACTTGGCGGCCTTGCGCAGCCGCTCCAGGGTTCCGGCGCGGCCCGCCTCGGCGACGGGCAGTCCGCGGGCGTCGGCCTCCGCGGTGACGGCGGCGAGCAGCAGCGGCCAGCCGTCGCGCTGGGTGCCGGGCGGGAAGCCCGCGTCGAGGGCGTCCTCCAGGGCGGCCCGGGCGTCGAGGAGGCGTCCCTCTCCGGCGGCGATGCCGATCGCGGTGCGGACCAGGGGCAGCGAGTGCTGCGGCATGGGGTCGTGGGTGCCGAAGTGGGCGCGGGCGGCATTGAGCTGACGTGCCGCTTCGGCGAGGTCGCCGCGGGCGAGCGCGAGATCCGCGAGGCGCATGGCACCGCTGCCGGACGGTTTGCCGCTGAGCCCGACACCCAGCGCGTTGCGCGCGGCCTCGACGGCCTCGTCCCACTGGCCGAGCGCGTAGAGCGACTCCGAGAGGTTGCCCCACGCCCAGGCCTCGGTGTCCAACAGCCCGGACTTACGGGCGAGTTCGATGCCGTCGCGCAGAACCGTGACCGCTTCCCGGGAGCGGCCCACGGACTCCAGGTGGGAGGGCAGGTTGATGTGGACGCGCCCCGTGACCATGGAGGGGGCGTGCCGGAGCACCCGCTCCTTGACCTCGTACATCTCCGCGATGCCCGCCTCCACGTCGCCGGCGTCGACCATGAGGCCGCCGAGCGTGAGCCGGGCGTTCAGCTCGATGTCCCGGGCGCCCACCATGCGCGCGTACTCCACGGCGCGCTCGGCGGCCGAGAGGGCGCCGGGACCCGGCTCGTGCAGCATGCACCAGGCGGCGACCATGGAGAGCACCTCGGCGTGCACCTCCGACGGCGGCAGGCCGCGCACCAGGTCCCGGGCGGTGGCGAGCTCCGTCCAGCCGTCCCCGCGGGCCTGTGCCTGCACCAGACGGGAACGCTGGATCCAGAACCAGGCGGCGCGGAGGGGGTCGTCCTCGTCCTCCAGGACGCGCAGCGCCCGCTTGGTGATCTTCAGGGCGCGCTCGCGCTCCCCGCACAGCCGGCCCGCGACGGCGGCCTCGGCCATCAGGTCGAGGTAGCGCAGGGGGGTGGTGGCCGGGTCGCAGCCACAGGGTGGGAAGACCTCGACGTAGTCGATGGGGCGCAGTTCGTCCCGTACGGCTTCGGGGGTGGCCTCCCACAGCTCCATCGCGCGCTCCAGGAGCCTGAGTTGCTCGGAGTGGGCGTGCCGGCGGCGGGCCTCGACGGAGGCGTCGAGGACGGCGGGGAGGGCCTTGGCCGCGTCGTGCGCGTGGTACCAGTAGCTGGCCAGGCGGGTGGCGCGCTCGTCGGCCGGGACGAGCGTGGGGTCGTCCTCCAGGGCTTCGGCGTAGCGGCGGTTGAAACGGGAGCGCTCACCGGGGAGCAGGTCGTCGCTGACGGCCTCGCGGACCAGGGAGTGGCGGAAGCGGTAGCCGTCGCCGCCGGGTGAGGCGTGCAGGATGTTGGCGCCGACGGCGACCCGCAGCGCCTCGATGAGGTCGTCCTCGGCGAGCCGGGCGACGGCGGCGAGCAGCGGGTACTCGACGGTGGAGCCGCCCTCGGCGACGATCCGGGCGATGCGCTGGGCGCTCTCGGGGAGGCCTTCGACGCGGACGAGGAGCAGGTCGCGCAGGGAGTCGGTGAGCCCGGTGCGGCAGCCCTGGTGGGCGGCGACGGCGAGTTCCTCGACGAAGAACGCGTTGCCGTCGGAGCGTTCGAAGATGTCGTCGACCTGGGCGGGGTCGGGTTCGTGGGCGAGGATGCCGGCGATCTGGCGGCCGACCTCGGCGCGGCTGAAGCGGCCGAGTTCGATGCGGCGGACCGTGCGGAGGCGGTCGAGTTCGGCCAGCAGGGGGCGCAGCGGGTGGCGGCGGTGGATGTCGTCGGCGCGGTAGGTGGCGATGACGACGAGGCGGCCGCTGCGCAGGGTGCGGAAGAGGTAGGCCAGCAGGTGGCGGGTGGAGGCGTCGGCCCAGTGCAGGTCTTCGAGAGCGACGACGACGGTGCGGTCGGCGGCGACGCGCTCCAGGAGACGGGCGGTGAGCTCGAAGAGGCGGGCCATGCCCTCCTCGTCGGGCCGGCCGCCGCGGCCGGTCTCGCCCAGCTCGGGCAGCAGCCGGGCCAGCTCGTCCTCCTGTCCGGCGGCCGCGGCGGCGAGCTCGTCGGGGAGCAGTCGGCGCAGGGCGCGCAGGGCGGTGGAGAACGGGGCGAAGGGCAGTCCGTCGGCGCCGATCTCCACACAGCCGCCGCTCACGAAGACGGCGCCCTCGCGGACGGCCGCGGTGGCGAACTCCTCGAGCAGGCGCGTCTTTCCGACCCCGGCCTCACCGCCGAGCAGCAACGCCTGCGGCTCTCCCCCGGTGCTGAACGCCTGGGAGGTTCCCCCGGTGGCGCTGCGGGCGAGTGCGTCGTGCAGGATGCCGAGTTCGGCGGTGCGGCCGACGAACACCGGGCTGACAGACCTGGTTTCCACGGACCCGAGCATCGCACAGGGGTCTGACAGTGCGGCACTGGTTATCGAGCGGGCGACCGTCGCCCCGTTCGCGTGACGGGTGACCGTCGCCGGGTCGCGGCGGTCACCGTTCGCCGGGAGGCGGCCGACCCCCGTACGGCCGCCCCCCGCCCCCGCGCTCATGCGGCGCGGGCGAACCGGTGCCGGCGGGGACGCCGGCTATGCGCCTGCCCCTCCGGGTCGTTCTGTCCCGACTCGCGCGCGGCGGCGCGGCGGGCGGCACGGCGACCACGGAGGGCTTCCTGGGCCTGGCGGTGGTTCTGTGCCTCGCGGATCAGCTCGTTGGATCGCATCTGCTGGAGCTCGTACTCGAACATGTCGTGTCCCTCGTGAGGATTCGGTTTCGTCATCGCTTTGTGCGATGCCTCAACCTTCGTCTCCCAGGGGGGTGCGTCACATCGGGAGAGTTCCGCATCTTGCGCACGCGAAAGGCCTTAGGGCGGCCGTAAGTGACTTACGGCGGCCCTAAGGCCCCTCAGAGGTACGGAGATCCAGCCGTGGATCCAGCGGGTTTCCAGCCAGGTGTCAGCTGGTGGACGGCAGTCCGAGAATGATGTCGGAGTACTTGGCGACGGCGAGGACCAGGCCGATGACGCCGAGCGAGACGCCCGCCCAGGCGACCGACTTGATCCAGGCGGCCTGCGGCCTGCCGGGGGCGCCGAAGGCGGGCCGGACCAGGACCACGACGCCGACGATCAGCGCGGCCAGCGCGAAGAGGCCGCCGACCAGCGCGGTGGTCGCCCAGGCGTCGCCGTAGACCTCCTTGACCTGCTTGGCGACGCTCGCGGACGAGGAGGTCCCCAGCTGGCCGACGAGGGTCTCGCGGGCGGCGGCCACGGTGGCGACCCAGCTGCCGGTGAGGGACACGACGCCAAGGCCGGCGGAGACGACGGCGGCGGCGCCCTGGCCGACGCCGGGGGTGCCCTTCTCGGCCTCGGGGGTGTCCTCGCCCTCCAGGGCCTCGGCGTCGAGGTCGTCCTGGTCCTCGGCGTCCGCGGCGTCCTCGGCTTCGGCGTTGCCGGTCTCCTCGACCTCGGCGTCCGGCGCCTCGGCGGTCTTGGTGGCGTTCACGGTCTCCTCGTCGCTCTTTGCCTCGGTGCCGTTCGCGTCCACGGCTTCGTCAACTGTCTTGGTTCCCATGACCCGCACCGTACGGACGGAGTCTGAGAAGTCTCTTAATGATCGTTGTGAGCGACGACCACGATCATCGTTGCTCACGCGCGCGTGCCGCCCGCCACTCGGGCGCGAGCACCGACCAGACCTCCATGTCGAGGCGTACACCCCGGTGGGGGTAGCTCTCCCGCAGCACCGCGTCCCGGGTCATCCCGAGCCGCCGGGCGCCGTTCACGCTCGGCACGTTCGCGGAGGCGGCGATCCACTCCACCCGATGGATCCCGCGCTCCTCGACGGCCCAGTCGATGAGGATCCGCATCGCCCTGGTGACCAGACCGCGTCCGGTACCGGCGGGTTCCAGCCAGCAGCCGACCTCGCAGTTGCCGTGCTCGGCGTCGAAGTTCAGGAAGAGCACCCCGCCGACGAGCTTCCCCTCCAGCCACAGACCGTGCAGGGACCCGGTGTCGGCGGCGCGCATGTCGGCGTACCGCTGGAGTGTCTCCCGCGCGGAGGGCACGTCCGTGGCCTTGGACCCGAAGGGGATGTACTGCCCGATGAACTCCCTCCCCCGGTCCAGGTGCGCGAGGAACTCCTCCGCATGCCAGGGCTCCAGGGGCCGCAGTTCCGCGCCGTCGTCACCCAGGGATATCGCGTACATCCCGTTCCCGCTCCTTCTCCAGCTCGTCCTCCAGTACGTCCGCCACCTCGGCGTCCGTCGCAGCGGCCAGCCTCTCATGGGCGGCGCGGCACTCGGGCGGCTCGACGCTGATGCGCGGCAGCCACCGGTCGAGCCGGCGGGGCAGCCACCAGTTGGCGCCGCCGAGCAGATGCATGAGGGCGGGGACGAGCAGGGTGCGCAGGACGAAGGCGTCGAGGGCGACGGCGGAGGCGAGGGCGATGCCGAACATCGCGATGACGCGGTCGCCGCTGAGCACGAAGGCGAGGAAGACCGAGATCATGATGACGGCTGCGGAGTTGATCACCCGGCTGGTCTCGGCGAGCCCGACCCGGACGGCACGCCGGTTGTCGCCGGTCTCCAGCCACTCCTCGTACATCCGGCTGACCAGGAAGACCTGGTAGTCCATGGAGAGCCCGAAGAGGACCGACACCATGATCACGGGAAGGAAGGGCTCGATCGGACCCGCGCGGCCGAGGCCCAGCAGTTCGCTCCCCCAGCCCCACTGGAAGATCGCGACGACCACCCCGAACGCGGCGGCCACGGCGGCGATGTTCATCACGGCGGCCTTCAGCGGGATGCCGAGCGAGCGGAAGGCGAGCAGGAGCAGGGCACAGCCGAGGCCGATGACGACGCCCACGAAGAGGGGCAGTCTGCCGACGATGACGGCGGCGAAGTCGTCGTAGCTCGCCGTCACCCCGCCGACGCGCACGTCGAGCCCGCTGCCCGCCTCGGCGCGTGGCAGCACCTCGGTGCGCAGCCGGTCCACGAGGTCGCTGGTCTTCTGGGACTGCGGCGCGGAGTCCGGGACGACGGTGAGGTACGCGGTGGCGCCCCCGGTGCCGTACGTCATCGGGGTCACCGAGGCGACCCCGGCGGTCGCCCGGAGTGCGCTGTCCAGGCTGTCGAGGGCGAGCCTGTCCTCGGCGCCGCCGACGTGGGTGACCAGGGTCAGCGGCCCGTTCACGCCCGGCCCGAAGCCCTTGGCGAGGAGGTCGTACGCCTGCCGGGTGGTCGCCGACCTGGGGTTGTTGCCCTGGTCGGAGGTGCCGAGGTGGAGGGAGAGCGTGGGCAGCGCGAGCACTGCCATGACGAGCACGGCGAGCGCGCCGAGCAGCTTGGGGCGGCGCTCCACGAACACCGACCAGCGGGCGGCGAGTCCGGTGGGGAGCTCCGGCTGGGGCCCGTGCTCGCACAGCCTGCGCCGCTCGCGTCGGCTGAGGGCTCGCGGGCCGATGAAGGACAGGAGGGCGGGCAGCAGGGTCACGGAGGCCGCGACGGTGAGGACCACGGTCAAGGAGGCCGCGATCGCCACACCGTTCAGGAAGCTGAGCCGCAGGATGAGCATGCCGAGCAGGGCGATGCAGACGGTGGCGCCCGCGAAGACGACCGCGCGGCCGGTGGTGGCGACGGCGTTGCGGGCCGCCTCGTCCACGGAAAGCCCGCGTTTCAGCCCGCGCCGGTGCCGGGTCACGATGAACAGCGCGTAGTCGATGCCGACGCCGAGGCCGATCAGCATGCCGAGCATGGGCGCGAAGTCGGCGACCGTCATCGCGTGCCCCAGGAGCACGATCGAGGCGTACGCCGTCCCGACGCCGACCAGGGCGGTGGCGATGGGCAGCAGGGAGGCGGCGAGCGAGCCGAAGGCGAGGAAGAGCACCACGGCGGCCACGACCACGCCGACGACCTCGGCGAGGTGCCCACCGGAGGACTCCGTGAGCCCGATGGCGCTGCCGCCCAACTCCACCTGGAGCCCGTCGGTCTCGGCGGCCTTGGCGGCGTCGACGACGGCCTGTGCCTCGCTCCTGGAGAGGTCGTCGGCCTGGTCGTCGAAGGTGACGGTGGCGTACGCCGTACGTCCGTCGCCGCTGATCCGGCCCGTGCCCTGCCCTTCGTAGGGGCTGACGACGGAGGCCACGCCGGGCAGCGCGGCGATCTCGTCGAGGGCGCGGGTCATGGTCTGTTCGACGGCGGCGGAGCGGACGGTGCCGGGGCCGGTGCGCCAGACGACGGTGTCGCTGTCGCCGCCGAGACCGGGAAACCCCTGCCGCAGCAGCCGGTCGGCGCGGCTCGATTCGGTGCCGGGTGCCTCGTAGTTGTTCGAGTACGCGGAACCCGCGACGGCCGCGGCGGCGCTCACCCCGCCGAGGGCGAGGAGCCACAGCAGAACGGTGACGAGGCGGTGCCGTACACACCAGTGTGCAAGGGCTGCCAACGGACAAGCTCCCTGAGTGATTTATGGATCTTTACCGGGAGTTGCCCGCAAAGAACGCATGACGAATACGTCATCACTCTTGCAGCCAGAAGCGGCCGTTCATCTCATTCGTGGGTCTACTCACGAGAGTGCGAGTTAGTTCACACGACAATCCGGTGAACTCTGTCGCACCAAGGGGCCCGGACACGCCTGGGGGGATGCATCGAAGCCGATGCATCCCCCCAGGTGGGTACTTGACGGGTACTCAGCCCTCGCTGACGCCCAGCTTCTCCAGGATGAGTTCCTTGACGCGGGCCGCGTCGGCCTGGCCACGGGTGGCCTTCATGACCGCGCCGACCAGGGCGCCGACCGCGGCCACCTTGCCGCCGCGGATCTTGTCCGCGACGCCCGGGTTGCCGGCGATGGCCTCGTCGACGGCGGCGGTCAGCGCACCCTCGTCCGAGACGACCTTCAGACCGCGCTTGTCGACGACCTCGTCCGGGGTCCCCTCGCCCGCGAGCACGCCCTCGATGACCTGGCGGGCGAGCTTGTCGTTCAGATCTCCGGAGGCGACGAGCTGCGTCACCCGGGCGACCTGCGCCGGAGTGATGGGCAGGTCCTCCAGGGCCTTGCCCGACTCGTTGGCGCTGCGCGCCAGTTCACCCATCCACCACTTACGGGCGGACGCGGCGTCCGCACCGGCCCCGATCGTGGCGACGATCGGGTCGATGGCACCGGCGTTCAGGATCGACTGCATGTCGTGCGCCGAGACACCCCACTGCTCACGGAGGCGGTTACGACGCGCGAGCGGCTGCTCGGGCAGGCCCGCCCGCAGCTCCTCGACCCACTCGCGGGACGGGGCGACGGGGACGAGGTCGGGCTCCGGGAAGTACCGGTAGTCCTCGGCCTCCTCCTTCACGCGGCCCGAGGTCGTGGACCCGGTGTCCTCGTGGAAGTGGCGGGTCTCCTGGATGATCGTGCCGCCGCTGTCCAGAACCGCGGCGTGCCGCTGGATCTCGAAGCGGGCCGCACGCTCCACGGAGCGCAGCGAGTTGACGTTCTTCGTCTCGGAGCGCGTGCCGAACTTCTCGCGGCCGTGCGGGCGCAGCGACAGGTTCACGTCGCAGCGCATCTGGCCCATCTCCATGCGGGCCTCCGAGACGCCGAGCGCCTTGATGAGCTCGCGCAGCTCGGCGACGTACGCCTTGGCGACCTCGGGAGCGCGCTCGCCCGCACCCTCGATCGGCTTGGTGACGATCTCGATGAG
This sequence comes from Streptomyces sp. NPDC107454, assembly GCF_055582885.1. Lineage (NCBI taxonomy): Bacteria > Bacillati > Actinomycetota > Actinomycetes > Kitasatosporales > Streptomycetaceae > Streptomyces > Streptomyces sp. NPDC107454. The sequence continues at coordinate 99,785 of NZ_JBVJPA010000011.1, read as the reverse complement.
GGGGATGCCCGCGCGGTTGTAGTCGAGCAGGGAGTGCGAGGCGCCGTGGATACGGCCGGTCGCGCCACCCACGTGGGTGGACTTGCCGGTGTCCTCCTCCATGTGGGCGCGCTCGATCTCCACGCGGAAGACCTCGCCGTCCTCCAGCTGTACGTCAAGGTAGCCGTTGAAGGCGATCGGCTCGTCGTACTGGGACGTCTGGAAGTTCTTCGGCATGTCCGGATAGAAGTAGTTCTTCCGGGCGAAGCGGCACCACTCGGCGATCTCGCAGTGCAGCGCGAGGCCGATCTTGATGGCGGACTCGACGCCGGTCGCGTTGACGACGGGCAGCGAGCCGGGCATGCCGAGGCAGGTCGGGCAGGTCTGCGAGTTGGGCGCGGCGCCCAGCTCGGTGGAACACCCGCAGAACATCTTGGTCTTGGTGCCGAGCTCGACATGGACTTCGAGGCCCATGACGGGGTCGTACGTCGCGAGAGCGTCCTCGTACGACACCAGCTCGTCGGTCGTGGTGGTCACGGTGAAAACTTCCCTCTCAGCCCAGCAGGACGTCGTCGTCGCCCAGGCGCCTGAGCTCCCGGTAGAGGATGGCGAGGCCGGTGACGATGGCGGCGGCGGACACGGCCGCGTCGATGAGGCGCAGCGTGTCGTGCTCCGTACGGGCCTTCTTGGCCTGCTTGGCGACGCCGATCGCACCGAACGCGGTGCTCGCGATGGACAGGTACGTGCCGGACTTGGACTTCTTGAAGCCCTTGGCCTTGGTCAGAGCCTTACTCACAACGACGGAGCCTCCTCGAGCAGCGGGTGGCCCCACTTTTCCACGAAGGCTGCCTCGACGGCGGCGCCGACCTTGTACAGCCGGTCGTCCTTCATCGCGGGGGCGATGATCTGCAGACCGACCGGGAGGTTGTCCTCCGGCGCGAGACCGCAGGGCAGCGACATGGCGGCGTTGCCCGCCAGGTTGGTCGGGATGGTGCACAGGTCCGCGAGGTACATCGCCATCGGGTCGTCGGCGCGCTCGCCGATCGGGAAGGCCGTGGTGGGCGTCGTCGGGGAGACGATGACGTCGACCTTCTCGAACGACTTCTCGAAGTCGCGCGTGATGAGCGTACGGACCTTCTGGGCGCTGCCGTAGTACGCGTCGTAGTAGCCGGAGCTGAGCGCGTACGTGCCGAGCATGATGCGGCGCTTGACCTCGGGGCCGAAGCCCGCCTCACGGGTGAGGGAGGTGACCTCCTCGGCCGACTTCGTGCCGTCGTCGCCGACCCTGAGGCCGTAGCGCATGGCGTCGAAGCGGGCGAGGTTCGACGAGCACTCGGACGGGGCGATGAGGTAGTACGCCGCCAGCGCCAGGTCGAAGGACGGGCAGTCCAGCTCGACGATCTCGGCGCCGAGCTCCTTGAGCAGGACGACGGCCTCGTCGAAGCGCTGCACGACACCGGCCTGGTAGCCCTCGCCGCGGAACTGCTTGACGACACCGACGCGCATGCCGGCGACGGAGCCGTTGCGGGCCGCCTCGACGACCGGCGGGACCGGGGCGTCGATGGAGGTGGAGTCCAGCGGGTCGTGGCCCGCGATGACCTCGTGCAGCAGCGCGGCGTCCAGGACCGTACGGGCGCAGGGGCCGCCCTGGTCCAGGGAGGAGGAGAACGCGACCATGCCGTACCGCGACACCCCGCCGTACGTCGGCTTGACGCCGACCGTGCCGGTGACGGCGGCGGGCTGGCGGATGGAGCCGCCCGTGTCCGTGCCGATGGCGAGGGGCGCCTCGAACGAGGCGAGCGCGGCGCTCGACCCGCCGCCGGAGCCGCCGGGGATACGGGTGAGGTCCCAGGGGTTGCCGGTGTGGCCGTACGCGCTGTTCTCGGTGGAGGACCCCATGGCGAACTCGTCCATGTTGGTCTTGCCGAGGATGACGACGTCGGCGGCCTTCAGCTTCTTGGTGAGGGTCGCGTCGTACGGCGGGATCCAGCCCTCGAGGATCTTCGAACCGACGGTCGTCGGGATGCCCTCGGTGGTGAAGATGTCCTTGAGCGCGAGCGGCACACCGGCGAGGGGGCCGAGCTTCTCGCCCCGCTCCCGCTTGGCGTCGACGGCGCGGGCCTGCGCGAGGGCGCCCTCGCGGTCGACGTGCAGGAAGGCGTGCACCTTCTCGTCGACGGCCTCGATCCGGGCGAGGTGGGCCTCGGTGACCGCGACGGCCGTGAGCTCGCCCGCGGCGATCTTCGCGGCGATCTCGGCCGCCGTCAGCTTGATGATGTTGACGTTGGTGTCCGTCATGGTGATTAGTCCTCCCCCAGGATCTGCGGCACCTTGAAACGCTGCTGCTCCTGGGCCGGGGCGCCGGAGAGCGCCTGCTCGGGGGTGAGCGACGGACGGACCTCGTCCGCGCGCATGACGTTCGTCAGCGGCAGCGGGTGAGAGGTCGGCGGTACGTCTTGGTCGGCGACCTCGCTGACGCGGGCGACCGCGCCGATGATGTCGTCGAGCTGGCCGGCGAAGTGGTCGAGTTCTTCGGCCTTCAGCTCCAGACGCGCCAGCCGTGCGAGGTGGGCGACCTCCTCGCGCGTGATGCCAGGCATGCAGCGATCCTCTGGGTGAGAGTGTGTGGTTTGGCCCAATCCTATGGGTCCGGGGCCGATGCCCGCGCACGGGTTTGCCTCAGGCCCCTCTCCCACCCGCACCACCCGTGACGGTTCGTATACGAGATGGAAGTCACCGGCGGCGGTTCCTCACCGTCGGCGCCGCCCCGCTGAGCACGCAGCTTCCCGCGCCCCTGCCGAGGTGCGGACGCCGACGGCGGTGCACCCCCACAGGAGAACTCGCCTTGTCGGGAGACCGCCACGGGCGGTGCGCGAGCGGGAGAACCGGGCGCCCCCACCGACCCGCACCCGACGAACTAACCGGCGGAGCTACTCCGCGGCGGGCAGCGCGGCACGCGGCCGCTGCCAGCCGCGCGACCCCCGCGCCAGCAGCCACGCCGTCGCCTCCTCCGGAGGCATCGCCGCCGCGACCAGCCACCCCTGTACCGCGTCACACCCGAGATCCCGCAACCGCTCCCAGGTCTCGTCGTCCTCGACACCCTCCGCCACGACGAGCAGCCCCAGCGAATGCGCGAGATCGACGGTGCAGCGCACGATCTCCGCGTCCTCGTTGTCCACGGCGAGCCGCGCGACGAAGGACCGGTCGATCTTCAGCTCGCTCACCGGCAGCCGCCGCAGATGCACCAGAGAGGAGTACCCCGTCCCGAAGTCGTCCAGCGACATCTTCACGCCGTGCCCGGTCAGTCCGGCCAGCGTGTCCGCGGCCCGCTGCGGGTCCTCGAGGAGCACATGCTCCGTTATCTCCAGCTGCAAGGCCCCCGCGGGGACCCCGTGCCGGGCGAGCCGCGCGGCGACCGAGCCCGCGAAGCCGGGGGTGTGGACGTCCCGGGGGGACACGTTCACCGCGACCGGTACGCGCAGTCCCTGCGCCCGCCAGCGCGCGACCTGCGCGAGCGCCGTCTCCAGCACGTACTCGGTGAGGTGCGGCATCAGTCCGGACGACTCGGCGATCGCGATGAACTCGTCCGGCGGCACCTTCCCCCGCTCGGGGTGCACCCAGCGGACCAGCGCCTCGAGGCCGGCCACCTGTCCGTCGAAGCGGACCTTGGGCTGGTAGTGCAGTTCGACGTCACCGGCGTCCAGCGCCCGGCGCAGATCTCCCAGGAGACCGAGCCGGTCCGGTGTGTTCGAGTCCCGCTTGGACTCGTAGACCTCCACCCCCGTACGGTCCCGCTTGGCCTGGTACATCGCCACGTCCGCCCGCCGCAGCAGCCCCTCCGCGTCCAGCGCGTGGTCGGGGAAGACGGCGAGCCCGGCGCTGGCCTCCAGGACGAGGGTGAGTCCGTCGAGGTCGAGCGGCGAGCCGAGGGCGGCGACGAGATTGCGGGCGACCCGCGTGGCCGACGTGGTGGAGTCGGCGACGGGGAGTAACACGGCGAACTCGTCCCCGCCGAGCCGCGCGGCCTCCGCCCCGCGCGGCAGCGCCAGCCGCAGCCGGTCGGCTATCTGAAGGAGCAGCCGGTCGCCGGCGAGGTGCCCCAACGTGTCATTCACCGAACGAAAGCGGTCGAGGTCGATCAGCATCAGGGCGGACCGCGCGCCGATGCGCTCTGCATCGTCCAGAGCCGTCCAGGTCCGCTCGAGCAGCCACTGGCGGTTGGGCAGTCCGGTCAGCGGGTCGCGCAGTTGCTCCTCGGCCCGGACGCGGGCGATCCACAGGGTGGAGTCGAGTGCGATGAGAGGGATCGAGAACAGCGGCAGCAGCATCGGCTGGGCCACGGCGACCACGCAGATCAGCGGCGCGATACCGAGCAGCGCGACGGCCACCAGGCCCTGCCTGACCAGCGCCGTGCGGGTGGCGGTCGGCAGTCCGCCGGTGCCCGGCGCGTGCAGGTACCAGAGCAGGACGTGGGTGATCGCGAGATAGGCGGTCGCGACCAGCACCACCTGGGGTGCGGCGTAGAAGTTCCAGCTCTCCGGGTTCCAGGGCGCCTCCACGGACGGCACCCGCCCGAACATGGCGAGGACCAGCGCTCCGGCGCCGATGCCGAGGATGTCGACCGCGCCGTGCAACACCCCCTGGCGCCAGCGGCCCCGGCGCGCGGCGCCGACCAGCACGACGACGGTCAGGCTGACCATCCCGGCGGCCACCCAGCCGTACAGCAGCAGGACCGCGAGGGTGAGCGCGGCGCCGGAGCCCGTGCCGCCCCACCAGCGGGCGCGGCCGAGGGCGACCAGATGGCCGACGATGATGCCGGTCAGTACCGCCAGCGACCAGCCGACCGCGCCGGACGGGAAGAGGGCGTGGTGGCCGCCGAACGCCCGGTAGAAGCCGCCGCCGAGGACGAACGCGGCTGCCCCGACGACCGCGGCGGGCAGCGTGGGCCAGGAGAGGTGCCGTTCGGGTTCGTGACCGGACAGGTCCCCGCCACGCCCTGCGGCGAGCCTGTCGGCGCCCGGGGCGGGGGCGGCTACGGTGAGGGGTGGTGCGGAGCCCTGCCCGCCCGTGCCGGGGCGCTCCGACGGACGCCCCGTCCGGAGGCCGGCCATCCACGCGCCGGTCATCCGGCGCAGGCGCAGCCGTGAGTCCGGGGCGGCGCTCTCGGTCGGTTCCATTCCCGTCCCTCTCACAGCCGGCGGTGCCCACGCCACGCGGCCCGTTGCCGGCGACAACTGCCAACGGCACCGCGTCTGAAAACCCTTCCCCAGACTCTTGCGGAGCAGGGGATGCCCCAACCGCAGCTGGGCACGGCAGGCGCACATCTCAACAGTAGGCCGCAGAAGGCTTCTACGGGCAGCGGTCGACGACGGTTGCCCGAATGCGACCCGGCCACCCGTATGCATCTGATATGCGCCGAACGGGTGGCCTTCAACCGCTACTCCTCGGTCGGGAGGGCGACTTCCGCGGCGGCCTCCGGTCCCTGTTCGAGCAGAACGGCGAAGCCGTCCTCGTTCAGAACCGGCACCTTCAGCTGCATCGCCTTGTCGTACTTGGATCCCGGATTGTCGCCCACCACCACGAAAGACGTCTTCTTCGAGACCGAACCGGTCACCTTCGCTCCCCGGCTCTGAAGGGCCTCCTTCGCGCCGTCCCGCGTGTGGTGTTCGAGCGTGCCGGTGACGACGACGGTGAGTCCTTCGAGCGGCCGCGGGCCCTCGTCCTCGCCGGAACCCTCGTCCTCCGTACGGACGCCCGCCGCCCGCCACTTGCGGAGGATCTCGCGGTGCCAGTCCTCCGCGAACCACTCCTTGAGCGAGGCGGCGATGATCGTGCCGACTCCCTCGGTGGTGACGAGCTCCTCCTCGGTGGCCTGCTCGATGCGGTCGATGGAGCGGAACTCGCGCGCCAGCGCCTCCGCCGCGACCGGCCCGACATGACGGATCGACAGGCCGGTCAGGATCCGGGCGAGCGGGCGCTCCTTGGCCGCCGCGATGTTGTCCAGCATCGCGATCGCGTTCTTGTTGGGCTCCCCCTGCTGGTTGGCGAAGACGGTGGCGATCTTCTCCTCGCCGGTCTTCGGGTCGCGCTTGGGCAGGCCGCTGTCCTGGTCGAGGACGTACGCCTTGATGGGCAGCAGCCGCTCGATGGTGAGGTCGAAGAGGTCGCCCTCGTCGGCCAGCGGCGGTTCGGCCGGCTCCAGCGGCTTGGTGAGGGCCGCCGCCGCCACATACCCGAAGTGTTCGATGTCGAGTGACTTGCGGCCCGCGAGATAGAAGAGACGCTCACGCAACTGGGCCGGGCACGAGCGCGCGTTCGGGCAGCGCAGGTCGACGTCGCCCTCCTTCATCGGCCGCAGCGGCGTACCGCACTCGGGGCACTCGGCGGGCATCACGAACTCGCGCTCGCTGCCGTCCCGCAGGTCGACGACCGGGCCGAGGATCTCGGGGATGACGTCACCGGCCTTGCGCAGCACCACCGTGTCCCCGATGAGGACGCCCTTGGCCTTCACCACGTCCTGGTTGTGCAGGGTGGCGAACTCGACCTCCGAGCCGGCCACCGTGACCGGCTCGACCTGCGCGTACGGCGTGACGCGGCCCGTGCGGCCGACGCCGACCCGGATGTTGACGAGCTTGGTGTTGACCTCCTCGGGCGCGTACTTCCAGGCGATGGCCCAGCGCGGCGCGCGCGAGGTGGAGCCGAGGCGGCCCTGCAGCGGGATCTCGTCGAGCTTGACGACGACTCCGTCGATCTCGTGCTCCACGGAGTGCCGGTTCTCGCCGTAGTACGCGATGAACTCCCGTACGCCGTCGAGGTCGTCGACCACCTTCGCGTACCGCGTGGTCGGCAGGCCCCAGGAGTGCAGCAGCGCGTACGCCTCGGAGAGTCGGGCGAGGCCTTCGAAGCCCGCCAGGGCGCCGATTCCGTGGACCACCATGTGCAGCGGGCGGCTCGCGGTGACGCGCGGGTCCTTCTGGCGCAGCGAACCCGCCGCCGCGTTGCGCGCGTTGGAGAAGGGCTTGTCGCCGGCCTCCACCAGGCGGGCGTTGAGCTGCTCGAACTTCTCCATCGGGAAGTAGACCTCACCGCGGATCTCCACCAGGTCCGGCACGTGGTCGCCATGGAGGCGGTCCGGAATCTCCGCGATCGTGCGCACATTGGGCGTGATGTCCTCGCCCGTGCGGCCGTCGCCGCGGGTCGCCGCACGGGTGAGGCGGCCGTGCTCGTAGGTCAGGTTGACCGCGAGGCCGTCGACCTTCAGCTCGCACAGGAAGTGGTGGTCCGAGGTGCCCACGTCCTTGGCGACGCGCTCGGCCCAGGCCGCCAGCTCCAGGTCGCTGAAGGCGTTGTCCAGCGAGAGCATGCGCGAGCGGTGCTGGACGGAGGTGAACTCGGTCGCGTACGCGCCCGCGACCTTCTGGGTCGGGGAGTCGGGGGTGCGCAGCTCGGGATACTGCTCCTCCAGGGCCTCCAGCGAGCGCAGCAACCGGTCGAACTCCGCGTCGCTGACGACCGGCTGGTCCTTCACGTAGTACCGGAAGCGGTGCTCCTCGATCTGCTCAGCGAGCTGCGCGTGCTGCTCCCGTGCCTCGGCGGGCAGGGAATTGGGCTGTGCGTCCTTGTCGCCGGCCACCGTGTTGTCCTCCCGTTACTCTGGGTTGTCCGCGAGGGATCTCGCCGCCCGGGCGCAGTGGGCGAGTGCCCGGCGCGCGTACTCCGGGGAAGCGCCCGCGAGTCCGCACGAGGGGGTGACCGTGACCGCCTCCGCGAGAAGACCCGGATGCAGCCCCAGCCTGCGCCACAGCGTCCTGACCCCCATGACGCTACCGGCAGGGTCTGACAATGGTCCGTCCGCGCCCGGCACGACACCGGCGAACAGCCGGGTGCCGCCCTCCACCGCCTCACCGATCGCATCGTCGTCACGCTCGGTGAGCAACGAGAAGTCGAACGAGATGGCGGCGGCCCCCGCCCTGCGCAGCAGCGCGAACGGTACGTCGGGTGCGCACGAGTGCACCACGACCGGGCCGTCGGTGTGCACCCCGACGACGTCCCGCAGCGTCGCCTCCACCCGTTGCCGGTCGACGGCACGGTGGGTGCGGTAGCCGCTGGCGGACTTCACCTGGCCGCGCAGCACCGCGATGAGCGAGGGCTCGTCGAGCTGCAGCACGATCTGGGCGCCGGGCACCCGCCGCCGTACCTCGTCGAGGTGCGTGCGCAGCCCCTCGGCGAGCGATCCGGCGAGGTCCCGGCAGGCGCCGAGGTCGGAGAGCGCCGCCTCGCCGCCCCGCAGCTCCAGCGCGGCGGCCAGCGTCCAGGGGCCCACGGCCTGTACCTTGAGCGGCCCCTCGTAGCCCTGGGTGAACTCCTCCAGCGCGTCGAGGTCTTCACCGAGCCAGGACCAGGCCCGCTTGGTGTCGCGCCCCGGCCGGTCCCCGATCCGCCAGCCGCTGGGCTCCACGCGCGCGTAGAGCTCGACCAGCATCCCGGCGGTCCGTCCGATCATGTCCGCGCCGGGGCCCCGGGCGGGCAGTTCGGGCAGGAACGGGAAGTCCTCGAAGGACCCGGTCACGGTCTTGGCGGCCTCGCGGGCGTCGCCGCCGGGCATGGATCCGACCCCGGTGGCAGGGCCCCAGGTGAAGCTCATCGTCCCGGCCGCACGGTCAGGTCGTTGACCTCCGCGTCGCGCGGCAGGTCGACGGCCATCAGGATCGTCGTCGCGACGGACTCCGGGTCGATCCACTTCGAGGCGTCGTACTCATTGCCCTCCTGCTGGTGGACCTTCGCCTGCATGGGGCTCGCCGTCCGGCCGGGGTAGACGGAGGTCACCCGGACGCCGTTCGCGTGCTCCTCGTGGCGCAGGGAGTCCGCGAGGGCCTTCAGGCCGTGCTTGGAGGCGGCGTACGCGGACCAGTCGGCGCCCGCGGCGAGGCCGGCGCCGGAGTTCACGAACACGACGTGGCCCTGGGCGACGCGGAGTTGCGGCAGGAAGTGGCGGGTCAGCTCGGCGGGGGCGATCAGGTTGACGTTGAGCTGGTGACGCCAGGACTTGGGGGTCAGCTCCCCGACGGGGCCGAGGTCGACGACGCCCGCGATGTGCAGGAGCGAGTCGACGCGCTCGGGCAGGGACTGGTGCGAGAACGCCCAGGAGAGCTTGTCCGGGTCCGCCAGATCGCCGACCAGGGTCCGGGCCCCGGGGAACTCGGCCGCCAGTTCCTTCGCGCGGCCCGCGTCGCGCGCGTGGAGCACGAGGTCGTCCCCGCGCGCGTGCAGACGGCGGGCGACGGCCGCGCCGATGCCGGAGCCCGCCCCGGTGATCACATGTGTAGCCATGGACGCCATGCTCGCATCACCGGGTGCCCACACTCTCCTCCAGGTAGGCCAGCGCGCCCACCGGCTCCTCGGCGAAGAACACCAGGTCGGTGAGCGGGCTCGGCAGGAAGCCCTCGGCCTCCATACGGCGGAACTGCTCCTTCAGGCCGTCGTAGAAGCCCGCGGTGTTGAGCAGGACGACCGGCTTCTCGGTCTTCCCGTGCTTCTTCAGTTCCAGGATCTCGGTCGCCTCGTCGAGGGTCCCGGTGCCGCCCACCATGATCACGACGGCGTCCGCCCTGGCCAGGAGCAGCGCCTTGCGCTCGGCGAGGTCCGAGGCGATCACCATCTCGTCGGCCCCCGCCCGCGCCGTCGCCGCCAGGAAGTCCACGGAGACGCCCAGCAGACGTCCGCCCGCCTCCTGCACCCCGTCGGCGACCACCTTCATCAGCCCGACGTCGGAGCCGCCCCACACCAGCGAGTGACCGCCCTTGCCGAGGAGCTCGGCGAACTCCCGGGCGGGACGGGTGTAGCGGTCGTCGAGGTCGGCGGCGGAGAGGAAGACGCAGATATTCATGTGCCTACGGTACGAGGGAAGAACCCGGGTCCCACGCGCGCTGTACGGGTATGGCCAATGGACACACGATCACGATCGAACAGGGCACGGAGCGGGTCCGCGTCGTACATGGCGACCAGGTGCTGGCGGAGAGCGACCGGCCCCTGGTGCTGCGCGAGACCGGCTGTCCCGTGCGCTACTACCTACCGGCCGAGGACGTCCGCCTCGACCTGCTGACGACCTCCGACACCCACACGCACTGCCCCTTCAAGGGCGACGCGTCCTACTGGTCCCTGCCCGACGCCCCCGACCTCGTCTGGTCCTACCCCGACCCCAAGCCGGACGTCGCCCGGATCAAGGACCACTTCTGCTTCTACGAAGTCGAAGTGGCCTAACCGACGAGTTCCTTACCCGGCAGCGGATCGGGCCACTTCGAACCGTACGACCGCGGAGCGGCGCGGCGCCCTACGTCATCTCGTCGGGCGGCGCGCCGGCCCTAGACGCCCGCCGTCGCGCGCGTGGTCGTCGCGATCGTCGCCGAGCCCACCACGCGCGTGCCGTCGTACAGGACGATCGCCTGGCCGGGGGCGACGCCGCGGACCGGCTCGGTGAACGTGACCTCGAGTTCGCCGTCGACCAGCTCGGCCGCGACCTCCGTCTCGCCTCCGTGGGCGCGGAGTTGGGCGGTGTAGGTGCCCGGGCCGGTGGGAGCGGCGCCGCACCAGCGGGGCTTGATGGCGCTCAGCCCGCTGACATCGAGGGATGCCGCAGGACCCACGGTCACCGTGTTGTTCACCGGCGAGATGTCCAGGACGTAGCGCGGCTTGCCGTCCGCGGCCGGGGTGCCGATGCGCAGCCCCTTGCGCTGCCCGATCGTGAAGCCGAACGCGCCCTCGTGGGAGCCGATGACCGACCCGGACTCGTCGACGATGTCGCCCTCCGCCTTGCCCAGGCGGTTCGCCAGGAAGCCCTGGGTGTCGCCGTCGGCGATGAAGCAGATGTCGTGCGAGTCGGGCTTCTTGGCGACGGCCAGGCCCCGGAGCTCCGCCTCCGCGCGGATCTCGTCCTTCGTCGTCACCGTGTCGCCCAGCGGGAACAGCGCGTGGGTGAGCTGGCGGTCGTCGAGGACACCGAGGACGTACGACTGGTCCTTGGCCATGTCCGAGGCCCGGTGCAGCTCGCGCGTGCCGTCCTCGTTCACGATCACCTTGGCGTAGTGGCCCGTGCAGACCGCGTCGAAGCCGAGCGCGAGCGCCTTGTCGAGCAGGGCCGCGAACTTGATCTTCTCGTTGCACCGCAGGCACGGGTTGGGGGTGCGCCCGGCCTCGTACTCGGCGATGAAGTCCTCGACCACGTCCTCGCGGAAGCGCTCGGCGAGGTCCCACACGTAGAACGGGATGCCGATGACGTCCGCGGCGCGGCGGGCGTCGCGCGAGTCCTCGATGGTGCAACAGCCTCGCGCGCCCGTGCGGAACGATTGCGGGTTCGCGGAGAGCGCGAGATGCACGCCCGTCACGTCGTGACCGGCTTCCGCCGCGCGGGCGGCGGCGACGGCGGAGTCCACGCCGCCGGACATGGCGGCGAGGACGCGGAGGGGGCGGGGGCGCTGCGAGGTCTCAGTCATAGCCCCTCCAGAGTACGGGGCCGCGGGAACCGAAGCCCGCGGGTATCCGTTGATGATCGCAGCGGGGACCGCTGACGGACGGGCGGGTACGGAGGACGGGGGCGGACGCCATGGGTGGAGCCGCGGAGAACACCGAGAACACAGGCGACTCGGGAACCACCGAAGCCACAGGAAGCGTGGGAACCAGGGAGATCGCAGCCGGCACAGGGAACACGGGAACCACAGAAGCCACAGGGGCTGTGGGCACCACGGGGATCACTGGAGCCGGGGAATCCACCGGAAGCAGCGGGGGCGGCGTGGGCGCGAGCGGGACCAAGGGACGTGCCCGCCGGGACCGTGACCGGCGGATCGGACGGCGGACGCTGCTGATCGGTGGCGCCGCGGCCGCCGTGGGCACGGCGGTGCTCGCACGCGGTGAGCTCGGCCACCTGTGGTGGCGGCTGCCCGGCGTCGAAAAGCCCCGGGTGGCGGGAGCCGTCGACTTCCGGGGCGCGCAGTGGGTGGCCGCCTCGTCGGCGAACTGGCGGCGGGCGGACCGGCCCGACGACTACGGGATAGACCGGGTCGTCATCCACGTCACCCAGGGCAGCTACCGAAGCGCCGTGAAGGTCTTCCAGGACCCGGCACACGGCGCCGCCGCGCACTACATCGTGCGCAAGGACGGACACATCACACAGATGATCCGCGAGCTGGACGTGGCCTTCCACGCGGGCAACCGGGGGTACAACGAGCGGAGCGTCGGCATCGAGCACGAGGGCTTCGTGGAGCGCGCCTCGTCGTTCACGGACGCCATGTACGCGGCCTCGGCGCGGCTGACGGCCGCGATCTGCGGGCGGTACGGCATTCCCGTCGACCGTGCGCACATCATCGGACACGTCGAGGTGCCGGGCACCGACCACACGGACCCCGGGCGGTACTGGGACTGGGACCGGTACATACGGCTCGTACGGCAGGCCCGCACCGCGGCGGAGCCGACGCGCACAGCCGGGGCGTAGCCGACGGAGAGCGCTTTCGATGCGCGCTCACAGACAGCGGCGCACAGGACTCAAGTCACCTAATCGTGATGCTGTGAGGCACCGGCGGGACGGGCCTGTCCGTTGCGTCCCGTGTCGCCGATGTGACCAGCGACACGTCAACGCTCGCTGTTTCCACGGGAGTTGATCCTGACTTTGAGTCATCGGATTTCACAGCGACGACGGCGTTCTCCTAACTCCGGCCCAGTCTTTACATAGCCCTTAGGCCGAGAGTCCACCGCTATGACTCACACCACGGGCAACACCCCGCGCAAGACCACGGGCAAGGGCATGCACCGCCGCAAGTTCCTCGGCGGGATGGCCGGAGCGGGCATCGCGGCGGTGACCGCCGGCGGCACGGCCATCGCCTTACTGACGAACGCGACGCAGAACAAGGCGCACGCCGCGGGCACCACGCTGACCATCCCCGACCTCCTGGAGGGGACCACCACGGACGGCACCACGACGTACACCCTGGAGGCGAAGACCGGCACCAGCGAGGTGCTCAGCGGAGTGACCAGCACGACCGCGGGCTACAACCAGTCGTTCCTCGGCCCCACCATGAAGTGGACCTCGGGCGACACCGTCCTGCTGAACATCACCAACAGCCTCACCGAGGACACCACCGTCCACTTCCACGGCGCGCACGTCCCGCCCAGCATGGACGGCGGCCCGCAGAACGCCTTCACCGCGGGGAAGACCTGGTCGCCCACCTTCACGGTCAAGGACGAGGCGAAGACGCTCTGGTACCACCCGCACGCCCTGGGCACCACGGCGGAGCAGGCCACCCACGGCCTCGCGGGCATGATCATCGTCGAGGACGACTCGGACGCGTCCGCGGCCCTGCCGAGCACCTACGGCACCGACGACATCCCGATCATCCTGCAGTGTCTGGCCACGGACAGCGCGGGAGACATCAAGTACAACCTGAGCGGCTACCTCGGCAACGGTCTCAGCTTCCCGCTGCTGTGCAACGGCACGAACGTCGACGACACCACTCTCTCCTTCACCGCCACCAAGAAGCGCACTCGCTTCCGGCTGCTCAACGCCTCGCCGTCCGACATCCTCACCATCCAGCGCAGCGACGGCGCGACGCTCACCCAGATCGCCACCGACCAGGGCTATCTGACCGAGGCCACCGAGGTGGCGTCGATCCGGCTGGTGGCGGGCGCGCGGGCCGAGTTCGTCATGGAGCTCAGCGACGCGGTGACGTTGGAGGCGGTGGTGACGACGGGATGGGTGCGCGGCGGCAGCGGGACGTACGAGTTCCTGACCGTCACCCCCGACACCTCGGACACCCCGGAGACCCTGCCGACCCTCAACACCATCACCCGCTACGACACCAGTGACTTCACCGCCCGGACGATCACGCTCGGCCAGAGCGGCACGACGATGACGATCAACGGCTCCGCCGGGACGAGCATGTCCTCGATGGCCATGATCAGCACCACCCTGGGTGCCGAGGAGGTGTGGACGGTCAAGAACAGCACGCAGCTTGAACACTCGTTCCATCTGCATGATGTGCCGTTCCAGCTGATCTCCATCAACGGGGACGATCCGACGGGCGTCCAGCTGGGCTGGTACGACACGTTCGAGGTGGTGGGCGGCGGCTCCATCGAGATCGCGATGAAGTTCACCGACTTCTCGGACGACACCTATATGTACATGCTCCACTGCCATCTGCTGCAACACGAGGACGAGGGCATGATGGCCTCCCTCATGGTGACGGACAGCTAGGACGACAGCCGGCGCGAGGTGAGCGAGCGCGGTGGTGTCAGGTCAGGCCTGCCGTCCGTGCCCGCTCCACCGCCGGGCCGATCGCCTTGGCCACGGCCTCGACGTCCGCCTCCGTGGAGGTGTGGCCGAGGGAGAAGCGCAGGGTGCCGCGGGCCAGGTCGGGGTCGGCGCCGGTGGCCAGCAGGACATGGCTGGGCTGGGCGACGCCCGCCGTGCACGCGGAGCCCGTGGAGCACTCGATGCCCTGGGCGTCCAGCAGAAGCAGCAGGGAGTCGCCCTCGCAGCCCGGGAACGTGAAGTGCGCGTTGGCGGGCAGCCGGCCGCCGGCCGTGGGGTCACCGCCGAGGATCGCGTCGGGCACGGCGGCGCGTACGGCGTCGACCAGGTCGTCGCGCAGGGCACCGATCTCGCGGGCGAACCACTCGCGCTGCTCGGCGGCGAGCCTCCCGGCGACCGCGAACGAGGCGATGGCGGGTACGTCGAGGGTGCCGGAGCGCACATGCCGCTCCTGGCCACCGCCGTGCAGCACGGGTACGGGCGTGTACTCGCGGCCCAGCAACAGGGCGCCGATGCCGTACGGACCGCCGATCTTGTGGCCGGAGACGGTCATCGCGGCGAGGCCGGAGGCGGTGAAGTCGACGGGCACCTGGCCGAAGGCCTGGACCGCGTCGGCGTGCAGCGGGATCCCGAACTCCGCCGTGACGTCGGCCAGTTCGCGGACCGCCATCACCGTGCCGATCTCGTTGTTGGCCCACATGACGGTGACGAGGGCGACATCGTCGGGGTTTCGGGAGATGGCCTCGCGCAGGACGTCCGGCTGGACGCGGCCGTAGGAGTCGACGGGCAGGTACTCGACCGTCGCGCCCTCGTGTTCGCCGAGCCAGTGAACGGCGTCGAGGACGGCGTGGTGTTCGACCGGGCTCGCGAGGACCCGGGTGCGGGCCGGATCGGCGTCGCGGCGGGCCCAGTACAGGCCCTTCACGGCGAGGTTGTCGGCCTCGGTGCCGCCGGAGGTGAAGACGACCTCGCTGGGGCGGGCGCCGAGGGCCTCCGCCAGGGTTTCCCGGGCTTCCTCGACCGTCCGCCGGGCGCGGCGGCCGGCGGCGTGGAGGGAGGAGGCGTTGCCCGTGACGCTCAGCTGGGCGGTCAGCGCCTCTACCGCCTCGGGAAGCATCGGTGTGGTCGCGGCGTGGTCGAGGTAAGCCATGATGGGCCCGATTCTACGGGCCGCCCGTCCGCGTCCTCGGCCCCCGTCCGGGTAGCCGCCCGTCCGCTCCTCGTTCCGCCGTGGAGCGAACGCCTCGTTCGGCGGCGGCTCAGAAGTTCCAGGACACCGTGCTGTCGAACTGCATGAACGCCACCAGCACCAGCAGATCGGCGATGCCGAGGCCCAGGCCGAGGAAGGCGCGGCCACGGCGGGCGGTGCCGCGCCAGAGGGCGACGGAGGCCAGGGCGATGGCGATCGGGCCCAGGAAGACGTTCAGGACCAGCAGGCCGAGGAGGCCGAGGATGAAGGAGGCGACGGCCATGCCGTCGGCGTCCTTGGCGCCGGTCGCGCGGGTGGGCGCGTCGGGCGCGGTCGCGGTGGGCTTGGCCGCGGTGGGCTTCGTCGCGGTGGGCTTCGTCGCGGTGGTGAGGTGGGTTCGCTCGGTGAGTTCCATGACGTGAATCAGCTCCCAACGATCAGTTGGTGGAGGTGTGGCGCCGACGGGCGTTGCGCTCGCGGACCGCGAAGACGGCCAGCCAGACGCCGATGACGACCGCGGCGACGAGGGTGACGGGCAGCGGGGCGTGGGCTACGGAGCCCATCACGACACCCAGCAGCAGGAGGGCGGCGACGAGGAACAGCATGAGGTGCCTCTCGACAGTGAACCCCGATTGTTTCGGGGACTTGACGACTCAGTGAACGGTTGTAGTAACAGTTGTTCACTGACTCCAGAGTCTAGCGTGTCGCCCGGCTTTTCAATTACAGAGAACAGTTGTTAACTGCATGGCATGAGTCACACTCTCGGCATCCGGCAGGCCCAGAAGCAGAAGACCCGTCAGGCGCTCCTGGACGCGGCGTTGGAACTGCTGGAGGAGCAGAGCCTGAGCAGCCTGGGTCTGCGCGAGGTCACCCGCGCCGTCGGAGTCGCCCCGACCGCCTTCTACCGGCACTTCCGCTCGACGGAGGACCTCGGCGTGGCGCTGGTCGAGGAGGCGCTCGGCAGTCTGCACCCGATGATCGGGGACACGGTCTCCGCGGCCGGCGACAGCGCCGGGCGCATCGAGCGCGCGGTCGACCTGATCGCCCACCATGTCGAATCCCACCCCGCGCACGTCCGTTTCATCGCGCGCGAGCGGCACGGCGGCGTCCAGCGGGTGCGGCAGGCGATCAGGGAGCAACTGGAGCGGTTCGCCGAGGAGGTGAAGGTCGAGCTGGCCAAGCACCCCGAGTCGGAGGGGTGGAGCGACGACGACCTGCTGATGCTCGCGGGGCTGTATGTCGACCAGATGCTCATGACGGCCTCGCTCTATCTGGAGGCTCTGGAGGCGTCCGAGAAGGAGCGGGAGCGGGTGACCCGTGTCGCGACCTGCCAGATGCGGCTGATCGCCATCGGCCGCCGCAACTGGCTGGGGTGACGCACCCGAGTACCGAGTACGTCACCCCTGAGAGAACCGGGACGGGCTCAGCCCTGTGCCGCCTGCCCGCTGGGCTGCCCGCTCGGCTGCCCCCCGCCGCCGGGGCCGCCGCCGCAGCCGCCCTGGCCGTTGCCCTGACCGCCCCCTTGGCCGCCGCCCGGACCGCCGGACGGCATGCCCGAGGGACCGCCGGAGGGCATCTTGCCGGTGGGCATGTTCGACGGTGTCCCGGAGGGCGAGCCCGTGGGCATCCCGGAGCGCCCGCCGCTCGGCATGCCCGACGGGCCTCCGCTCGGCATGCCCGAGGGCCGCTGACAGTTCTGGCTCGAGTTGCCGCTGTTCGAGGACGACGAGTCGCCCGAGCCGCAGGCCGCCAGCAACGGCGAGAGCGCCAGCAGGGCCACGGCGGGGACGAGTCGGGCACGACGGTTCATGAGGTAACTCCCAGTCAAGTCACGTGGACCGGTTGATGAAGGCCGGATGAGTGCGGGATGAGCGGTGGACAGAGGATCAGATCCACGTAGGGCCGCGCTGTGCCGAACCTGTGGTTACCTGTGGGTCAACTTCCCTCGTGCGGGGCGCGGTCCCCGCCGTAGACGACACCGATCGCGGCCGCCGCCCCGGCCAGTTCCGCCCGCGCCTCCGGCGGCGACAGCACCTCCACCGTGTCCACGAAGGCCAGCAGCGTGCGGGCCTCGCGGACGACGCCGTACGACAGGTGCACGAGGACCCACTCGCTCTCGCCGTCGTCCTCCGGAAGCGCCGTGAGGGAGGCCGCGTTGAGCCTGAGGAACATGTCGAGGCGGGAACGCCGTACCCGAACTGTGACATCGACACCGCCCGGCCGCTCCTCGACCTGGCGCCGCAACACCTCCCAGACGTCACCGAGTTCGACGCCCGGACGCCGCTTCACGGGGTCGCCCAGGAGTGCCGCCGAGTGCACCCGGTCGGCCCGGAACAGCCGTGGCCGGCCGCGCCGGTCGGCCACGAGGTACCAGACGCCCGCCTTGGACACGAGCCCGTACGGGTCGACGGTGCAGGTGCTGGGCTCGGTGTGCCCGCTGTGCCGGTAGCTGAGCCGCAGCCTGCGGTCGGCGAAGACCGCGTCCTGGAGCACCTCCAGGTCCACGGCCCGCTGGGGGCCGCCCTTCCAGCGCGTCGCGTCGACGAGGATCCGGCGGCTGGCCACCTCGGCGGCCGGACGGTGCGGCGCCGGCAGCGCCGCCATCACCTTGCGCAGCGCGGAGCCGAGCGCCGCGTCCAGGCCGAGCGCGGCGTGCGCGCCCTGCGCGGCCAGGATGAACAGCGCGCGGGACTCGTCGGCGGTCAGTCCCGTGACGTCCGTACGGAATCCGGCGAGCAGTTCGATGCCGCCGTGCCGCCCGCGCTCGGCGTACACCGGGACGCCGGAGGCCGAGAGTGCCTCGATGTCGCGGTAGATGGTGCGCACCGACACCTCGAGCCGGTCGGCGAGTTCATGGGCGGGGACGCGGCCGCGGGTCTGCAGCAGCAGAAGGATCGAGAGCAGGCGGTCGGACTTCACGCGCACCAGGATCGCGCACCGCGGATCACGTCCGCCGACGCCCGCGGACGCTCGCCCGAAGCCCGTCGTAAATGCTGACGGAAACTGTCAGGTTATCCGGCGAACCTGAGGCGCAGCGGCAGGACAACGCAATGCCGATATCCGACCGCGCCACACGACACCGACACACCTACGCGACAGAGGTCCGCCATGAACATCGACCCCCGCCCCCTCTACACCCGCGCCACCGGGCAGACCGCCGCCCTGGTCGCGACGGTTCGCCCGGAGCAGCTCGCCGGTCCCACCCCGTGCGCCGAGTTCGACGTACGGACCCTGCTGTCGCACATCGCGGGCGGTACCCGCCGGATCGCCGTGGTCGGCGCGGGCGGTGACGGAATGGCCGTACGACCGTTCCTCGACGGCGTCGAGGACGACCACTGGAGCGCGGCGTACGACGAGGTCAGGGCGGAGGCCCAGAAGTCCTGGGCGGACGACGCGCGCCTGGACGCCCTCGTCACCGTGCCGTGGGGCGAGGTCCCCGGACGTCTCGCCCTGGCCGGCTATGTGATGGAGACCGTCACCCACACGTGGGATCTCTCCGAGTCTCTGGGCCGACCGCTCGCACTCGATCCGGAGCCGGCCGAGTTCGCGCTCGAGATCGCCCGGCGCGTGCTGCCGGACGAACAGCGCGACGACGAGGAACTGCCGTTCGACTCGGCGGTGCCGACCCCCGAAGGGGCCGACGCCTATGGACGGCTCGCGGCCTACCTGGGCCGGCGACCGCTCAGCTGAGCCGGACCCGGGCGAGCTGTCGGGACTGCGCGACCAGTCGGTCCGCGCTGTCCCACACCTCGGCGTCCTCCTCCAGGAAACCGCCGGCGAGGTTGCGGGTGGTGATCGACACCCGCAGCGGGCCCGGCGCCGGACGGCAGCGCACATGGACCGTCAGTTCGACCGTCGGCACCCAGCCGGAGATGCCGAGCTCGAAGGCCGTGGGCGGCAGCGCGTCCACCGCGAGGAGCAGCGAGAGCGGGTCGGGGTCACGGCCGTCGGCGAGCCCGAACCAGGAGCGCATCTCGCCCTTCCCGGACGGCGCCCCCAGGGCCCAGCCGAGGGTCGCGGGGTCGAGCTTGAGCATCAGCCGCTCGGTGATGGCGGAGCTGCCGTCGACCGGCGCCGGTCCGTCCTCCGGCCCGAAGCAGTGCTCCATGGGCGGGATCGCGGGAGGTGTCGCCGTGGTACGGACATCGTCGGGCAGGGCGTCGAGATCGCCGTACGAGGCGAGTACGCGAATCCGTTCGACCTCGCGGCCCTCGTCGTCGTACTGGAACAGCGAGGCCTGACCGGTCGACAGGGTCCGCCCCGTCCGGACGACGTCCGTTCGGACCACCGCCGGGCCGGGTTGCGACGCGGTCAGATAGTGAGCGGAGACGGTGAACGGGTCGCTGTGCGGCAGCGCGTCGGAGAGGGCGCGGCCCAGGACGGCGAGCAGATATCCGCCGTTGACGGCGCTGATGATGGTCCATCCGGCGGACAGGTCGATGTCGTAGACGCCGGGTTCGCGCAGGGTGACCGCGGTGTCGCGGTCGAACTCGCTGTCACCGATCGCGGCACGCGCGGCCTGTGCGGTAGCTGCTTCTGACATGCCTGAACGGTACAACAGGTAATTACTAAGCGGTAGCTTTTTCTGTTTCGGGCATGTGAACCCCGTCACCCGAGAGTGAGGTTTCGGCAATTTCTTAGTAAGTGTCCGAACTCTTCCGTGAACCAACGGCATCGGATGCCCCTCTCCAAGGACATAGAACCCGATGCAGCTGCAGACCGTTGATCCGGCCCGTCACAGGAAGACCGCACCCATCGTGAGCCTCACCGGAACGTCGTTCCTCCTCACCACGATCATCCTGGTCGCGGTCGCCCTGATCCTGCCCCTCGTGCTGTGGTCACGCATTCCCGGCCCCGCGTTGGTACGCAGCGCGGCCCGGATGGTGATGCTGCTGTTCGCCCAGGGCACCGCGATCGCCCTCGTCTTCGTGCTCGTGAACAACGCCAACAGCCTGTACGACAATTGGGCCGACCTGCTCGGCACGGGCAACCACGTGCGGGCGGCCGCCAACCTCGGCCGTGACGGCACCGGCGGCATCTCGCTGCGCCAGCTCCCCAAGGTCCGCCAGACGTTCTCGGCGGCCGACGGCCCCGGCATGTCCCAGGCCGGCGGGGTGAAGGTCACCCAGCTGCACGGCCAGGTGTCGGGCGTGGACGCGGAGGTCTACGTCTGGCTGCCGCCGCAGTACAACGAGCCCGCCTACCGCAACCGGAAGTTCCCCGTCGTGGAGCTGCTGCCCGGCTATCCGGGCTCGGCGAAGGCGTGGTTCGGTTCGCTGAAGGTGCATGAGCAGTTGCTGCCGCTGATGCGCGACGGGCAGGTCGCGCCGTTCATCCTGGTGGCGCCGCGCACGAATCTGCTGGCCAAGACCGACACCGGTTGCGCGAACGTGCCCGGCAAGGTGAACGCCGACACCTGGCTCAGCATCGACGTGCCGAAGATGGTGATGGACAACTTCCGGGCGAAGTCCGCGCCGGACGGCTGGGGCGTGGCCGGCTACTCGGCCGGGGCGCACTGCGCGGCCAAGCTCGCCGTCGCTCACCCCGACCGCTACCGGGCCGCGGTGAGCATGTCCGGGTACAACGACCCGATCGGCGAACGCAATTCGCTCGCGGCGCGAAGCCTGACGCTGCGCCGGGAGAACAATCCCTACCTGCTGCTCAAGTCCTACCGCACGCCGCCCCGCATCTCCCTCTACGTCTCCGGCGAGACGCACGACGGCTACGAGGCCGGCGCGGCGCTCCAGTCGATCGCGAAGGCACCGACGAGCGTGCAGGTGGTGCTGCTGCCGCGGAGCGCGGGCGGGCACAACATGGCCCTGTGGCGGCCGCAGATCCCGGAGACCTTCCGTTGGCTGACCCTCCAGATCGGGCCGGGGGCGCACGCTAAGGAGTCTCCGACTCCGTCGCCGTCGAACGGCGGTGCCAAGCACGCGGCGCTCGCCAGTGGTACCGCATCGCAAGCAGCCGCAGGACGAAAGCGGTGACGGCCGCGACCCCGCTGGTGAACGGGGACAGCGCGTCGTAGCGGATGCACAGGACCACCATCGTGGCGCCGACGATCGCCGGGACCGCGTACAGATCGCGGTCCCAGCGCAGCAGTGAGGGCACCTCGTTGGCGAGGACGTCGCGCAGCACACCGCCGCCGACCGCGGTGGCCAGGCCCAGGGCGGCGGACGGGGTCAGGCCGAGGCCGTACTCGTACGCCTTCGTGGTGCCCGCGACGCAGAACAGGCCGAGTCCGGCCGCGTCGAAGACGTTGACCGCGACCTGGATGCGCTCCACCTCCGGGTGGAGGAAGAACACCAGCAGCGCGGCGAGCAGCGGGGTGCTGAAGTAGCCGAGGTCGGTGAACGCGGCCGGGGGTACGGCCCCGATGACCATGTCGCGGAACAGCCCTCCGCCCAGTGCGGTGACCTCGGCGAGGACGGCGATGCCGAAGACGTCGAAGTTCTTGCGGACGGCCAGCAGGGCGCCGGAGATCGCGAAGACGAAGATCCCCACGAGGTCGAGCACATGCTGGACGGAGGGGGTGAACAGTTCCTGAAGCACCCGGACATTCTCACCCGTCGCGGGGCTCACACCTTACAAAGAAAGGCCTACAGGGTTGGTTTCCCTGTGGTGAACAGCCAGGTCTGGAAGAGGTCGTCGAGCGGTCGTCCCGAGATCCTCTCGGCGAGGTGGATGAAGTCGGCGGTGTCGGCGTTGCCGTACTTGTGGAGCTTCGTCCAGGCGGGCAGCAGTTTGAAGAACGCGGTGTCGCCGATGCGCTCACGCAGCATCTGGAGGGTCATCGCGCCGCGCTGGTAGACCGCCGAGGCGAACATGGTGTCGCGCTGCGGGTCGGCGACCACGGTCCCCCAGAAGGCGGAGTCCGCGGGCCGCGCGTTGTACCCGGCGAGGAAGGAGTCGTGCGCCGAGCGGATCCCCTTATGCTCGGACCACAGCCACTGGGCGTAGGTCGCGAAGCCCTCGTTCAGCCAGATGTCCTTCCAGCGTTCCACCGACACGGAGTCGCCGAACCACTGGTGGGCCAGCTCGTGCACGATGGTCGACTCCGAGCGCACGGCGGAGTACGCGGGCTTCGACTGCACCTCCAGCGAGAACCCCGCCTGCGGCATGTCGTCGACGATGGCGCCGGTCTCCTCGAAGGGGTAGGGGCCGAAGACCTGCGACCAGTAGTCGGTGGCCTCGGCCGTCACCGCGTACACGTCGACGCTGTTGCTGCCCGCGAGCACCGGGTCGATGGCCACGTAGATCGGCGTTCCGGCCGGGGTCGTCCCCGTCTTCACGTCGAATTTCCCGATGGTAGCGGTCGCGAGGTAGGTCGCCATCGGCCTGCTCTCGCGCCAGTGCGCGACCGTGCTGCCGCCCTTGTCGTACGTCGAGATCAGCCGCCCGTTGGAGACGCCCGTCAGGCCCTTGGGTGCCTTGATCCGGATGTCGTAGGTGGCCTTGTCGGAGGGGTGGTCGCTGGAAGGGAACCAGGTGGAGGCGGCGTTGGGCTCACAGGCGACGAAGACTCCGTCGGCGGTCTTCATCCACCCGTAGTCGGAGCCGAAGACGATGGGACCGTTGAGGGCCTCGGGGACGCCGCCGTAGGTGACCGTGACGGTGAAGGTCCTGCCCTTGCGGATCGCCCCGTGCGGGGTGATGTGGATCTCGTCGCCGTCGCGGGTGAAGTCGGCGCGTCTGCCGTTCACTTCGACGCGCGTGACCTCCAGTCTCTGGAGGTCGAGGTCGAAGGAGGAGAGGGACTGGGTGGCGCGGGCCGTGAGCGTCGTACGGCCGTCCAGACGGTCGGTGTCCGGGTTGTACGCCACGTTCAGGTCGTAGTGGCGGGCGTCGAAGCCGCCGTTGCCGAGCTGGGGGAAGTAGGAGTCGCCGATGCCGTCGGCGCCCGGGGTCGGGGCGGGGGAGGCGGCGATGACGAGGAAGGAGGCCGCCGCGGTCGCGAGGGCCCCTAAACGTGCCGAACGGGAGAGTGCCATGAGCGTCCCTTTCGTACGTGTTCCGATCGTTCCCGATCAGTTGGACACGCGAGACTCTGCACTCTTCCATTCGGGCATGCTCATGACTTTGCCCAATCGTCATGGCCTACCGGTCGGTTGACTCCTGACGATCGGCTTCCGGTCTCCCCCGAACGCGCGGAAACGGTCCGCCATTTGACCGTACGAAGACCCCGGCAATTCCGAGTTTTTACCACCCGGAGCGGCAGGCTCAATTGTTGCTCAACTCCACAGAATGCGATTGACCGGTCTCGGTCAACTTCATAGGCTCATTCCAGCTTGACGGGCTCCGCCGAAACGGAGGCCGGACCACTTGCATGGGGGAAGTTCATGCGTAAGAGAACCAAGCTGGCCACACTCGTCGTCGCCGGAGTAATGCCGCTCGTCGCGGGTGCGGCGCCGGCCTCGGCGGTCGTCACTCCGAAAAGGTCGTGCCCGGTCGATTACGGGGTCCTGATCACCTCGCACTCGGCCTATCGGATTCCCGCCTCGGGGGCCTACTTCAAGGACGGTCCGGGCGGCACCATCACCGCCTCCGTCACCAGGGCGTCCACCATCACGTACAGCGTCTCCGCCTCCCTGGAGGTGAGCGCGAGCTACCTCTTCGCCTCGGCCAAGGCGTCGGTGAGCGGCAGCATCACGAAGTCCGTGGCGATCACGACCGGCCACACGTACTCGCACAACATCCACTCCAACAAGTACGGGAACCTGCAGTACGGCTCCAATGGCTTCAAGGTCGGATGGGAGTCGAACCGCACGAACCCGAATTGTTCGGTGACGACGCTCGCAAGCGGAACGGCCAAGCTTCCGGCGACTTCGGTCGGCTGGCACTACTGGGAAACCAGTAGCTGATAATTCTTCAAAACAAATGCCCCGGTAACCATTCCTCTGGTTACCGGGGCATTTGTTTCGGTGAATTCACACCGCCCTGTTCACTTCTGGCTGTCGGTTCCCGGCTCCTCCGACGAGTCCGACTCGTCGACGGCGACCGTTTCGGAAGCCTCCTCAGCGGCGGCCTCTTTGGGGGCGGCCTCCTTCGGGGCTACCTCCTTGGGGGCGGCCTCCTCAGCGGCGGCCTCCTTCGGGGTGGCCTCCTCGACAGGCTCGGTGGTCGTCTCCGCGGCGGGCTCCGGAGTCTTCTCCGAGGTTCCCAGTTCCGCGGCCACCGCCGCCGACGTCTCCGCCGACTCCGCCAGCACCTCGTCGGCCACGAGCTCCGCGGCCTCCTTCGCCGCGGACAGCAGCACCGTGTCCTGCGGCGCCTGGTCCTCGAAGTTCTCCGGGTGGTGGCAGGCGACCTGCTGGCCGGGCTTCAGTTCCAGGAGCGGCGGCTCGGTCGTCTTGCAGATCTCCGTGGCCTTCCAGCACCGCGTGTGGAAGCGGCAGCCGCTCGGCGGCGCGATCGGCGAGGGCACGTCGCCCTTGAGCAGGATGCGCTCGCTCTTCACGTTCCGGCGCTTGGGGTCCGGGATCGGCACAGCGGACATCAGCGCCTTGGTGTACGGGTGCATCGGCGCCTTGTAGAGCGAGTCGCGGTCGGCGAGCTCCACGATCTTGCCGAGGTACATCACCGCGATCCGGTCCGAGACGTGCCGGACCACCGACAGGTCGTGCGCGATGATCACGTACGTCAGGCCGAGCTCCTGCTGAAGGTCGTCGAGGAGGTTGACGACCTGCGCCTGGATCGACACGTCGAGCGCCGAGACCGGCTCGTCCGCCACGACCAGCTTCGGGTTGAGCGCGAGCGCGCGGGCGATGCCGATGCGCTGGCGCTGACCGCCGGAGAACTCGTGCGGATAGCGGTTGTAGTGCTCGGGGTTGAGGCCGACGACCGACAGCAGTCGCTGGACCTCCTTCTTGACGCCGCCCTCGGGAGTGACGCCCTGCAGCTTGAACGGGGCACTGATGATCGTGCCGATCGTGTGCCGGGGGTTCAGCGACGAGTACGGGTCCTGGAAGATCATCTGGACGTCACGGCGCATCGGGCGCATCGCGCTCACACCGAGGTGCGTGATGTCCTTGCCCTCGAACTCGACCTTGCCCGCGGTCGGTTCGAGCAGCCGCGTGATCAGCCGGCCCATGGTGGACTTGCCGCAGCCGGACTCGCCCACGACGCCCAGGGTCTCCCCCGAGCGCACCTCGAAGTCGAGGCCGTCGACGGCACGCACCGCGCCGACCTGACGCTGCAGCAGGCCCTTGCGGATGGGGAAGTGCTTCTGCAGCCCGGTCACCTTAAGCAGGACGTCACCCGGGGCGGCGTCCTTGGTGAGGGTGGCGCCGCCTTCGTCCTGTGCCTGTGCGGGAATGGTCACTTCCGCGTCCTTGGCTTCTTCGCTCACAGCTTCGGCGCAATCTCTTCGGTCCAGATGCGTTCCCGCTGCTCCTGGGTCATGTGGCAGGCGGCCCAGTGCCGTCCGCCGACCTCGGTCAGCTCGGGGCGGACCGTGCGGGTCACGTTGTCCTTGGGAACGTCCGCGTACGGGCAGCGCGGGTTGAAGGCGCAGCCGGACGGGATGTTGATCAGCGAGGGCGGGGAGCCCTTGACGGGGATGAGGCGCTCGGTCTGCTCACGGTCCAGGCGCGGCATCGATCCGAGCAGCCCCCAGGTGTAGGGGTGCCGGGGCTCGTAGAACACCTTCTCCGCCGGACCGCGCTCGATGCAACGGCCGCCGTACATCACCAGGATGTCGTCGGAGAGTTCCGCGACGACGCCCAGGTCGTGGGTGATGATGATGACCGCGGAGCCGAACTCCTTCTGCAAGTCCCGGATCAGGTCGAGGATCTGCGCCTGGACGGTCACGTCCAGGGCGGTCGTCGGCTCGTCCGCGATGAGCAGTTCGGGGTTGTTGACCAGCGACATCGCGATCATCGCGCGCTGGCGCATACCGCCGGAGAACTCGTGCGGGTAGCTGTCGACGCGCTTGTCCGGCTGCGGGATGCCCACCCGGTCGAGCATCTCGACCGCGCGGCGCTTCGCCGTCTTCTTGTCCACGTTGTTGTGGATGCGGTACGCCTCCACGATCTGCTGACCGATCGTGTAGTACGGGTGCAGCGCGGACAGCGGATCCTGGAAGATCATCGCCATCTCCCGGCCGCGCAGCTTGCGCACGTAGTCCGGGTCGGCGGACAGCAGTTCGGTGCCGTTCAGCCAGATCTCGCCGGAGATCTGCGCCTTGCGCTTGCCGTACTGGCCGGCCGTGTGCAGGCCCATGATGCCGAGCGAGGTCACCGACTTGCCGGAGCCGGACTCGCCCACGATCCCGAGGGTCTTGCCCTTCTCCAGCTGGAAGGAGAGACCGTCGACGGACTTGACCAGACCGTCGTCGGTCGGGAAGTGCACCTTCAGGTCGCGTACTTCGAGGAAGGCGGCCGGGGTGTGCGTGGCGGTGGGCTCGCCCACGGCTGCTCCGGTCTTGCTGAGTTCGGTCATGACAGCCTCACGCGGGGGTCGATCACGGCGTACAGGATGTCCACCACGAGGTTGGCGAGGAGCACCGCGAGAGAAGTGATCAGGGTGACGCCCAGGATGATGGGCAGGTCCTGGTTCTTGATGGCGTCGAGCACCGCACGGCCGAGACCGGGCAGGTTGAACGTGGACTCCGTCAGGATGGCGCCGCCGATGAGGGCGCCCAGGTCCATGCCGAGCATGGTCAGGAGCGGGGTCATCGTGGAGCGCATGGCGTGCTTGCCGATGACGACCTGCTCCTTGAGGCCCTTCGCGCGCGCCGTACGGATGTAGTCCTCGCCGAGGATCTCCAGCATGGTGGCGCGGGTGATCCGCGCATACATCGCCGCGTACAGGAAGGCGAGGGTGACCCAGGGAAGGACCATGCTCTCGAACCAGCGAGCGGGGTTGTCGCCGAGGGGCACGTACTGCGCGTCGATCCAGTGCAGGCCGAAGTCGAAGATCGCCAGGCTGAGCAGACCCGTGAAGTAGATGGGGAGGGAGACACCGGACAGGGCGACGACCATCGCGCCACGGTCCCAGATGCTGCCCCGCTTGAGCGCGGAGAGCACACCGGCCGCGACACCGAAGATCAGCCACAGCACGGCGGCACCGAGCGCGAGACCCAGGGTCACCGGGAAGCGGTCGGTGAGCACCGGCCAGACGGCCTGCTCGCTGCGGAAGGAATAGCCGAAGCAGGGCGCCGCACAGTGCGTGACGTCGCCACCGCCCGAATAGGTGCGGCCGGCGAAGATGCCCTTGAAGAACTCCCAGACCTGGGAGTAGATCGGGTCGCTCAGGCCCAGCTTCTGCCGTACGGCCTCGACGGCGGCCGGGTCGGCCTGCTTGCCCACGAAGCTCGAGGCGATGTCCACACCCGCCCACTTGGGGATGAGGAAGAAGATGCCGAAGACCACCATCACGATGACCACGAGCATCACTGCGGCGGCGAACAGCCGCCTGATCAGGTAAGCGAGCACAGCTTACGGCCCGCCGCGGGACCGCGGGCCACCGGAGGTCATCCGATGGCCCGCGACCACGCCGCGCCGGCCTTCACCTGCCTTTCGTGCCGTACGGCGGGTGTGCCGGGATTACTTTGCGGACTTCAGACCGAGGTTCACGAAGTCGTACGTACCGCTGTAGTTGTCCGTCGTGTAGACGTTCGCGAGGTTGTCGCCGCGCCAGTTGATGAACTTCTCGAAGGTGAAGGGCAGGTAGTACGCGCCCTCCATGACCTTGTGGTTGATCTCGGTCGAGAGCTTGGTCTTGCCCGCGGCGTCCAGCGTGGTGACGTACTGGTCGAACAGACCGTCGATGGTCTTGTCGTTGATCAGGGCGAAGTTGTTGTTACCGCTCGGTGCGATGTACTTGCTGTCCCACAGCGGCAGACCGAAGCCCTGGACGGTCGGGAAGTCCGGACCCCAGCCCATGATGATGATGCCGTAGCCCTTCTTCTTCACGTTCGAGGGGCTGCCGATGATGCCGGTGGTCTGCGAACCGTCGAACTGGTCGATCTGCGCGGTGATGCCGATCTTCTTCAGCGACGCCTGGAGCGACTGGGCCGTGGCCACCTCGACCGGCTTGTTGTTCCGCACCGCGATGGTGGTGGAGAAGCCGTTCGGCTTGCCGCACGCCTTCAGCGCCGCCTTGGCCTTCTCGACGTTGCCGTTCTTGTCGGCGCCGGCGATGTTGTACGGGTCGTACTTCTGGCCCTCGGCGCCCGGGACGGACGGCGGGAGCATGTTGGTGCCGATGTCACCACCGGCGATCGGGCCACCGCGCGCGGTCTGCAGAGAGACGTGGTCGGCGCCGAGGATGACCGCCTTGCGGCACTCGACGTTGTCGAACGGCTTCACGCTCTGCGGGAAGGCCGCGTAACGGATGTAACCCGAGGTCGGGTTGTCCAGGTTGCCCTTGTGCTCCTTCAGGGCGGTGGTGCGGCCCTGCGGGGACATGCCGGTCTGGTTGATGTCCAGGTCCAGGTCACCGTTGAGCAGACGCTGGTCCAGCTGGTTGGCGTCCGAGTAGAACTGGACGGTGATCTTGTCCGGGTACGCCTTGCGGACCGGGTCCGAGGCCTGCTTCCAGTTCGCGTTGCGCACCAGCGTCAGGCTCTTGCCAGGGCTGTAGGACTCGAACTTGTACGGGCCGGAGGAGAACGGCTTCAGGCCGTACTTGGACTTGGTGTCCATGTCCTGGCGGACCGGGGAGGCCGAGACCAGACCCAGCACCTCCTGGAAGTCCGAGTTGGCCTTGGGGAGGTGGAAGACGATTGTCTTGTCGTCCGGCGTGGTGATGGCCTTCAGGCCCAGCTTGTCCTTGGACGTGTCCTTGTAGGGACCCTTGTACTCGCCCTTGGGGTCCAGGAAGTCCTTGAGGTACGTCGGACCGCCGGACAGCACGTCCTGCGCCCACACGCGCTCGATGCCGTACTTCACGTCCTTGGACGTGATCGCCTTGCCGTCCTCCCACGTGATGCCGTCACGCAGGGTGTACGTGTAGGTCTTGCCGTCGTCCGTGACCTTCGCGAGACCCGTGGCGAGGTCCGGCGTGAGCTCGGCGCCGGCCTTGCCCGGCTCCGCCTTGCCCGTGACCAGCTGGCGGCTGTAGTAGCGCGCGAAGTCCCACATGAAGCCGTAGTAGCCACGCGTGGTGTCCCACGAGTCGGCGTCCTGGGCACCGCCGAACCGCAGCGTGCCGCCCTTCTTGACCAGGGAAGCCTGGGCGACCTTGTTGTTCGCGGCGTCGAAGCCGGCGGCGCCGGTCTTCGAACCGTTGTTGTCGTCGCTGCCTCCGCCGCCGCACGCCGCCGTGGTCAGCAGTGCGGCGACCGCAGCAGCGGCGGCAAGCGCCTGCTTACGCCGCCCTGAGGTGCGTTGGGTAGTCACGATCTCGGATCCTCCGGATTTGATGAGAGACCCCGTGTTGGTGCCACGGGACGCTTGGGGTGCGGCAGTTCAGCGGGAGGCCTTCGGGTCCAGCGCGTCCCGCACGCCGTCGCCGAAGAGGTTGAAGGCAAGGACGGTGATGAAGATCGCCACACCAGGGACCACCATGTACATGGGGTCGGACTCGTAGTAGTCGATCGCGCTCGACAGCATCTGTCCCCAGGACGAGGTGGGCGGCTTGACGCCCACACCCAGGAAGCTGAGTGCCGCCTCGGTGAGGATGTTCGTGGGGATCATCATCGTCGTGTAGACGATGATCGGCGCGACCAGGTTGGGCAGCAGTTCCTTGAACAGGATGTAGAAGCGCCCGGCGCCCAGCGATCGCGCGGCCTCGACGTACTCGCGCTCACGCATCGAGAGCGTCTGGCCGCGCACCACGCGTCCGATGTAGGGCCAGCCGAAGAAGCCGATGACCAGGATCATCACGAACACACGCACGTTGGAGCCGGACAGGCCCAGCATGTCGTTCGGCATCACCGAGACCAGGGCGATCGTGAACAGGAGTTGCGGGAAGGCCAGCAGGCCGTCCATCACGCGGCTGATGAGCGAGTCCACCCAGCCTCCGAAGAAGCCCGCCAGGATGCCGAGCACGGTGCCGAGGACGACCGCGACGACGGCGGAGAGGAAGCCCACCAGGAGCGAGACGCGGGCACCGTAGAGGATGCGGGCGAGGATGTCGCGGCCGTTGACGGGCTCGACGCCCAGCAGGTGGTCACCGCTGATGCCGCCCAACGACCCCGTGGGGGTGCCGAACAGAGGGTCGATCAGCTTCTCGTTGAAGGTGTCCGGGTCCTGACCGAGCAGGTGGGTGATCACTGGCGCCAGCAGGGCGATCACGATGAGGACGAGCACGACGATGCCGCCGGTCAGGGCGAGCTTGTCCCTCTTCAGGCGCTCCCAGGCGATCCGGCCCAGGGAACGTCCCTGCACGACCTTGTCGCCGGCGGCGGCAGCCGCCGCTTCTTCGGCCGCACTCGGTGCCGCGTCCGTGGTCGGCTCGTGCAATGGTGCCGTCATCGTGGCAGGGACCCCTCTCAACCGGCGGTAGCCGGCCCACACGTGCCGCTTGTAGCGGCGTGATCAGTCCGTCGTACACAGGGGCTAAACCCCCTGGAGCGGGAGTCTTCAACGCCTCGGCGATCTGTAGCCAGACTTGACGGTGAATGGATGCGTAAACGTGATGCTGACAGGGGTGTTCCGTTATCCGGACGGTGGGTAACGGGGGTCGGACACGGGGCAGTTGGGACTCCGGAGGT
Organism: Streptomyces sp. NPDC107454; assembly: GCF_055582885.1. Lineage (NCBI taxonomy): Bacteria > Bacillati > Actinomycetota > Actinomycetes > Kitasatosporales > Streptomycetaceae > Streptomyces > Streptomyces sp. NPDC107454. The sequence continues at coordinate 68,663 of NZ_JBVJPA010000011.1, read as the reverse complement.
TAATACGGGCATTACCCGGACGTTCCCTTGCCATCTACGCGCGAAGAAATGCAGAGCCGCGGTGAAGGTACCGTGCCGATCCTTCACGGTCCGCCGGACGGTGGATCAGTATCCGCCGGGCGCCGGTGGATAGCCGTACCCACCCGCCATCGGAGCCTGGGCGGGGGCCGCGGGAGCCGCGTGGGCCTCGCGGTCGTAGAACGGCCGCGCGTTGGCGCGCAGCCACATCGCCACCGGGTCGTACTCGTCCGACATCGCGACGGTCGACACGGGCAGCCCGTCCGGAACCGCGCCGATGGACTGCTGCATCATCGCCCGCACCGAGTCGACGGCGGGCGGCGAAGTGTCGTAGACGTCCAGCCCGATGGCCAGATACGGCGCCCCGAGCGCCGGCTGCACCCAGGCGCGGCGCAGCGAGCGCACGGCGGTGGTGCGATGAGCGTTCTGCGTGAGCAGGGCGTAGAACTGCGGGATCTCGATGCCGGGTTCGGACATGCGCAGCGGACCGGCGGGCTGGCGCTCCAGACCCGCCGCGATTCTGCGCAGATCGAGCCATGGGATACCGACCCCGCCGCCCGGGGCGTGCGGATTGAGCCAGAGCCCGAAGTGGTCGGGGTAGAGGGTGCGGGCCACGTCGAGACCGTCGACGACCTCGTACGACCTGTTCCAGCCGCTGGCCGAGAGTTCCTGGGCGGAGGTGACGCACGGCGCGTAGCCGAAGCCCTCCACCTCCATGTTCCCGTACTGGGCGTCCGGGGAGCCGGCCTGGCCGTGCCAGAGCAGCATCCACACCTGGCCGGACGACGGGGTCGCGAGCGCGCGAAGGAGCGCCTCGTAGGCGTCGTAACGCCCGGGCGTCACCTGGCGCAGCATGTGCTCGACCTGACCGGCCGCGGCCGTGCCCGACGCGCTCACCTTCAACCGCCCCTTCGCGAAGAAATCATGACGTCGACCAACACCTCGGCCGAACCCCGGCCGAGCCATGAAACCAGCTTAAGCGGCGAATGCGCTCCGCCGGGGGAGCCGTTGAGAGCTCGGGGCCCGTTGTGGTCGGGAGGCTGCGGCTCGTTCGTGGCCGGGCGCGCCCACGCGGCGGAGCCGCACAATGGTCACAGCCTCGCGCCCCTTTCGGGGCGCTTCTACTGGGCCTGCTGGTAGAAGGGCCGCACCTGGGCTCGCATCCAGTCGGCCACCGGGTCCTGGGCGACGTCGAGGAGGACGAGGTTCACCGGCCACTTGACCGCGACGCGGGCGAGGGCGCGGGCGAGGGCGTCCATGGGGAGCGTCCGGAGGTCTCCCTCCCACACGGCGAGTTCGACCCCGACGAACATGACCGGGTCGTCGCCCTCGATGCTGGCCAGGCAGCGGCGGGCGGTCAGGACGACTCCCGTCGCCGTGAACTCGGCCGAGGCGGCGGCGAAGAAGTCCACCGGATCGTCCTGCCAGTCGGGCTCGTAGAGCTTCACCCGGCCACCGCTCGTGGGCCCGTCCAGCGGGGTGCGCCCGGTCCGGCACAGCTCGGCGACCGCGAGGGGCGGCAGCGGTACGCCGACCACCCCGTCCGGGTTGATCGCGATACCGACCTGCGGGGGCAGCCCGCGGGCGAACTCGACGGCGGGCGCGATCGTGTACGACAGATGGCCGCCGGCGACCTGGCGGAACTGCTCCTCGGAGCTGAAGACCGGCACGTACGCCTGACCCTCGATCTCCAGGGTGGGCAGGTCGAGGGATCCCGCGTGCGGTCCGCCGCCGTTGGGCAGCGGCACCCAGACGAAGCTGCGGCCGAGGACCTCGACGATGCGGCCGCCGGCCGAGGGCACTCCGAGGGACGCGGAGAGCACCTCCTCCAGCTCGTTGCCCGGCCAGCCGCCGTGCGAGTGGGGGTGCGGGCCGGGTTGCGGGTACGCCGGTACCGAGAAGTCCGGGAAGTCGGGGATGTCCATCTGTCTACCTGTCTACCGCCTGCGGTGAACCACTGTTCTGGTGTTCTGGCTGGAAAGGTTAGTGGGCCAGTACGACTTCCCGACCGCTCACGGCCCCGCTCGACTGCTCTCGGCCACTCGCGGCCGTTTCTCAGTCACCGAAGCCGATCCGCCGCAGTACGTCCGCCGCGTCCCGGTCGAGGAGCACCGCCGAGCCGCAGCCCTCCGGCAGGTCGCCCCGCTCGACGGAGCGCAGCAGCCGGGCGACCGCGCCCCGGTGACGGGCGAACGCGTACCGCGACACGCCCCGGCCGCGCTCGCGCTGGCCCTCCAGCGCCGTGCGGGGCGTGACGTCGAGCAGCAGCAGGTGGAGGGTGCCGCCGCGGCGCTGGGCCTCGCGGGCGAGCCAGCGGCGCACCCAGGCCTGCGCACCGCAGTCGTGCACGACGAGCCCGGCGCCGGAGCGCAGGGCGCGACGCAGGCCCGCGTAGTGCGCGAGGCGGACGAGGGGCCGGTAGACGGCGTACGGCAGCCGGCCGCCCGTCCGCCCGTCCCAGCGGTCCCGGGTGTCCTGGGAGTCGATGCGCGGGCCCTCGACGGCGCGGCGCATCAGGGTGGACTTGCCGCTGCCCGGCAATCCGGTGACCACGACGACATCGGCCGCCGCGAAGTGCAGACCGTGCGGAGAGTGTCCCGCGCGCTCTCTGAGGTCGCGGACCACGGCTGTCGGCAGCGCTCCGCACGTCTCCCGGGTCCTGGCCGGGGCACCGGGCTGCTCGGGCAGCGCGAGGCCCGAGGTCGTGGCGTACGCCGTGGTCCTGTTCACCGTGATCGTCCTCCCCTTGGGTCTGGAGTCCCATCCCCGTCGAGTGTAAAGAGAAGGTAATGCGCGGTGTCTCTCGTTTCCGTACGCGGACTGCCACAGGCCGGTTACAGATGCGGACTGCCATGATCGGACGGCGCGTGCGATGATGTGCCCGCCAACTGCATACCGGCCGCTTGAATCCGCGCGGGAGAGTTCCGGGAACCTTCGGGTACCCGGGCGCCGAAGGAGCAAGTCCCTCCCTTGAATCTCTCAGGCCCCGTTACCGCGCGGGCGAGGCACATCTGAAAAGCGGGCCGCTGTCCAGTGGCTCCACCCAAGGTGCAAGTCAGGACCTCCGTTCGCGGGGTCGTGATGAACCTCTCAGGTTCCGATGACAGATGGGGAGGAACGACCTCGCCGTCATGCCTTGGGAGCCCCACCGATGAGCAGTAACGCACCCCGTCTCACCGCGCTCGATGCCCTGCATCGCTCGCTCGGCGCGACGATGACCGACTTCGCGGGCTGGGACATGCCCCTGCGCTATGGCTCCGAGCGCGACGAGCACCTCGCCGTGCGCACCCGGGCCGGTCTCTTCGACCTGTCGCACATGGGCGAGATCACGGTCACCGGACCGCAGGCCGCCGCCCTGCTCAACCACGCGCTGGTCGGCAACATCGCCTCCGTCGGCGTCGGCCGCGCCCGCTACACGATGATCTGCCGGGAGGACGGCGGCATCCTGGACGACCTGATCGTCTACCGGCTGGCCGAAGACGAGTACATGGTCGTCGCGAACGCCTCCAACGCCCAGGTGGTGCTGGACGCGCTGACCGAGCGTGCCGCCGGCTTCGACGCCCTCGTGCGCGACGACCGCGACGCGTACGCGCTGATCGCCGTGCAGGGCCCCGAGTCCCCCGGCATCCTCAAGTCGCTGACCGACGCCGACCTGGACGGGCTGAAGTACTACGCGGGCCTGCCGGGCACCGTCGCGGGCGTCCCGGCGCTGATCGCCCGCACGGGCTACACGGGCGAGGACGGCTTCGAGCTCTTCGTGGCCCCGTCCGACGCCGAGAAGCTGTGGCAGGCGCTGACGGACGCGGGCGCGCCCGTCGGGCTCGTCCCCTGCGGCCTGTCCTGCCGCGACACGCTGCGCCTGGAGGCGGGCATGCCGCTGTACGGGCATGAGCTGACCACCTCGCTCACCCCCTTCGACGCGGGGCTCGGGCGGGTCGTGAAGTTCGAGAAGGAGGGGGACTTCGTGGGGCGTGCCGCGCTCCAGGAGGCCGCCTCCCGCGCCGAGGAGAACCCCCCGCGGGTCCTCGTCGGGCTGGTCGCCGAGGGCCGTCGCGTGCCGCGCGCCGGGTACCCGGTCGTCGCCGACGGCAAGGTGATCGGCGAGGTCACCTCCGGCGCGCCCTCCCCGACGCTGGGCAAGCCGATCGCGATGGCGTACGTCGACGCCGCGCACGCCGCGCCGGGCACGGCCGGGGTCGGCGTGGACGTCCGGGGCAGCCATGAGCCGTACGAGGTCGTGGCGCTGCCGTTCTACAAGCGCCAGAAGTAGCTTCGGGGCCGAGCTGCGGGGCCGAAAGGGCCCCGTCCAGCGCGCCCACGTGACGCACGCCGCTGTGTCACGTCTCGTATCCCAAGACCACTCGGTCATCCCGTTCATCCGCACTCCCCCGCGTACAGGAGAATTCAGGCCATGAGCAACCCCCAGCAGCTGCGCTACAGCAAGGAGCACGAGTGGCTGTCGGTCGCCGAGGACGGCGTCTCGACGGTCGGCATCACCGAGTTCGCGGCCAACGCGCTCGGCGATGTCGTCTACGCCCAGCTTCCGGAGGTCGGTGACACGGTGACCGCGGGCGAGACCTGCGGCGAACTGGAGTCGACCAAGTCGGTCAGCGACCTGTACGCGCCGGTCACCGGCGAGGTCGTGGAGGCCAACCAGGACGTGGTCGACGACCCGTCGCTGGTGAACTCCGCCCCCTTCGAGGGTGGCTGGCTGTTCAAGGTACGCGTCACGGACGAGCCGGCCGATCTGCTCTCCGCCGACGAGTACACCGAGTTCTCCGGCTCTTAAGGACTTCTGACTGATGTCGCTTCTGAACACGCCCCTGCACGAGCTGGACCCGGACGTCGCCGCCGCCGTCGACGCCGAGCTGCACCGCCAGCAGTCCACCCTGGAGATGATCGCCTCGGAGAACTTCGCTCCGGTCGCGGTCATGGAGGCCCAGGGCTCGGTCCTGACCAACAAGTACGCCGAGGGCTACCCGGGCCGCCGCTACTACGGCGGCTGCGAGCACGTCGACGTGGTCGAGCAGATCGCCATCGACCGCGTCAAGGCGCTCTTCGGCGCCGAGCACGCGAACGTGCAGCCCCACTCGGGCGCCCAGGCCAACGCGGCGGCGATGTTCGCGCTGCTGAAGCCGGGCGACACGATCATGGGTCTGAACCTCGCGCACGGCGGGCACCTCACCCACGGCATGAAGATCAACTTCTCCGGCAAGCTGTACAACGTGGTCGCGTACCACGTGAACGACGAGACCGGTCAGGTCGACATGGCCGAGGTCGAGCGCCTCGCCAAGGAGTCCAGGCCGCAGCTGATCGTGGCGGGCTGGTCGGCCTACCCGCGTCAGCTGGACTTCGCCGCGTTCCGCCGGATCGCGGACGAGGTCGGCGCGTACCTGATGGTCGACATGGCGCACTTCGCGGGCCTCGTGGCCGCGGGCCTGCACCCGAACCCGGTGCCGCACGCCCACGTGGTCACGACCACGACCCACAAGACGCTGGGCGGCCCGCGCGGTGGCGTGATCCTGTCCACCGCCGAGCTGGCGAAGAAGATCAACTCCGCGGTCTTCCCCGGCCAGCAGGGCGGTCCGCTGGAGCACGTGATCGCCGCGAAGGCCGTCTCCTTCAAGGTCGCCGCCTCCGACGACTTCAAGGAGCGCCAGCAGCGCACGCTGGACGGCGCGCGGATCCTGGCCGAGCGCCTGGTCCAGGACGACGTCAAGGCCGTGGGCGTGGACGTCCTGTCCGGCGGCACGGACGTGCACCTGGTCCTGGTCGACCTGCGCAACTCCGAGCTGGACGGCCAGCAGGCCGAGGACCGTCTCCACGAGGTCGGCATCACGGTCAACCGGAACGCCATCCCGAACGACCCGCGGCCGCCGATGGTCACGTCCGGCCTGCGCATCGGCACGCCCGCCCTCGCCACCCGCGGCTTCCAGGCCGAGGACTTCACCGAGGTCGCGGACATCATCGCCGAGGCGCTGAAGCCCTCATACGACGTGGAGTCCCTCAAGTCCCGGGTCTCCGCCCTGGCCGACAAGCACCCGCTGTACCCCGGCCTGAAGTAGTACAGAACCAGTTCCTGCGAAAGTTCACTTTCGTACAGAAATTCGCATGGAACGTACGATTCACCGGGACGCCGCGCACACTGGAATCGGAGCTGTGCGCGGCGCCCGCCCCCATGCACCACCCCTGTTGTGAGGAGTCCCCGTGGCCATCTCGGTCTTCGACCTGTTCTCGATCGGCATAGGCCCGTCGAGCTCCCACACGGTGGGCCCGATGCGTGCGGCGCGCATGTTCGCCCGCCGGCTGCGCAACGAGGAGCTGCTGGACTCCGTGGCCTCCGTCCGGGCGGAGCTGTACGGCTCCCTGGGCGCGACCGGTCACGGCCACGGCACCCCCAAGGCGGTGCTGCTCGGCCTGGAGGGCGCGTCGCCGCGAACCGTGGACGTGGAGGGCGCCGACGACCGTGTGGAGCAGATCAAGTCGTCGGGCCGCCTCTCGCTCCTCGGCACGCACGAGATCTCCTTCTCCTTCGACGACGACCTGGTCCTGCACCGCCGCAAGGCCTTGCCGTACCACGCGAACGGCATGACGGTCTTCGCGTACGACGCCTCCGGCACACTCGTCCTGGAGAAGACGTACTACTCGGTCGGCGGCGGCTTCGTGGTCGACGAGGACGCGGTGGGCGAGGACCGCATCAAGCTCGACGACACGGTGCTCAAGTACCCCTTCCGCACGGGCGACGAGCTGCTGCGGCTGACGAAGGAGACCGGCCTGTCGATCTCCGCCCTGATGCTGGAGAACGAGCGGGCCTGGCGCACCGAGGAGGAGATCCGCGAGGGTCTGCTCGCCATCTGGCGCGTGATGCAGGCGTGCGTCTCCCGGGGCATGGCCCGCGAGGGCATCCTGCCGGGCGGACTCAAGGTCCGCCGCCGCGCCGCCGTCTCGGCCCGCCAGCTGCGGGCGGAGGGCGACCCGCTGGCCCACGCGATGGAGTGGATCACGCTCTACGCCATGGCGGTGAACGAGGAGAACGCGGCGGGCGGCCGGGTGGTCACGGCCCCCACGAACGGCGCCGCGGGCATCATCCCGGCGGTCCTCCACTACTACATCAACTTCATCCCGGGCGCGGACGAGGACGGCGTCGTGCGCTTCCTGCTCGCCGCCGGCGCCATCGGGATGCTCTTCAAGGAGAACGCCTCCATCTCCGGCGCCGAGGTCGGCTGCCAGGGCGAGGTCGGCTCGGCCTGCTCGATGGCCGCGGGCGCCCTCGCCGAGGTCCTCGGCGGCAGCCCCGAACAGGTCGAGAACGCCGCCGAGATCGGCATGGAACACAACCTCGGCCTCACCTGCGACCCGGTCGGCGGCCTCGTCCAGATCCCCTGCATCGAACGCAACGGCATGGCAGCGGTCAAGGCGGTCACCGCCGCCCGCATGGCCATGCGTGGCGACGGCTCCCACAAGGTCTCCCTCGACAAGGTCATCAAGACCATGAAGGAGACGGGCGCGGACATGAGCGTCAAGTACAAGGAGACGGCGCGGGGCGGGCTCGCGGTGAACATCATCGAGTGCTAGGGAAACAGGCCCTGACCAGCGTGTTTGCATCTTTCAGTGCTGTCAGGGCCTTCCCTGCTTACGCGGCGGAAAGTCCCCAGAAACTCCCCGGGACAGACGTGAAAGTCTCCGAAAACTCCCCAGGGAACGTCGCTGTTTGCGGGTGGACGGGCCTACTCCAGGACCGACGTGGCGCTCTTGAGGCCGTCTCAGGGTGTTGAGTGCAGTCGGTGAACGTCAGATAGTGGGACCTACGCATTACGAGACCGTGAGCGTTCGTGCTGCGTGGTGTTTCGTCGTGCCGCGTAGTGACGTTGTGCCTGATCAGAGCACGTGCAACAGGTTGACGCGTGCCATCCGATGCTGCACCGTCCAAAGGCGTCCGACCACCGGCTGGCCACCACTGGTGACAAGAAGCAGGGGCACCAAGATTGTCGGCCTCCCACAGACCCTTCGTACGCGTGCCGGGTCTCCCGCGGATCGCTCCAGAGAAGTCCCCTTCCAGCGTGGCCGGTGCAGACCTCGCCGGATGGCTGTTCCCGAGACCGTCCCTCGGGTCCGTTCCTGAACAGCTAGAACGCCTAGCCATCGACCAACCAGTGGTGACAGGATCCGCTGCATGACCTATGGAATCGAGCCTTACCCCACCCGATGAGCGCCCAGGCAGGCGGTGGAGTCCCCGCCCCTTGGCCCTCCCTGTACGCATACGCGCTGCGCCTGTATCAGTCGAAGCCCGACGGTCGACTGCCTGACGGCGGCTACCCCTTGCCTGACCCGCCACAACTGCGTGCACGTCCAGGTTGGCGCGAGGGCCCAAGCAGGTGCGCGGGATGCTCTCGCGCCCCTGCTATCCAATCCGGACACGGTCCGTGCCGCCGATGAGATCCACCGCACCTCGCTCGCCTCGGTGAGCCGGAGGACGTGCCCTACCTCAAGGTGCTCGGCCTGCTGAGGGTTCTCGCCCGTCCCGTGGTCGGCGCGCTCACCGCCCTCGACTGCCCGACAGCAGCCCTGGTCTGGGCCACCGCCTGAAGCGGGCGCTGGGGCGGCTGCGTGCCGTGCAGCGGGTGGGCGTCCTGCTGGAGGGGCGCCGCCCGCGGCACGACCGACGACACGGCCCTGGTCATCGTGCGGCTGTGAGTCCTACCGCCGGTTGATGCCGGGCAGGTAGACGCCGTAGGAATCCAGCATGCTGAGGGTCCGTGCCCGCGTCCGCTCCTTCATGTACGGCCAGGCGGCCTCGACGAGGCCGTCGGCGTTCAGGAGCTGTTCGAGTACCTCGAAGTAAACAGCGCCTCCCACGTGTTCCGAGGAATGGTCCACAATCGGCTCCACAAAGTTCCAGCATCTCTGGAGGAGTTCCGTGTCGGGGTCGGGACTCTGCAACTGGGACATCAGCACCGGTTCCGTGAAGCACTCGGTCAGCAGTCCGTACAGGCCCACGATTGCGTCCTCGGTCAGTACTGCCTGCTCCGCCGGCAGACCGTACTTCTCGGCAATGAACTGCGCCGATTCAGGCACCGTGTGCAGCAGGAGGGCGGGAACGTCTTCGTCGGGGATTTCACTCATGTCTTTTCCGGTTCGGCATCTGGTGGTCATAGTGTGCGGTACAGCCGGAGGTCTGCCGCGCCGTGCGCGGCAGACCTCCGATTTCAGCGAACCTCAGGCGCAGTTACCGCTCGAAGGGTCGCAGACCGATGATCCTCCGCCCTGGCCGACGAACGGGTCGACCACGGAGTCGTGGGCCCCGACCGGGTCGACGATGTCCTTGAACATCTCCCAGGCGCCTCCGCCCGCGCCGTACTCCCTGACGTAGGAGGGAGCCTGGGCCGCCTGCAGGAGGCCGCCGGCGACGCCGAGGGTGCGGGAGAAGCCGCGCAGGCGGGTGGGCTGACCGACGGGCGCGGGCCCCTTGAATTTCGTGGGCGGCGTGAAGTCCTGACCCGTGAGGTCCTTGACGGCGGGCGTCTTCATCACGGCTTCGAAGTTCGTCTTGATGGCGGACTTCATGTTCGCGTTGCCGTTCATCGTCTTCTTGATGTTTCCCGTGACATCGCGCGAGTTCAGCGCGTCCCATAGTTCCTGCGCCTCGGCTTTGGCCACCGCCAGGTCCTTGTCGGACAGGAGGAATTTCTGCGTGTTCTTCCCCGTCTCCCTCGCCTTACGGTCGTTGTCCAGGACGTCCGAGAGGGCCTGCATCGTCGCCCAACCTTTTTCAACATGCAGTTGTTTCTTGCCCGCAAGTTTCTTCCCGGTGTTGAACTCGTAGATGATCGCAGTCGACATCTTTCCGTTGCCGAAGACTTCTTTCGCAACTGCCTTGGGATAGATCTGTTGGAGCGCCCCGCGCAGCTTGCCGTTGCTCACCGACGGAGCTACCGCCCGCCGCTGCATGAATCCCGGGTTCTTGTTGGGAACCCTGTTGAGGAGCTTTTCGACGGCCTTCTGCAGCGCCTTGAAGATGCCGAGGAATCCGAAGAACTTGCCGTCCGGGTCGGCGTACACCAGCGGGTTGTTGTTGCCGTAGGTGTAGCCGTGCATCTGCTGCGGGTCGGACAGGTTCATCACCGGGTCGACGGAGAGGAACCGGCCGGTTGCCGGGTCGTACTCGCGCGCACCGAGATGGGTGAGACCGGTGTCCTTGGTGTCGTCGATGCCGCCGACGAAGCCTCGCGTGCTCGGCCAGGCGGCCGGAGCGGTGCCTCGGGCGCCACCGAACGGGAGGACCCTGCGCTGGGTGAGCGCCAGGTCCGTCGCGGCGACGGCCAGCAGGCCGGTGCCGTGGTGGTCGGCGAGGGTGAAGGAGAAGGTGCCGTCGTCGGCGCGGATCGCCTGGTGGCCGCTGCCGAGGTCCATGTAACGGGTCGCCTTGGCCTTGGCCGCGCCCTTGTTCAGGGTGACGTCGGTGTGGCCGAGGTGCAGGGTGGTGCGGGCGCCGGTGCGGGATATCAGCCGGTTGCCGTTGGCGTCGTACAGGTACTCAGTGACGTTGTCCGGCTTGCCCTCGACGGGCTCGGTGACCTTGGCGAGGAGCCCCTCGGCGTCCCAGTCCAGGTGCTGGTTCCCTCGGTCGGTCGTGTTGCCCGTCAGGTCGTACTTGTAGTCGGTCTTGCTCGTCCCGGCCGGTCCCTCGGTGGTCACCGAGGTCAGCGTGTGGGCCTTCGGCGTCCCGGGGGCCGGGTACTCGTACGAGCGCTTGACGTCCTTGGCGGTGTCGCCTCCGGTGTGGTGCTGGGTGTCGGTCAGCCGGTTGCCGGCCTTGTCATAGGTGTACGACTGCCAGTACGGGGCCGGGCCGCCGAGCTTGGTGGCGGACGGGGCGGTGGCACAGGTCTGGTCGCCCTGCGTCCACGCCTCGGTCAGCCGGCGCAGGTAGTCGTAGGTGAAGCACTGGTTGTCGGTGCCGGTGCGGGAGACATCGTTCAGGGAGAGGACGTTGCCGGCCTCGTCGTAGCGGAAGGTGACGTTCTGGTCGACTCCGGTCTGTTCCTCACGGTCGACGCGGGTGGTCGCCAGGCGCTGGGTGCCGTACTCGTAGGTGTTGGTGACCTGCGTCTTCTTGCCGCCGCTGGTCAGCCCGAAGCTGTACACCAGCGGTTTGCCGGTCTGGCTGTAGGTGGCCGAGGAGGTCATGCCCTGGCCGAACACGGAGATCGGACGCAGGGTCTGGTCCTCGTAGGTGTAGCTGACCGAGCCGCCCGGCAGCGAGCCGGCCGCGGAGTAGCTGAGCGAGGCGACCAGGCCGGAGGGCTTGTAGGCGGTGCCGGACTGGTAGGTACCGGCCAGCGCGCCCTCGGCCGCCGGGATCACAGTCGCCGTCTTGGTGGCCCGGTACAGCTTGTCGTACGCGGTGACCGAGGTCGTGTACGCGGCGTCGCCCACGTAGCGGGTGGAGTCGGCGAGCTGGCCCTTGGCGCCGGCCACCGTGTCGTAGGTCCACTTGACCCGTAGCTTGCCCGTGGCGGAGCTCTCGCGCAGCTCGGTCTTGCGGCCCAGTCCGTCGTAGGCGTTGAACAGGGTGACGCCGCCCTGGTCGGTGCTGGAGATCACCTGGTTGCGGTCGTCGTACTTGGTGTCGGTGCGGCCCTTGTCGGGGTCGGTGATGGAGAGCTGGTTGCCGCGCTGGTCGTAGGTGTGGCTCCAGCTGTTGCCGGCCGGGTCGGTGACCTTCAGCAGTTCGCCCGACGGGGTGTGGTCGTAGGTAGTCGTGTCGTACGCCGACTCGGGCGCCCGCGCATGGTGCTGGCGCAGTTCGGTGACGTTGCCGCGGGCGTCGGCGAGGGTGGTGACGGTGGTGGCGCCCACCGGCGGGATCACCGTGGTGCGGTCGCCGTTGTAGATCGTCTTCGTGGTGCTGAGGACGGTGCCGCCGTCGGCGTTGCCCGCGATCTGCTTCTCCTCGACCGAGCGGCCCAGACCGTCGTAGGTGGTGCGGGTCTGGGTCTCCACGGCGAGTGCGTCGGCGGGCTTGAAGAGCTCGGTGACGGGGCTGCCGGTGCTGTAGTACGGGGCGAAGGTCTTGGCGCTCAGACCCCGTTCGTCGTAGAAGATGTCCGATATGATCCGCCCGCCGTCCGGGCCCGGGGCCTGAGACTGCCGCTCCCGCAGGAAGCCGTCGTAGAGCTTGTACGACGTGATCTGGCCGCCCTCGTTGTTGAGCAGCTTGGTGGCGACGGCCACCGGCTTGCCCTCGGTGACCGTGTAGGCGTACTCGTACGTCGGCACGCCGCTGGTGGCGCGGTCGGCGAGCCAGACCTTGGTCGAGCGCCCCAGCGCGTCGTAGGCGTAATTGGTGACGTTGCCATTGGTGTCGGTCTGCTTCACGAGCAGTCCGCGCAGCGGGTCGAGGTCCTTGACGGTGGTCTGGACGGTGGCCGGGACCGCCGGGTCGGCGGGCGGGGTGGTGGTCTTCGTCTGAGTGGGCAGTCCGGTGGTCGGGACGAAGGCCGTCGTGGTGGTGCGGCCGTCGGTGCGCGCGGTGCGCACGGGGACGGCATCGCCGGTGACGGTCATGTCGGCCGTCAGGTCGGTGACCGTCAGCTCGCGTCCGTAGTCGTCGTAGGTGGCGCCTGCCTCCAGGTAGGTCGCCTTGGTTCCGTTGTGGCTCTTGAGCGGTGCGGTGGCCGTGGCGTCGCCCTTGGTCGGCTCCGCGCCGTAGGCGCCGCCGTCGTAGGCGGTGCGGATGTCGTCGATGACGTCCTTGCTCCGGTCGACCGCGGCGTCACAGGCCTTGGCGACGGTCTCGACCCGCGAGGGCAGCAGCAGGATGTTCTTGTCGGCGTTGGTGGCGTACGTGGTGCGGACGCACTGGTCGTCGGCCGCCGTGGCGGTGTCGCCGCGGTCGTCGACCTGGGTGACCCGGCCGGCGACGGTGTCGTGCGTGACGGAGCTGGAGGTGGTGCGCCACTTGACGCCTGCGCCGTCGTCCAGGGAGGTCCAGGTCTGGCTGTCGGAGACGCCGGTGAAGTCGGCGGTGACAACGCCCCAGTCGCGGGTCTTCTTGGCCGTCTCGTGGTGCCAGGGCCGGTTGACGGTCTTGCCGATCACCTTGCCACCGGGCCGGTCGAAGGCGACGGACTTGTACTCCAGGCCCGCGGCCGACGCGTGGTCGGTGATCGGGTCGCCCTCACCGGAGTCGAGGGAGACCGTCACGGACTTGGCGCCGCCCGTGGTGTTCTTGCGGTCGCCGTCCATACCGCGCAGGAAGTAGTGGTCCTCCTGCGACTTCATGGCGGCGGCGCCGCCCTGCCCGCCGTTCTTTACCCGGACGTGGCCGTAGCCGCGCCACTGTGACCAGGTCTTGTACTTCTCCTTGGTGAGGCCGTCGTCGTCGTCGAAGTGCCAGGCGGCGCCGTCGAGGTACTCGTAGGCGGTCACCTGGTCCGGGGCGCCGCCGGTGCGGTCGGTCGCGTAGACGGAGGTGACGACGTACTTGTTGAACCACTCGATGTCGGGGGCGTCGGTGCTGTCGCCGCCGATGTACTGCGGGAAGCAGCGCGTGGTGTTGGTCTGCGGGGTCGGCAGGGCGTCCGCGCCACAGGCGGGCGCCGAATAGTTGGCGTCGATCTGGCCGCCCGACTCGTCGGCCACGGTGGACAGCCGCGCCTTGATGAAGGGGGCGTAACCGTCGCCTGTCTTGTCAAGCCGGTTGGCGAGCTGGGTGTAGGCGAAGGTGGTCTTCGGCAGGGTGATCGGCGTGGTGTCGGTGTGGCCTGTGTGCTGCACGCTGTCGAGGAGCAGCTGGTAGTCGGTGTCGGCCATGCCCCAGCGGTGACCGAGCTTCCAGGAGTCGACCTTGCCGTAGGTGCCGTCGGACTTCAGGAGCTGGGTGGTGACCCCGGCCAGCCGCTTGCGCGTCCAGAAGGAGGGCGAGAGGCGGCCGTCGTCGCACTTGGCGTCGGCCTTGCAGTTGAGGTCCCACGGCGTGTCGTACCAGTAGGACGACTTGGCGTCGATGGTGTCCACGGCGCAGGTGACGCCGTCCTGCGGCAGGCACCGCTCGGCGTTGTCGAAGACGACCTGGGCCGACGGCTTGTCCGCGAACATCCGGGAGGAGCGCAGACCGTAGTCGATGCGCTCCGGGTAGCCGCCGCGGGTGTACGGGGTGTCGTCGTCGGCCTTGAGGTTGCGGCCGTAGGAGTTGGTCTCCTTGACGTAGTGGTAGCCCATCGCGTTGCCGTGGGTGTCCACGACGTAGTCGAGGTTCCACCGCCAGGCCTGCTGGCACCAGGACGCCGCGAACGTCGAGGCGTGGCACGGCTCGTCCGTGTTGTTGCCGTAGACCGGGACGGTCCAGGTGGAGTCGGTGGTCTCCTTGCCGCTCGTCCAGCCGGGCAGCCGGTGGTAGCCGAAGTAGTAGGCGGTGCCGTCGGGGGTGGTCAGCCGCCAGTACTCGCCGTCGTCGTCCCCGTTGCCGCGGGCGGTGTCGGCCAGCCGGACGATGCGGGTGCCGTCGTCCTGCTTGAGCCTGAACTCGTCCTTGCCGACGGGGACGAGCTCGCCGCCCTTGCCGTTGAAGGAGATGTACGCGTTGTCGTAGGACCAGCACAGGTCGCCCGGCTTGTTGCCGTCGGCGTTCTTCTCGCCGTCCTCGGCGCAGGGCTTGTAGCGGCGCTCGATGAAGCCGGGCGACAGGTCGAAGCCGTCACCCACCCAGGAGCCCTGGTTGTTGGTGCCGCCGGTACGGCCGTCGATGGACCCCGAGGAGTAGTCCAGGCCCACCTCCGGCGTGAGATCGCCGGGCACGTCGGGCACCGGCATGTCGTACGACCAGGTGAAGTCGCCGGTGTTGAGGTTGGTGGTCCACGTCGCCGACGGCGAGAGGGAGGTGGCCTTGTAGTCACCCTTCTCGCCGCCGGTCTCGGCGGCCGCGGCCAGGACGGTCAGCCCGCCGGCGCTCAGGCTCACCGCGTCGGCGGTCAGCGTCTGCCGGTCGGTGTCGTTGCGGGCGGCGACAGGCGTGCTCTTGCGGCACGTCTCCTTGGCGGGGGTGGTGAGGGCGCAGGCGGGCAGTTCGACGAGGCGCAGGCGGGAGGCGTAACCGCCGCCGTAGGCTTGGGCGAAGTCCGCGTAGTCGACTGTGACGGCGACTTTGCCGACGTCGACCGCCTTGGCCGCGGTCGCGTTCTTCGCGTCGTCTTTCGCTTCGAGGGTGATCAACAGCCCGTCGATCCCGGCGCGTTCGGCCTGGTCACGGCCTCGGATGTGGGCCTGGACGGCTCCCTCGGCCGCATCCTTGGCCTTTTTCACGGGGGCGATGCTCAGGGGCAGTTCACCGGCTTGCCGGGCACCGCGGTCCGACAGCTCCACCATGGCTGTGCCGGCCTTGGGCCACGTGCTCTTGGGCGCCTTGCCCGGCGTCTTCGGACCTTTGGTGAGGGTACGGGGCTTGACCTTGACGCCGTTCGCGCCGGAGACCGTTTTGTCGGCCTTGGGTACACCGGGCAGAGGGTGGCCGCTGGCGGCCGAGGCGGGGCCGGCTGCGGCTTGGACCAGTCCCCCGACCATGAGGGCCGACACGATCAGGGATACCGGCCTGTGCAGGGCTGTTAAAGAGAAACGGGAGGGGTTGGGTCTCATGTGTATGCCGTCCATCGCTGCGTGGCGCCGGTCCCGCGTACGGCGGGGCGGCGGCGCCACTGTTGAAAGGGCAGAGTGGGCTGGGGAGAACGGGCGGTGCGCGCGGGTGGTACCGGCGCACCGCCCGCGGCGGGCGTCAGCTGCCGGCCGGGACCTGGGTGGGCACGTCGAACCAGGAGCTGGCGAGTTCGCCGACCTGGCTGTCGTTGAGCGCTCCCTGGAAGAACCAGACGTCGTCGATCACGCCGGGGAAGTACTCGGCACCTGTCGTACCGACCTTCGTCCGCCCGACCTGGAGCGACTTGCCGGCCTTGGTGGTGAGCACGTTCTCGCCCCAGGCGATCAGGTCCTCGCAGGAGGCGTCGTCCGCCGTGCCGTCACCGTCGGCGTCCTCGCACGGGACCTCCTGGAGCACGCCGTTGACGTACAGGCGCGCCTGCTTGGCGAAGCCGTCATAAACCATGGCCAGGTGGTTCCAGCCGGTCACGCCGCTGAACTCCGTGTTGGCCAGGCGTGCCGTCGTGGCGTCCGTGCCGTCCTTGTTCGGCAGCGCGATCTCCCAGCTGCCCAGCCCCTCGGGATCCTGCGCGTCCGAGACGAAGCGCACCGCGAAGGGACTCTGACTGGTCCCTTCCGCGCTGACCACCGCCGCGTTCTGCGTGGGGATCGAGGCGGCCTGGGCCCAGGCGGTGACGGTGAAGCTGGCGCTCGTGTCGACGGGGACCGCCGGGGCGCTCGCGTAGCCGGCCTTGCCATCGAGCTCAAGGCCGCCGTCCATGAACCCGGCGCCGATCTTCGCGCCACCCTGCAGGGTCAGGGCCGCCGCGCTGTCGGCGTCGTCCGGCGAGGCGGAGCCCGTGACTCCGTCCAGCTTCCAGCGGGCGTTGAGCAACGCGCGCTGCTTGAACAGCTGTTGCACCTCGCCGGCGGACACCGGCCGGTCGAAGAGCCGCACGTCGTCGATCTGGCCAGGGAAGAACGCGGTGGGAGTACGCTCGAACGCGCCGGCTCCGATCTGCACCGCACCTCCGGCGTACCAGGTCGGAAGCAGGGCCACGGTTCCGGCCAGGGTGCCGTTGACGTACAGCGAGAGCGTGTCGGCCTCGGTGTCCTGCACGGCCACCAGATGTGTCCACTCTCCGCCGTACGCGGTGGTGTCCTCCGGCTGCATGGCCCTCACCACCGTGGAGTCGGCTGTGTCGGCGCTGTGCTGGGCGAACACCCAGCGGTCGTAGGAGTTGGAGTAGTACAGCGCCGGTCCCGTCACCGTGGCGCCGATCTGCGTGAAGACGGTCGCGGCGTGCGTCGGTTTGGCCTTGGACAGTTTCACCCAGGCCGAGACGGCGAAGCTGTACGAGGTGTTGATGTGCGGGCCGCCAGTGGCGGCATAGTCGTCGGTCCCGTCCAGGGCCAGTGCGTTGCCGTCCACTCCCGCCGAGCCGGTGACGGCGCCGCCCTTGAGGACCGCGGGGTTCACATCGGCCCGGCCGCTCAGAGCGGTCGCGTCGGCGGCGTCGTCCATGTGGAAGACCGCGCGGGCCGGACGGCCGCCGATCGAGTTCGAGCTGTACAGGCTCGCCACGTCGGCCGCCGACAGCGGCTTCTCGAAGGTCTTCACCTCGTCGATGGCGCCGGGGAAGGGCGCCGTCGGTGTGCCGCTGAGGAAGCTGCCGCCGATCACCATACCGCGCCGCGCGTTCCAGGCCGTGGAGTAGGCCGTGGACCCGGCCAGCGCACCGTTGACGTACAGCTTCAGCAGCTGCTCGCCGGCGGAGTAGATGCCGACCAGATGCGTCCACTCCCCGGCCTTGACTCCGCCCGCGGCGGCCTGCATGGCCCGGACGGGGGTGGCACTGGTGCTGTCGGAGCTGTACTGGTTGAACACCCAGCGGTCATACCCCTTGGAGTAGTACAGCTCGAACCCCGGTGCGTTGTTCCCGCGTTGGGAGGCCACGACCGCCGCTCCGGACGGCATGGCGGACAGCTTCACCCAGGCCGACACCGAGAAGCTGACGTCTGTGTTGATGGTCGCGATGTCGGTGGCGGCGTAGTCATCGACGCCGTCGAACTGCACCGCCTTGCCGAACTTGCCCTCCACGTTCGGTGTCGGGCCGCCATGCAGGGGCGCGGTCTGCTCGGGCGCGCTGCCCGCCACCTGAGTGGCGCCGGCCGCCTCGTCCATGGACCAGTCGGCACGTTCGAGCTGCCCCGACTTGACCCGGAACTGGTAGGTGCGGATCTCGGAGCCGTTACCGGCCGCGTCGAACGCCCTGGCGGTGACGAAGTTGAGGCCGGGCTTGGCCGGCAGCATCTTCGCGATCTTCGCCGCGCCCGCGGACGTGGTGATCGTGTTCTTGGACGAGGGGTCGCCGTTGATGCCGAACCAGTACTTCGTCACGTCGGTGTCGGCGGCCTTGAGCTCGAACGAGCCGTACTGGCCTACCCCGTCGAACCACGGATCGTCCGGGTTCTCCGGGTCCGAGGCCGGATACTCGGCGGACGTGACCGCGGGGGCCTTCGGGACCTTCGTGTCGTAGGTGAAGTAACAGCCCGTCGGATCGCCCGCGCTGGACCACAGCGAGTACTGCGCGCCGTCGTAGCTGCGCGCGTACCAGTTGATCTGCTTGTTCTCGGGCAGGGAGGAGGGCAGGGTGAGCGAGAAGCTCGAGCCGGACTTCTTGTACCCGGTCCGGGCGGGCTTCCAGCGCGCGATCGTCCCCTTGCCGTCACCGGTGTCCCAGGCCGCCTCGACCTGGACGCCTATGGTGTCGCCGTCCGGGTCCGTGACGCCGTTGAGGTAGATCTTGCCGAGGGTGCGCACGCGCGGCGCGTCGGCAGGCTTCTTACAGGTGCCGCCGTACTCCATGGTGAGCTGCGACATCTTGATCTGCGACGGCGGGCGGTTGTACTTCACCCGCAGATACGCCTTGTCGGAGAACCGCTTCCACCCGTAGGCATCGGTTTCGCTGGCGGCCTGCATGCCGAACGTCATCGTCGACGACTTGGCGTTGGCCGCCGACTGCACGGCCGCCTTCACGTCGAACTCGGCGTCCTTGGCCGAGCAGCCCTCGTAGCCGTAGGCGAAGGACTCCGACTTCAGCTGGTCGATCCAGAAGCCGCTCGCCGTCTGGGAGTTCCAGGTCGTCGAGGAGGAGATGTCCTTCGTCCGCCACAGCTCCACGCTCCGTGCGTCGCAGGACGCAGACCACACGTTCCGTACGACGAACTCTGCCTGGAGGATGGTCTTGCCCGCGAACTTCGACACCGGGATGCGGTAGAAGAGCCGCTTCGTGTCGTTCGGCTGGCAGTAGTACCAGTTGCAGTAGCCCAGGCCGGCGTTGTTCTCGCCGTTGAACTTCCACTGCGGCGACGACGCCCAGTACTTCGACGCCATCGTCCACGCGGAGGCACGCGGGGAGTACCACTGCGGGTCGATGAACACCGGGTAGACGGTGTCCTTGCCCTTCAGCACGTTCGTGTCCGGGGTCAGGACCACCTCCTTGCCGTCGGAGGGGACGTCCACCCCGACCGGCGCCAGCTTCGCCGACTCCCCGGCCGCGGGCTCGTCGCCCAAGGCGGCGGCCCGGGGACCGGCGCTTGAGGTCGCCACCTGGCCGTCCTCGGCCGCTGCGGCCGGCAGTGACTTCGCCGACGCTGTCTGCTTCGGTGCTGCGGTCGCCTTGGACGCCACAGTCGTACTGGAGTCCCACATCACGGGCGTGGGCGCTTCGAACACCGCGCTCCCGGCGCCCTGGTCGACCGCCTCCAGGCCACCCTCGGACGTCTCACGGACGTCCATGCCGTCGGCGGAGAGCTTCAGCCGCAGCTGAGTCAGCTCCTCGCTCGCCGCAGCCTCGGCGGACTTGACGACGAGCATCTGTGTGAAGCCGTCCTCCTGGGCTCCCATCCGCAGGTCAACGTCCGGAAGCACGTCCCGGTAGGTTGCCGTGGCGCCGTCGAGGACCGGAGCGGGCAGCTTGCCCGGCCAGGACAGGGCCAGTTCACGCCCCGCCTTCTCCATCCGCACCAGGGGCGCGTCCCCACCCCCGGAGAACTCCAGCCCGACGGTGGTCGCGCCCGGGGCCACCGTCCCCTCCGAGGTCTTCGCCAGGTCGGTGTCCACCGGCTTCCACTCGCTCCCGACCCGGGCCCGCACGGGGCGCAGATACTCACGCGCCTCCAGGTTCCCGTCGGACGTCGCATAGACGTCGCTGCTCTCCGCCCGGAGCGATCGAACCTCGACGCTCTTGCCGGACCGTTTCGCCTCGGCCAGAGCATCTTCCGTGGTCGTCCCCGCCCCAGGGTCGGTTCCCTGCTCGGCCGCCGATCCCGCCCGTAACGGAGCCGTTGGGGTGCCGGCGACCGCTGCTGTCGCCGGCATCACCCCCACTGCCGTCACCAGCGTCAGCGCCAAGGTCAGTGTCCGGCCATGTCTTCGCGTCAGCACGCGCCCCCGCATTCACACTCCACAACAACGATTCGGTGAGAAAATACTGAGAAAGATGGTCAAGAACGGAGACTAAGTAAGAACAAGGTGAAGATTCATTGAAATTAATGCGACATATCAGACGAAATGCCCTTGATGAGTGTGACACTGAACACGGTTTGGAAAAATCTGTGGAAATTCGGTGAAAAGACGGCCTGACTGGATTGGCAGCCGTCTCCGCCGATCCGCTGGGGTGAGGAATGGCCCCTTCACCGCCGCTCGGGCGTGCTCGCCGTCCTGCCGGACGACTCCTGCCTGACCCGGCTCGGCGACCTGAAGGTCCGCGCCATCGACGCCCAGATCACAATGACAACCAGTGGCGGCACACAACCGAGTGAGCACTGTTCTCGTCCAGACGCTTCGTAGGAACCCGACAGCATCTCGGCCCGCTCCCCAGCCACCGCCAGCGCACGCCCGCTGCACAAATGGCCACCACTCGGCGACCGGAGACCCCTGAATGCTGCCCCGCGAAGAGGCCAAGGACAGCCCAGAGGCCACAGAAAAGGAAAAACCCCAGGTCACGGTGAGTGAGTCCTGGGGTTTCTCGGAGCCGCTTTCGGGATTCGAACCCGAGACCTACGCATTACGAGACCGTGAGCGATCGTGTTGCCGAGTGACGTGTCGTGCCGCCGGATGACGTTGCGCCTGATCAGAGCACATGCGACAGGTTGGGTCGTGCCACCCCGTGACGCGCCGTCCAAAGACGTCCGGACACCGGGCGGCCACCAAACCGGGTTCCGCAGGGACAGGAGGACGATTCGCCAGGGCTTGTCACTCCCCCACAAGCACCCCCGCAGGCCGCGCGCCATCATGTCGGTGCCCCCGACCGACGACGCCTGCTCCAACAGGTCAGGTCAGTGCCTCGGCGCGCGCCCCACCATCTCCCGTGGTGGTGACGGACGCGGTTCCAGCCCGCGCCGGGGGCGTCGTCGGGCACTGCTACCAGCATCGAGTCCGCTTCGTCGCGCACGTACTCGACCTGAGCCGTGGTCAGGCGTCGGCAGTTCCACAGCAGCCGCGCCATTTCGGCCGCCAGCGGATCGTCGGGCTCCGACGTCTCGCGGAGTTCAACCGCGGTGATAGCGGCGAGGTCACCACCCGGGATGCCGAGAGTGGTCGCGAAGCCTGCCACCCGGTCCGCAGTCAGTGCTAGGCGGCCCCTGCCGATACCGCTGACCGTGGAGGCGGCCAGGTACACGCGGCCTTCCGTCAGAAGGGCCAGGATCTTGGCTGCGGCAGTCGGGGAGTGCAGATTCCGGTTGAGGCACAGCAGGTTGGCGAGTATCGCGCCGGAGCCCACCTCGCGCTGGTCATAAACCAACGGTGGAGGGAAGGACGGTCGCTCGCCGTCATCCAGCGACAGCTAATCGATGAGCTGGTGGACGTAGGCTCTCTGGTCCGTCGGCAGTGCCAGCATGATCTGGACAAGGCCCGCGATCGCCGCCCCGGCGGCCGGTTCCCGGGGTGTGAGGGCTGTTGGCACCGGGACGTCAGCGATCACATGGAGGTCGGCGACGTGGAAACCGAGCGCGGGGGCGAGAGCGCCGAGCTTCGAAGCCAGCGGCGGCGTTCCCGACACCACCGCGCGGAGTTCGGTCTCCGGAATACCGGCGGCGGAGGCCAGCCACGCCACATCCGTCCGACGGTGATTCATGAGCCGGGTCAGAAGCACGCCGAAGCCTGGATGACTCGCCACGGTTCCAGCTTACGTTTCACGCCGAAAAGGGACCGACGGAGCTTTTCTCACGACGCGAGCGCGAGGCTCGCCTACTTCACCATCCTGTCGGTCCATGACGCTTCGCCCGCTTCTGAATCCGCCCCTTCAGCTTGTGATCGAAATACGCGCAGCGGTCTCGGTCGTTGTCCACCACGTCGAGGACGAGCCGCGCAAGCAGCGCCCGACCGGTCGCGTATTCCTGGTAGAGCGTCCAAAGACCTTCCCGGGCAGCGATCTGACAGTCGATCTCGATCTCGGGTGCGCCGGCCTCGACCTCGGTCCAGTGTGATTCCCCGCCCACACAGGCGCCGAGGTCATCCAGGAGCCTGACCCGTACATCCTCCCAGAGGGGCTCGTTCAGGGCCGCCACGATCATCGAGGAGACAGGAACCGCTACCTCGAAGAGGAGCGACTGAATGTGGACGTGGCCCTCCAGGGATGCCTCCGCCAACCCCTGCGGCGTCGTCGCATCGACCAAGGCCGCGAAGGTCTCGGGTATATGCGCGCCAGTCATGCCGCAGCCACACCGCAGGGAAGCCCAGCCGACCCGCTCGGCCTGGATCAGCGACGGCCTGATGCCCATGTGTGCACTCCCCATGTCCTGGTGTCCGGGTAGCCCCGACTGCGCGGGGAGAAAGTGTACGAGTTGGTACCGCTAACTGTTGTCCCAAGGACCGGGGTGGTAGTACCACGGCCCTGGCTCGACATCGTCCGGCGTCAGAAAGGCCTGGCACTTGTCGCAGATCGGCATCTCGTCCCAGATCTCCTCCTCCCTGTCCCAATACAGCGCTCGCGTCAGCACGACACGGTTGACGTCACCGCCCGGAGCATTGATGACGTTGCCTTCCGCGCAGTATCCGCAACCCGAGGAGGCAGCGGCTATCTCGCCTGTTTCGGCGTTGTAGCCCGCTGCCCAGGTCTTCCTCGCCATGGCCGTGCTGACAGTTTCTCCATCCCGGTTCGGAAACAGCGAATGCTCTCCGCGCTCCGTGACGTGGTGCCCGATCATGTGCGGTGCGCAGAAGGTGGTTCCGTCGGTACCGATGAAATGAGCTTCCCCGTTACCCGGTGTACGCACATCCGCTTCCGATACCCGGCCCCAAGACCAGGCAGGCCCGGTTCGACTGCGCCGTGGCCCGCGTCAGTTGGAATCCTCCGGATCCACGGACTCCTCCAGCATGAACTGGTCCACGATGGCATCCATGGCGGCCTCGTCCAGCGTCGGTACTGTCCACCCCGAGGCGGCCATGTGTCGCAGAAACTCGTCCGGCAACTCTGTCCGATACCTGACGAAGTAATAAACAAGAGTGCTCGGCCAGATCCACACCCCGTCTGTGTGGATCATGTATTGACTGATCCGCTTACTGTCAGGATCGAGTAGATCATCATCCCAGGACCCCGTCACGACTAGAGGGCTTCCGGATTTGAGGTAGCGCACGACAGCACCTTCGTCGGAAACCGCTACCGGCCTTTTCATCGCCTGAAGGACGTCGTCGGCCTCTTCATAGAATCCCACTCGCTTCAGCATCGAGCACTCCCTTCTCATCCACCGCTCGCGCCGGAGCCACCCGGCTGGAATGTCAACCATCTGCCGCCGAAATACACCCTTCGCCGAAGCAGCGCCCCCGGTCTGCCGACGCTCATTCTCCCGTTGTCGAACACCCACAGGTAACCATTGGGTGCCATGACCTCGACGCCCATCTTGATGTGGGACTCGGGTACGTCACGTCGACCGCGCCCACGGCCGCCAGGCCGGCTTCCTTCGTGCGGGCCGCCGCCGACGCCCCGGTGGCTCCCTCGGACGCTTCCTCCGCCGCCGGCCCCGGCCCGGGCGCCCAGGTCGGCCAGGTCCCGATGACCACCGCCGACGACGCGATCACCCTGGCCCCGGACACCTCGCTGCTCGACGGCCCCGACACGCGCTACCCCGTCTACATCGACCCCTTCGAGAACCCGGTCACCAGTAAGTCCGGTGCCTACGACGAGGTGTACTCCAGCTCGGCCTGCTCCGACGCCCCGCAGTACAACAAGCCCCAGACCAACGGCGAGGGCGTCGGCTACCAGCGCTGGGGCGGGGCCTGCGGGGTCGGCCTCGAGCGGTCGTACTACGCGCTCAACACCAGCGGTCTCGACCCGTCGATGACCGTCATCAAGGCAGAGGTGAAGGTCAGCACCACCTACGCGGCCAGCCTCGACTGCTCCCACGACCAGCCGATCACCCTGCACACCACCGGCGGCATCAACGAGAACACCGACTGGCGGCACCAGCCGGACACTCTCGACGACAACGGCTACCCAGCGGTGAAAACCACCGTCCCCAGCGGGCACAACGACAACTGCTCCAACAGCACCGCGAGCTTCCGGGTCGACGACCAGATCCAGAAGATCGCCGACGGCAACAAGTCCACCTGGACCATCGGCCTCTTCGGCAACGAGTCGAAAACCAGCTCCAACGACGACTACCTGCGCATGTCGCAGACCCTCTCCCTGATCACGAACTTCGACATCGCGCCCGACGTCCCCACCAAGCTGCGCACCACGCCCAAGCCGCTGGGCGCGGACGGCGACTGCGTCACTGGCGCCGACGCGATCGGCTGGATCGGCGCGACGACCTACAGCGACGCGGGCAGCAACGTCCAGCTCCACTCCACGGTCACCACCCACATCAAGGGCGAGCACGCCGAGGCGCACTACCACGTCTGGGACCGCACCGACCTGGACGCCGACGGCAACGCCGTGGACAAGGGCACCCCGGACAGCGGCATGGTCGCCTCGGGCCAGGACGCCGACGCGCCGATCGGATTCACCCTCAAGGACGGCCACGAGTACGGCTGGGACGTCTACGCCCAGGACAACTCCGCCATCAAGCTGAAGTCGGCGATCAGCGACCACTGCTGGTTCGACACCGACTTCACCCCGCCGCAGACACCCGCTATCGCCGACAACCCGCACTTCCCGCCGGTGGGCAGCGGCTCCGGCGACACCTACGCGGGCACCGGCGTCACCGCCGACTTCGCCGTCTCCGCCGCCGACAACACCCCGGCCGACACCTGCGACCCGGCCGGCTGCAAGGCCAGCGGCATCGACCACTTCCTGTGGCAGCTCGACGACCAGCCCACCACCGCCACCGGCCACACCGCCAAAGTGACCGCCACCAGCGGCACCACCTCCACCGGCACGGTCACCGTCCCGGTCACCAACTGGGGCGTACACACCCTGTACGTCGTCGCCGTCGACCGGGCCGGCAACCTGTCCCAGAACCCGGTCGGCTACACCTTCACCGCACCCTGGGACCCGAAGACGAAGATCGCCCCCGGGGACGTCACCGGCGACGGCAGCCCCGACCTGCTGGCCACCACCAGCACCGGCGACCTCGAACTGATCCCCGGCAACAGCGACCCCGCCCAGGCACCCGCCCCCGCCCAGGACGGCCCCGTCACCGGCACCCCGCCCGCCGTCACCGGACCGGTGATCGTCTCCACCGCGAAGGGCGCGCCCACCGGGGACTGGCGGGACTACCTCATCGCCCACCGCGGCAACCTGCACGGCGACACCCACGACGACCTGCTCGCGTACAACAAGAAGACCCAGCAGATGTACGTCGTGGAGAACGACCTCGACCCGAAGGACGACGCCTCCTTCCCGCACACCCCCTACTCCGCCTACCCCGGCTTCATCGGTCGCCGCTACAACGTGGTGACCAAAGACCCCTGCGAAGCCACCGACGTCGTCCCCACGAGCCGCTGCGCCGACGCAGGCTACGATCCGTCGACGCCCTGGGACATCTCCCAACTGATCGTCGACGGAGACGTGTACGGCAACCCCGACCACCCCGCCGTGCTCACGGTCGAAGGCAACAGGCTCTGGGCGTACCAGACGTACGGCATCAACCACCTCGGCCACCCGCTGCTGCTCGGCGACGGCGACTGGTCGGGCCTGACCCTGATCGCCCCCGGCCGGGTTGGCGGCACCTTCTCCGTCGACGACAACGGCAACGGCAAGGTCACCGGCGGCACCCCCACCCTCTGGGCCCGCGACGACACCACGGGCACCGTCTACACCTTCCCGATCGACGTCGACGGCTCCACCCTGCTGCCCAAGCTGCTGCACGCTCCCGTCCGCACACCGTTCGTCTCGGCCGTGAAGACATCCTCCGGCGGGACGCTCTGCCTGGACGACGCGGGCTCCCACACCGCCGACCACACCAAGATCCAGATCTACACCTGCAACGGAAGCCCGGCCCAGCAGTGGGTTCTGCACAATGACGGCTCCCTGCGCGTCCTCGGCAAGTGCCTCGACGTGACCGACGGCAGCACGGACAACGGCACGCTGCTTCAGCTCTACAAGTGCAACGGCAGCGGCTCCCAGAAGTGGACCACGGGTGCCTCCGGCAGCCTGGTCAACCCGCAGTCCGACAAGTGCCTGGACGACCCGGGCTCCGCCACGACGAACGGCACCCAGGTCCGCCTCTACACCTGCAACAACACCGCCGCCCAGAACTGGACGAGCAGCGCCACCGCGGGCTGGAACGCCCACCCCGCCACGGCCCTGTCCGTGGTCCTGCCCAAGCGCGACTACCCGACGGTCGCCTCCCCCGGCGACATCAACAGCGCCACCGGCGGCCCCGACGGCAAGCCGGACCTGTACGCCACCGATACCTCCGGCCAGCTCACCGAGTACCCGGGCGCCACTCCGTCCGGCACCACGGCCTCCTTCGCCGACCCGGTATCCCTGGGCACCGTCACCGACACGGCCACCCACCGCTGGAACCTGAACGACAGCACTGGCACCACCGCTTCCGACCCCACCGGCAACACGCCGGCCGCCCTGACCGGCGGAGCCTCCTGGATCACGGACACCGATCGCGGCACGGCCCTGAACCTGAACGGAACCACCGCGTACGCCGCCACGACCGGCCCCGGCGTGGACACCAGCGGCAGTTTCACCGTCTCGGCGTGGGTCAAGCTGAACTCCCTGTCCGGCACCAACTCCAGCTTCGTGTCCCAGTCGGACGACCCTGTCGTCGGCGCGGCCAACGGCTTCCAGCTCTACTACTCCTCCGGGAGCGGGGTCTGGGCCTTCGGCCGCCACAACGACGACACCACCAGCACCGCCTTCACCGCTGCCTACGGCGCCAAGGCCATGGCGGGCAAATGGACCCACCTCGTCGGTGTCTACGACGCCGACGCAGACCAGCTGCTCCTCTACGTGAACGGCCACCTGTCCGCCACCAAGACCTACACCGGCACGGCCTGGAACGCCGCCGGCCCCGTCCAGCTCGGCCGCCGCCTCTTCCAGGGCGCGTACGGCGAGTACGCGAACGGCCGCCTCAGCGACGTCCGCCTCTACCCGACGGCACTTCCACCAGCAGACGCGACAGCACCCGGCGACACCGTGGTCGTCATACAAATGGGGTAAGCCATGAACAGCAGCCCGGAAACCGAAGTGGTGCCCCGCCGAGCAACCACCCTCGACGCCCGCCCCGACGCCGATGTCTGGCTCCGTTCCCTCGCCGCCGCGTTGCCGACCGTCGTCAGCCCGCGGTCCAAACGGACAACACCGGCAAAACCTTCACGGCCACCTACGGCGGAACCCCGACCATCGGCCAATGGGCCCACCTGGTCGGCGTCTACGACGCCTCCACGAACCAAATAACCCTCTACGTCAACGGACGCCAAGTCGACACCAAAGCGTTCGGCGGTACCCCGCGGAACGCCACTGGCCCCGTCCAGATCGGCCGCCGCGTCGCACTGGGCGCCTACGGCGAATACGCCACAGCGAGATCAGCGACATCCACCTCTACAACACCGCACTACCCCCGCCGACGCAGCCGCGACCGGTGACAACCCGACCACCAGCCAAGTCGACTGATTGATGACGCGCGTTCAGGTGCTCGACCGAGGCACCCCGGTCGAGCGCCTGTCGATCTCGCGGGGCAACGGCAGCACAACCACACATCTGCACGCCGAAAGCACACCATTACAGTTCTCGATCACCTGCCCCACCCAAGCGCGCCAGCCGAAGCTCCATTCGAACCTTGCGCTCTCACGGGCAGTCGACCGATTCCCTGGGGGACAATCTTGAGACGCAGTACCTTCCTGGCGGCAGCCACAGCAACCGCGCTGTCCGCCTCCCTGTTCACCGGCCTCTCCTCAGCCCAGGCGGACACCGACACCGTCGGCCCCGTCCTGTCCGGTGCCGACGGCTGGTACAGCCAGCCCGGCATGCTCTTCGTGACGGCACACTCCGACAGCCCGATCAGGCGGATCACGGCCCACCTCTATCCGCTGGACGCGCCGGACGGGACACCGGAAGCCGGATCGACCGAGGACTTCATCCAGTACTCCGGGCAGGACGCACGTTCCGGAACTTGGCGGGCCCCCGTCCACCTGGCCCAGCTCGGCGACTACCGAGTTACCGTCGACCTGCAGGACGTCTCCGGCGCCACCGTCACCGGTGCCCTCTCCCCGTACACCCTGGAGTACCGGACCATCGTCACGATCCCCGACCTGACCGCCACCCCGAGCGCGCCGGACTACCTCCACCAGAAGGTCTCCGTCAGCGGCACCGTCGTCGCCAGGGACCCCCGCCAGCCCGACGCCCCCGCTCCCACCGCCGGCATGACCGTCGCCGTGAACACCGGACGCAGCCAGATGACCGCTGCCACCGGCGCGGACGGCCGCTTCACCGCCGCCTTCACACCCACCGCGCCGTCCGTCCAGTTGTCCGCCGCGCCTCAGGCCTCCGGCAACTATCCGGGGGCGATCGACCTGGTGACGACCCCGCAAGACCTGCACACCACACAAGCACCGGTCCGCTTCTCGGCCAGCACACACGCCCTGAACCTTAAGCAGGGCGCCACCGGAACCGTCACCGGCCACGCCGAGATCCAGACCACCTCCGGCTGGCAGCCGCTGCCGCACACCATCATCACCCTCGACGGTCTCGACGCCCGAGGTGAGTCCTCATTCGAGGTCGGCCGGACCACGACCGACAGCCAAGGCTCCTACACGCTGCACGTCTCCTCGGACAGCCCTGCGCCAAGCGCCGAACTCGTCGTCGGCACCGACTACATGCCCTTCCAGCAGGCCGCCACCCAACCCTTCAGCCTGCATGTCGCGTACACCACTCACCTCGGCATGAACGCGTTCCTCAATGACGACGCGTCCTTGCCCGTCTCCGGGTACGTCTACTACGAGGACCCGCGCGCGAAGTGGCCCGCCAAACCCACCCTCACCCTGCAGTACTCCAAAGACGGCAAGAGCGGCTGGAAGGACGCCACCACCATCCCCGTCCCGGTCCACTACAACAAGCCGCTCTTCGATGAGACGTTCGCGCGCACCCTCACCACCCGGAACACGGACGCCTACTGGCGAGCCCGCTTCAACGGCAACCCCGACCTGGCCACCAGCACCACCAAGCCCGTCCACCTCTACCGCTACGCCACCCGCATCACCGGCTTCCGCGCCAATCCCGACCCGGTCCGCAAGTCACAACCGATCAGTTTCGGCGGCACACTCCAGTACAAGAAGGGCACCACCTGGAAGCCGCTCAACAGCGGCTCGCCCACCCTCTACTTCAAACCCCGCGGCTCCAGCACCTACCGCTATGTCTGCGAACTGGGCAGCGACAAACACGGCCACCTCATCGGCATGGTGACCGCCGAAAGGGACGGCACCTGGGCCATCGCCCTCAGCCGCGAGACCGGAGACCACTACCTCAGAAGCGCCCGGGTCACCGACTACGTCGACGTCCGATGACTTGCGATCACCGATCCGACAAGACCGGCTCGCAGGAGGCGGTTCGACGCAAGGCCCCCAGTGGCCGGGGGATCGCCCCGGCCACCGACCCCAGATGATCAGTCGCCCACCCCTGCGAAACACCGGAGCACTGAACCTGAAGAGCTGATCTCACTCCGAAACAGGCCCTTGCCTCCCACATGCACCGCCCGACCTCGGCCATGGTCCGTGAGCCCGGCCGGCGTTCTCGGCCTCCAGCGGCGTCGGCGGGCACCTCCGTCCAGCGCCCCCTCAGCCGGTTCGCCCCGGCCCCGCCCGCGCCCAGTTCCGCAACGTCTCCGGTTTGACTCCCAGATCGGCGGCAGCCCACCTGATCGTCGCCCCGGGACGCGACTGGTACAGCGCGATGACGTCCGCCTTGAACTCCGGCGGACAGTGCTTCATGACCACGAGATGTCCGATCTCAGACCCTCAAGATCCATGTCTCAAGTGTCCAACGTTCAGGAGCAAGTCCCATGTCCCGCAGCGAGGGGAACGTGGACAGGTCCCACTTCCCGTCGCTCGCGACGACCTCGCCGTACTGGCATCAGAGGGGAGCTTGCCCGCCATCGGTTGACCGGTCGTCACCCAGGCAGCGCAAAGCATCGAGTTCCAGTGCACCGCCAACTGGTCGTCCAGGCTTGGAGCATCGCAACCGTGCTCGAGTAGGTCCAGGTGCCACCAGCCACCCAGGCTGTGACGCTGAAGGTGACCTTGGCAGCGCCCAGTGTCACCGTCGCCGGACTGGCCGAGTTGACCTGGTCGAACACCAGCCCTCCAGGTGCAGACCGGTGCCGCCCTGATCCGCATCGACGGCTTCTTCTGCACGCGGTCGCTTGTGGACCGATGGCGTCCCGCCGAGTGGTGTAGCCGATCAAGCTGACGGAATCCGCAGGTCGCGGCCCGAATCGCCCTCGCCGGAGGCCCTGTTGAAGCTCGCCGGGCCGGGACCAGCGGTGATCGCACGACGGCTGGCTGCGGCACGCACCGGACGGCTCCAAAGCGGAAGCGACGGACCGTGATCGGCTACACCACGACCGGGGACACGACCTGTGGACCGAGCCCAGCAAGACAGCAACCTGTCAGGGCCCGGCCACCGCCCGAACGGGGACGTAGGTTGACCGGGCGATTGTCGGGATGCCACAACCATTGTTCCCCTGTGAACCACCGATTTCACGGTTGACCGGGAGCCGGTCTACACCTCGGCCACCACACGGCCACCACGCCAATCCGAACAGCCCGAAGAAGAGCGACCCCAAGGGACGAAAGGCCAGATCACAGCCCTACATAGGCAGAGCCGCCACGGACTGCAAACCTCAGACCTACGCATTGCGATACACAGAGCGCACGTGCCCGATTGGCCCGAATTCAAAGGTCACTCAAAGCAAGAAACCCCAGGTCAAAAGCCTGACCTGGGGTTCACCATGGAGCCGCCTTCGGGATTCGAACCCGAGACCTCCGCATTACGAGTGCGCCGGTTCGTCGGCTCGGGCGAATGCTTCCCGGACGTCAACACCGTTCGTGATTCCTCCCTGCACAACGGCCGTCGAGCGCCGCCGGATACCTTGTGGGTAAGCGTCCGCAAGAAGTCCCCGAAAAATCCCCGGTGCCACGCGAGCCGCGTTTGCCGCGCCAAAAAAACAGGTCAGAGTGTTGATCAAAAGCGGCCGACATGAGCGTGAAGTACAAGGAGACGGCGCGGGGCGGGCTCGCGGTGAACATCATCGAGTGCTGATAGCCGGCCGCGGCTTCCCGTGGCGGCGGTAGCGGAGGTTCCGTGTCCGGGCCGGTGTTCGAGGGTGTGGTGGGGGAAGTGGGGGCATTTGACAAGTAGTCGCTCCCCGCACGTATCAGGCAGGACGGTACGTGTACATCCCCCCACGCACGGAGGAGTCGCCCATGCTGCGCGGCATCGACGTAAGCGCCTACCAGTCGTCCGCTTTCTCCACCGACGGTCTCTCCTTCGTCTTCGTCAAGGCGACGGAGGGCCATACGTACGTCAATCCGAAACTCACGGCACAGGTGAAGACGGCCCGGGACGCCGGGTGCGTGGTCGGGTTCTACCACTTCCTGTGGCCCGGCGACATCACCGCCCAGGCGGAGTACTTCGTCGGCAAGGCCCCCGAGAAGGCCGGGGACCTGCTCGCCGTCGACTGGGAGGCCACCGGTGACGGCACGCACGCGAGCAACGCCGAGAAGGACCGTTTCATCCGGATGGTGAAGCAGCTTCGGCCGCACCACCGGGTCCTCCTCTACACCAACCGCAACTACTGGCTCACCGTCGACACCACCTCGTACGCCGGAGACGGGCTGTGGATCGCCGACTACGTGACCGCGGGCAAGCCCCGCATCGAGGCCTCGTGGCGGTTCCACCAGTTCACCGACGAGCCCCTGGACAGGGACGTCGCGAACTTCGGCAGCAAGGCAGCGCTGAAGGAGTGGGCGACGGGGGGCTGACGGGCCGGCCGCCGCCCCCGGTGGAACGGACGGAAACCTCGTGGCCGCCGGGCTCATGACGCCGGTATCGTCCGGGCTCCCCCGTACCTCCCCCTTCGAAAGCGGTGCTCATGTCCAGCCAGCCGGCGACCACGGCTCTGTGGCGCCCCACCGGTCCCGAGGAGCTGGCCCTGGTCCGGCAGTCGGGGTGGCGCGCCTGGCCGCCCCGGCTGCCCGAGCAGCCGATCTTCTATCCGGTGCTCAACGAGGACTACGCGATCAGGATCGCGCGGGACTGGAACGTGAAGCACAGCGGTGCCGGCCATGTCACCCGCTTCGAGGTCGACTCGGAGTTCCTGAGCCGGTACCCCGTCCAGCAGGTCGGCGGGCGGACCATCCTCGAGTTGTGGGTGCCGGCCGAGGAACTCGACGAGTTCAACGCCCACATCGTCGGAGAGATCCGGCTGACCCATGAGTTCTCCTGACGCGTACGCTCTGACCTGCGGCTCGGTGGGAGCTGCCGGAGAGAGGGGAGCTCTCGCGGATGGGCGCGGCGGTCACGGCGGTCAGCAGTAACGGGACGTATTCCTTCGCCAAGCCGAACCGGGAGAGCATCATGC
This sequence comes from Streptomyces sp. NPDC107454, assembly GCF_055582885.1. Taxonomy (NCBI): domain Bacteria; kingdom Bacillati; phylum Actinomycetota; class Actinomycetes; order Kitasatosporales; family Streptomycetaceae; genus Streptomyces; species Streptomyces sp. NPDC107454. The sequence goes on along the minus strand of NZ_JBVJPA010000011.1, from coordinate 35,975 downwards.
TGCTCGCCGGGCTCGGGGTGGAGGGTGATGTGCACGCGGGAACCACCGTGAAGCACCGGTTCCGGATGGCGAAGGACCCGTCGCAGGTGAACCTGCGGCAGGTGCACCTCATGCACGAGGAGCTGTTCGACGAGCTGCGCGAGAGGGGCTTCGCCGTCGCTCCCGGGGAGCTCGGGGAGAACGTCACCACCCGGGGTGTCGATCTGCTGGGGCTGCCGGTGGGCACGCTGCTGCGTCTCGGGAGCGAGGCCGTCGTGGAGATCACCGGTCTGCGCAATCCCTGCGCGCAGATCGACGACTTCCGGAAGGGGCTGCTCAAGCAGGTCGTCGGGAGGGACGAGGACGGCGGCGTCGTCTACAAGTCCGGGGTCATGAGCGTCGTACGGGAAGGCGGTGTGGTGCGGCCCGGAGACCCCGTCGAGGTCGAGTTGCCGGCCGGGCCACACCTTCCGCTGCGGATCGTCTGACGTTACGCGCGGAAGTCCGCGGGGCGCTCCCGCGGCGCCTCCGCCAGCGCCTTGGTCACCTCGTCGACGCCCTTCTGGAGGCCGTAGACCGGGGTGCCGGGCTGCTGGCGCCAGGAGTCGTCTAGCCCGCCCGTGTCGACCGTGTCGAAGCCGAGTTCGTCGATGAGCTCACGTACGACCCGCTTGGCGGCCTCGTCGTCACCGGCCACCGGCAGCGCCAGTCGGTCGGGGGCGCCGGCCGGGCGGTGCCGGTCCAGGATGTCCTGGGCGTACGTGCCGTTGAACGCCTTGACGACGGTGTGGCCGATCTCCCGGGCCGTCCAGCCGCTCTCGGTCAGGCCGTCGTCCTCGATCGCGGCGATCCTGCCGTCGCGCTGCTGGGGGTAGTAGTTGCCGGTGTCGATGACGGCGACGCCCTCGGCGGCCTGGTCCACAAGCCCGTGCGGCAGGTTCGGGACCGCCTTCAGGGGAACCGTGACGACGACGACCTCGGCGTCGCGCGCCGCGTCCTCGACCTTGACGGGAGTCGCCCCGGTCTCCTCCGCGAGTGCGGTGAGGGTCCCCGGACCCCGGGAGTTCGCGACCGAGACGTCGTGTCCGAGGGCGGTGAGCCGTCGGGTGAGGTTGCCGCCGATGTTGCCCGCTCCGATGATGCCGATCTTCATGATGGACAGGCCCTTCCGGGGTTGACGCCACTGGACTGACGGTGATCGTCAACCGTGGTGCACGCGCGCCTATTCCGGGACGTACGGCGTTCGGGTGCCGGGCCGCCGCAACAGGGCGAGCGTCTCCTCCAGCTCCTCCCGGAGCACCGTCCCCGCCGTGTCCGCGTCCCCGTCCGCGACGGCCCGTACCAGCGCCGCGTGGGCGTCGTCGCCCGTGTTGGGGTCGTGCTCCCGCATCCCCACCAGGTCCAGCATCTCGATCAGGCCCTCCCGCAGGGCGGGCACGAACTCCCTGAAGAGGCCGGTGAGTACGGGGTTGCGGGCGGCGGCGACCACGGCCGCGTGCAGCGCGATGTCGGCGTCTTCGACCTGCCGCTGGCCCTGGAGCGGCGGGACGGACGCTGGAGCGTACGCATCCGGAGGCCGGCATGACGAAGGGGCGCCCGCCGGATGGTCGGCGGGCGCCCCTGTGCCCGGGTCACCTGGTCAGGGCCCGGATCACTTGTTCAGGTGGGTCCAGAACTCGTCGAACGAGAGGACCTTGTCCCCGTTGAGGTCGCGGGTGGCGATGATGGCCTCCGCCACCGAGTCGGTGACGTTCCAGTCGCCACCCTGGGCGAGGGCGCTCTTGAACTCGGCCGCGGTGATGAAACCGTCACCGTCCGTATCGATCCGCTCGAACTGCTTGCGTGCTTCCTCGATGTCCGCCACCGATCCGCCCCTTCGTAGTGCATAAGCTGTGTTGACGGAGGTCAGATTAACGGTCCGCGCCGGCCCTCAGTGCGGCGACCACCCAGCCGAACTCCGCACGGTGCGCTGACGGGGTCCCCGCGCCCTTCACCGTGGACAGCAACTCCCGGTAGCGGGCGAGCCGGTCGTTGGACGCCGACTCCATGCGTTCGAGTACGGCGGCCGGGTCGCCGTCCCCCAGCACCTCCCGCAGGAGCGCCGCCGCCTCCGGCGACTCGGGGGCGATTCCCCGGGCGCGGGCCTCGGCCCCCACCTGGAGCATGCGCATGGGGAACCACACGGATCGCCCGGCGTCCGCGGCGTGGTCCTGATCGGCCGCGTTGAACTCGACCACCTCGCGCATCCGCGCCCGGAACTCCGGATCCTGGACCATCTCCGCCAGCTCCACCCAGGCGTCCACCTGCTCGGGTGTCGGGTCCTGAGGCAGGTCCACCGCGGTGGAGCGCATCCGCTCCTGGATGGCCGGATCCACGGAGTCGAGTCCGTGGAACAGCTCCTCCACGAACTCCTCCATGATCCGTTTCCGTTCGGCGGCCGACAGCCGCGCCAGTTTGTTCATGAGCGTCATCTCCTCCGCGGTCGAACCGCGTCGCGCCACGGACGACAGCACCGCCCTCGTCACCTTCAGCGAGCTGATCTGCGCGTCCAGCGCCGTCACATGGGCGGCGGCCACCTCCGCGACCGTCGTCTCGCCGGCCAGCACCTTGCGTACGGCGTCCAGACCGAGGCCCAGTTCGCGCAGGGTGCGGATCAGTTCGAGGCGGGCCACGGACGCGGCGTCGTACAGCCGGTAGCCGCCCGAGGAGCGGGCCACCGGGGGCAGGGCGCCCTCGTCCGACCAGTAGCGGATGGTGCGCACGGTCAGTCCGGTGGCCCGGGCCAGCTCGCCGATGGTGAGGAGTCCGGTGCCGTCGTCGATCATGTCTGCGAGTCTGGGCCTTCCAGCGGGTGGAGACTCAAGGAGCGCGGTGGTGGAGACTCTTCGGGACATTCTCGACGCGGCCGCACGGGGCGTCTTCCCACCGCCGGACGGTCGTACGACCGTCGTGGCGCAGGCGTCCCACCGGGACGCGGGTGTGCTCGCCTTCACCGCGCACGCGGTGGTCTTCACGGACGAGGATCCGCGGTGGGTGCACGACACACTGGCCGCCGTGCCGTGCGACGCCCTCGCCGCGCCGATGAGCGCGCGGTTCCTGGCCGCGTTCCTCGAGCGGACGGGCCGTACGTCCGAGACGATCGACGCGATGCTCGTGGGCTCTCCCCTGCCGGGCGAGCCGGCGCTCCCGCTGCGGGAGGTCACGGACGGCGGGCATCCGCGGATCGTGTACGCCCGCAGGCGCCGTGCCGATGTGCGCGCGTGGACGACGGAGGGCGGTGTGCTGGTGCTGGGGCGGGGGATCGCGGGGCGGCTGGAGGTCTCCGTCGAGGTGGACGAGGGAGTGCGGCACCGAGGGCTGGGCCGGGCCCTGGTGACGGCGGCCCGGCAGCTCGCCCCGGAGCCGCTGTGGGCCCAGGTCGCGCCGGGGAACGCCCGCAGCATGCGGGCGTTCCAGGCAGCCGGCTACCGTCCCGTGGGCTCGGAGGCGCTGCTCATCGCCGGGTAGGCGTCAGTGCCAGGGCTCGTAGTACGGGTTGCTCTCGCAGTCGCTCATGATCTCGGTCTTGGTCTTCTTGTCGACCGGGCAGACGCCGATGATGTACTGGCGCGCGATACCGCCGGGGAAGGCGACCTCGACCTGGTCGGCCCACTTGTGGGTGTCACCGATGGTCTTGTTGACGTCTACGCCGCCGGGCGCGTCGATGTAGTAGTTGAAGCCCGACTTGTACCAGGTCTTGTACAGGTCGTGGTCGTACGTCGTCGACACGTACGGCGAGGGCTGGTTGACCAGGACGTACTGCTCGATGTCGTACTGCCCGTTGATGACGTCCTTGGGGTGGAAGCCCTGCGCGAAGACGGTGGCGGGGCCCCGGCTGTCGCTGCGGTACAGCGTGCCGCAGGTCTTGCGCCAGACCGGCTCGGGAGTGATGCGGTCGACCTGGACGCGGTGGTCGGCGGCGGCCTTCACCGGGTCGTCGAACAGGGGACACGTGGGCGCGGCGGCCTTGGCGAGCGGGGCCGCGGGGGTCGCGGGGAGCGTCGCGGCGGAGGTCGCGAAGACGGCCGAGAGCGAGACGACGACGGCAGCGGCCCGCCGCCGCAGGCGAGTTGTGATCATGGGGAGCACGATCTCGGTTCTGTGGCGGCGGGCCGGGGATCTTCACCCGTAGGGCGGCGTGTCACCGCCTTCGGGCCGACCGGGCGTGGATCAGCGGAAGATGCCGGTGTGGCCGAGCGAGTAGCGGCCCGGCTGCGGGTAGACGGCCAGGCCGTGCGGGCCGCTGCCGACCGGGATGCGGGCCAGCTGGGCGCCGGTGCGGGTGTCGATGGCGTACACCTCGGAGTTGTAGCGACCCGACAGCCACAGGACCTTGCCGTCGGCGGAGACGCCGCCCATGTCGGGGCTGCCGCCGTGCGGCAGGCGCCACTTCTTGGTCAGCCTGTTCTGGGTGAAGTCGAAGACGGAGATGGTGCCCTCGCCCCGGTTGGAGATGTACATCTCGCGCGAGTCACGGCTGACGTACAGCCCGTGGCAGCCCTTGCCGGTCGGGAGGAAGGACGGCCTCGTGAACTTGTCGCCGTCGACGACCCACACGCCGTTGGCCACCATGTCGGCGATGTAGAACCGCTTGCCGTCGGGGGAGATCTTGACGTCCTGCGGCATGGCGCCGCGGAAGGGCAGCTTCTCCTGGGCGATCACCTTCATGCGCGCGGTGTCGACCTTCAGCAGCTCGCCGCTGAACTCGCAGGAGACGATGAAGTAGCGGCCGTCGGGGGAGAAGTCGGCGTGGTTGACGCCGTAGCAGCTGACCGGCTCGGTCCGTACGCGCTTCATGGTGTGCGCGTCACGGAAGACCAGCTCGCGGTCGAGGGAGGCCATGACGATCGCGTACTTGCCGTCGGGCGTGAAGTACAGGTTGTACGGGTCGTGCACGTCGACGGTCTTGCCCGCCTTGCCGGTCCTCGGGTCGATGGGGGTGAGGGTGTTGCCCCGGTCGTTGTTGACCCAGAGCGTCTTCATGTCCCAGGAGGGGACGACGTGCTGGGGCTGGGCGCCGACCCGGATCGTCTCGATGACCGCGTACGTCTTCGGATCGATCACGGAGACCGTGTTGGAGTTGGTGTTGGGGACGTACACGCGGGACGGGAAGTCCTTGACGACCGGCGAGAGCTTGTTCGGCCGGTCGGCGGCGTAGACGTCTTTCGGGTCGAGCACGGGCGGCATGCCGGGCAGGCCGTCGGGCTGGTTCGGCTGGGCCGGTTTGACGGCGGCCTGGGTGCCGACGGCCTCGTGTGCGGTGTTCTTGGACTCGCCGTCGCAGCCCGGAAGTGCGGCGAGTGCGGCGAGTACCGCGCCCGCGAGCAGGGCGCGCTTCGTGAGGTTCCGGTTGCGGTGCATCAGCTCAGCAGCTCCGTGGTGGTGACCGCGCGCAGACCGCGGCGGCCGAGTTCTTCCAGGACGGCGGGGAGCGCGGCGACCGTGTCCGCGTACCCGAAGTGCAGGCTCACCACGGATCCTTCGCGGACCCCGCCGATGACCTGGCGGGTGACGGCGGGGGCGCCCGGCGAGGTGTAGTCGAGCGAGTCGACGTCGTAGGAGAGGACGTGCGGGTAGCCCACGCGGCGGGCCACGCCCGCCACGAGGGCGGAGGCGGTCGGGGTGCGGGAGGGCCTGAACCAGGTGCCGATGGACCCGGTCAGCCGCCGCAGCCGGTCGGCGCAGCCCCGGATCTCGGCCTCCGCGTCCGCCTCGGACATCGTGTTGATGGCGAGGTGGCGCAGGGTGTGGTTGCCGAGGTCGTGGCCGCCGTCGAGGATGCGGCGGGCGATGTCGGGGTGCTCGTCGAGCCAACTGCCCACCGCGAGCACGGTGACCCGGGCGCCGGCTTTCTCCGCCTCGCCGAGCAGTGCCCTGGCGACGGCCGGGTCGCCCTGGCCGTGGAAGGTGAGGGCGACCCGCGGACGGTCACGGGGGCCGTGGGTGATCTCGGCGGGCTGCTGCGGGAAGCGGCGGGGCGCGGGCGCGGCGGCGGGCTTGGCGGAGAGGTTCGCGGACGGGTTCGCGGAGGGAGAGACGGCCGTGCGGGACACGGCGGCCGGGTGGGCGACGACGCCGGTCGTGGAACACCCCGCGGCGAGTGTCCCGGCGGCGAGCGCGACACCCGACCGCAGCGCCGCACGCCGATCCGGCGCCGCACGCGCGACGCTTCCGTCGGGGCTGCCGTCGGAGCTTCCATGGGGGCTTCCGGCGGAGCTTCCGTCGGGGGACGGCTGCGGGGGACGAGCGGGCGTGATCACCCGCACCATTTAAGGGTGTAATGGTAAGAAAACGTGCGATTGGTCCGATTGATGAAAGTGCGGGTCGCGACGACGCGGGCCCCGGGGGCGAGCGGTCAGCGGTCGGCGACGCGCATCTCGAACCAGGTGGTCTTGCCGCGGGGCAGGAGGTCGACTCCCCAGCGGTCGGAGAGCTTGTCGACGAGAAAGAGACCGCGACCGCTCAGGTCCATCTCCTGGACCGGCATCAGACAGGGAAGACCGCGGGAGGGGTCACGGACCTCGACGCGGATCCAGCCCCGGCGGCGCCGCATCCGAAGCCCGAAGACGCGGGCACCCGTATGCCGCACGGCATTGCCGACGAGTTCGGACACCAGTAACACGGCGTCCTCGGTCATCTTCGGGGAGAGCCCCCAGTGCCGCAGGACGACGACCTGAGTGAGCCGCCGTGCGGTGGCGGCGGACTCGGGGCGGGACGGCAGCGGGACCTCGCCCTCCGTCGGATTGCCGAACAACTCGAGCGCCTTGAGCGCCCGCTCGTCCTCGACCGCAGGCGACCAGCGCGCCGCGGTCGCACTCCCGTGCCGCCGCGGCTGTTCGATACCCTCCAGCCCCGCCATGCCCCCCATCATGGCCGCCCAGAGCCCGCTTCGGGGCCGTTCCGGAGGAATACGCCCCCCGGAACCGCCCATTCCGCACCATCCTATCGGCATATGCCCCCGGCAGTTCGGGACTCGCCAGGGCCCATCTGACCTGCCGGAATGCCCCAGTTGGCGGCAATCGCCAGTCGCCGCCGACAAGGCAAGCTTAAGGTTCCCTTAAGGCTTACATAAACCAGCCCTTCGGGGGACACCGGATAAGACATCGCGTCAACTGCAAGGGGATCAGAGGAACTTCGCCTTCCCCGGCCCCTCCTCCACGAAGCTGCGCATGCCGCGCTCGCGGTCCTCGGTCGCGAACAGCCCCGCGAACCAGTTCCGTTCAATCGCGAGCCCCGTCTCGAGATCGGTCTCCAGACCCGCGTCGATGGACTCCTTGGCGGCGCGCAGCGCGAGCGCGGGACCCTGCGCCAGCTTCGCGGCCCACGCGTGCGCCTGGGCGTACACCTCGTCGGCCGGGACGACCCGGTCCACAAGACCGAGCGACAGCGCCTCGTCGGCCTTCACCATCCGCCCCGTGAAGATGAGGTCCTTCGCCTTGGAGGGGCCGACCAGACGGGACAGGCGCTGGGTGCCGCCGGCACCGGGGATCAGGCCCAGCAGGATCTCCGGCTGGCCGAGCTTGGCGTTGTCCGCGGCGATACGGAAGTCCGCGCAGAGCGCCAACTCGCAGCCACCGCCCAGCGCGTACCCGGTGACGGCGGCGACGACCGGCTTGGGGATACGGGCCACGGCGCTGAAGGAGTCCTGCAGGTCACGGGAGCGCACGACCATCGCCGCGTGGTCCATGGCCTGCATCTCCTTGATGTCCGCGCCCGCCGCGAACACCTTCTCGCCGCCGTAGATGACCACGGCGCGCACGTCCTCGCGGCGGGTGGCCTCCTCGGCGAGCTCCTTGAGCCGGTTCTGTGTGGCGACGTCCAGCGCGTTCATGGGCGGGCGGTCCAGGCGGAGGGTGCCGACGCCTTCAGCCACTTCGAGATGCACAGTCATGGAGGCAGGTTAACGGGGACTAACGACGAAGGGCCCGGTGTGCTCGGTCACAGAAGTGACCTGGCACAGCGGGCCCGTCGAGGCGAAACGGTCAGGCGGTCCAGGCCGACCAGGACATGTTCCAGCCGTTGAGGCCGTTGTCCGGGGCGACCGTCTTGTCGTGGGAGTTCTTCACGATCACCACGTCACCGGTGATGGAGTGGTCGAAGAACCAGGCGGCGGGCGCACTGCGGTCGCCGCCGCCACGCTCGTCGCGCAGGCCCACGCAGCCGTGGCTGGCGTTGTAGTTGCCGAAGGCGTCGCCGCCCCAGTAGTTGCCGTGGATGAAGGTGCCGGAGTCGGTCAGGCGCTGGGCGTCGGGCACGTCCTTGATGTCGTACTCGCCGCCGTAGCCGACCGTCTCACCGTTCATACGGGTCACCCGGAGCTGCTCGCTGATGACCATCTGGCCGTTCCAGGTGTCGTAGCCCGGCTTGCCCGTGGTGATCGCGATGGTCTTGATGACCTTGCCGTCGCGCTTGACGACCATCTTGTGGGTCTTGGCGTCGACCGTGGAGACCTGGCTGCGGCCGATCGTGAAGGACACGGTCTTGGCCTGCTTGCCGTAGACCCCGGGCCGGCCCTCGACGCCGTCGAGGTTGAGCGTGACGGTGACCTTCGTACCGGCCTTCCAGTACTGCTCGGGGCGGAAGTCGAGGCGGTCGTTGCCGAACCAGTGGCCCTGGACGTCGACGGCCGGCTCGGTCTTGATCCTGATGGCCTTCTCGACGGCGTCCGGGTGCGTGATGCCCCGGGTGAAGCGGACCGAGAAGGGCATGCCGACGCCGACCTTGGAACCGTCCTCGGGCGTGAACATACCGACGAAGGTGTTCTTCGGGGTCAGCGTGGTGAAGGCGGACTCCTCGGCGGCCTCACGGCCGTCGGCGTCCTTGGCCACCGCGTGGACCTTGTACTTGGTGGCGGAGGCGAGGTGGGTCGAGGGCGTCCAGGTGGCACCCCCGCCGGTTATCGCCCCGTCGACCGCGTTGCCCTTGCCGTCCTTGACCGTGACCTCGGTCAGCTTGCCCTTGGCCGCGCTGACCTTGAGGGCCCCGCTGGTGGCCACGCCGTTCGTGCCGTTCTTCGGAGCGATGGTCACCACGGCCTGCGAGACCTTGGTGTCGGCCTTGGTGGAGTTCCCAGAGCCCTTGCCCTTGCCGTTCCCGGACCCGGCGTCCGAGTCCCCTCCCCCGCCGCACGCGGCCACGGCGAGCAGCAGCACGCCCAGCAGCAGCGCCAGGATCCCCTTGCTCCCCCGGCTCCCCCGTGCCCGCGTTCCAACCGACGCCCCCGATATCGGTCGCCCGTTCAAGTCTGTTCTCCCCTCGCACGGCCTGATCAGGCCCGCACCCCAGCGCGTCGCCGCGCGTATCGCGCTAATTAATCACACGGCTCTGAGAGATGGCTCCCCGGGATTGTCACCGTTCAGTCCCAAGTTCGGCCGTGTGGGGGCGCGCTGGAGTCCCCTGCCCTACGACACGTGCGTACCCCTTTGTCCGGGCTGCTTCGCGGGGCTACTTCACCGCGCCGCCCGCCTTCCACTCCTTCCAGTCCATGTTCCAGCCTCCGAGGCCGTTGTCGGGAGCGACTTCCTTGTCGTCGCTGTTGACGACCTCGATGACGTCGCCGATGAGAGTGCGGTCGAAGAACCAGCCCGCGGGGGTGCCGGAGCTGCCGCCCTTCACGTCCTGGAGACCGACGCAGCCGTGGCTGACGTTGCTGTTGCCGAAGACGCCCGAGGCCCAGTAGTTGCCGTGCACGAAGGTCCCGGAGTCGGTGAGGCGCATCGCGTGCGGGACGTCCGGGATGTCGTACTCGCCGCCGAAGCCGACCGTGCGGCTGTTCATGCGCGTCACGTCCAGCATCTCCATGACGACCATCTTCCCGTTGTACGTCGTCCTCTTGGGGGCGCCCGCCGTGATCGGCACCGTGGCGAGGAGGTCGCCGTCGCGGCGTACCTCCATGGTGTGCGCGGCGGCGTCGACCAGCGAGACCTGGCTGCGTCCGATGGTGAACGAGAAGGTCCTGTACTGGAGTCCGTAGACGCCCTTCGCCCCCTCGACGTCGCGCAGCCGCAGCCCGACGGTGACCTTCGTGCCCGGCTTCCAGTACTTCTCGGGCCGGAAGTCGAGGCGGCTCTTGCCGAACCAGTGCGGGCGGACCTCCACCGCGGGGCTGGCCTCGATGTGGATCGCGCGCTCGACGGCGGACCGGTTCTCGATCTCCCGGTTGAACGCGAGGGAGACGATCATGCCGGTGCCGACGGTGGAGCGGTTCTCCGGCGTCACGTATCCGATGAACCGCTCCTCGGGGACGTACGTCGTGAACGTCGTGTGCCGCGCCGAGCGCCGCCCCTGCCCGTCGAGGGCCACCACGTCCACGGTGTACTTGGCGGCGAGCGCGAGGAGCGGGTCGTCGGGGGCCCAGGTCAGACCGTCGGCGGAGACGCGCCCGGGCACCGCGGACTCCTGCGCGTCCTGGTCCTTGACGACCTGCACGGACTCCAGACGCCCGTCGGGCACCCGCACCCGCAGCGCCTGTCGCGGGCGTACGCCCTTGCTGTTGTCGTCGGGAGAGATCCGGATGACGTCCTCGGCGGCGGGGGGTTTGCCGAGCATGTCCTCCATCCCGTGCGAGGTGCAGCCGGCGGCTCCGGCGAGCAGGCCGGCCCAGGTCAGTACGGCGGCCAGTGCGGCCCCTGCGTGCCGCGCGCGTGTCTGTTCGTGCTTCACAGCGGGCCCAACGAGTGTGCACCTCTGGGGAAACGTGAGTGCGAGCCAAGCGCTGGGCAGAACAGTGGGGAGGACGACGCGAAGGGGAGCCGCGGCCGGGACGCCGCACGCTCCTCTTCCGGCCGTCCACCGAGCCGCAGGAGGCTGAACGGTGTCGAGCGCAGCCGAGCAGGAGGCAGTGCCGGAGGGGCGGGCCACGGGCGAGAAGCTGCCCGCGCAGTCGTCCCCCGTGCTGAACGGCGCCCAGCGGGCGCCGTCGCCCGCCGTGTCCGTGTGGCCGGGCGCCCCGACCCCGCTCGGGGCGCGCTTCCGCGTCGGCCCCGACGGCGCGGCGGGCACCAACTTCGCCCTGTGGGCGGGCGGGGCGGAGGCCGTCGACCTCTGTCTCTTCGACGAGCGGGACGGCGAGGTCCACGAGACGCGCGTGCCGCTCACCGAGCTGACCCACGAGATCTGGCACGGCTTCGTCCCCGGCGTGCTGCCCGGCCGCCGCTACGGCTACCGCGTGCACGGCCGCTGGGACCCGTGGACCGGCGCCCGCTGGAACCCGGCGAAGCTGCTCCTCGACCCGTACGCCCGTGCGGTGGACGGCGACTTCAGTCTGCCGCCCGAGGTGTACGGGCATGTCCGGGACTGGCCCCAGCAGCAGGTCGCGGACACCGTGCGCGACGACCGGGACTCGGCGCCGTACGTCCCCAAGGGCGTCGTCGTCCACGATGACGACGACTGGTCGGACGACCACCGCCCGAAGACCCCGTGGGCGGACTCGGTGATCTACGAGCTGCACGTCCGCGGCTTCACACGGCTGCATCCCGGGATCCCGGAGGAACTGCGCGGGACCTACGCCGGGCTCGCCCACCCGGCGGCGATCGAGCACCTGGCCGGGCTGGGCGTCACGGCCGTGGAACTCCTGCCCGTCCATCAGTTCGCCCACGAGGACCACCTCCTGCGGCGCGGAATGAAGAACTACTGGGGCTACAACTCGATCGGCTACTTCGCCCCGCACGCGGGCTACGCGTCCTCCGGGACGACGGGACAGCAGGTCGGCGAGTTCAAGCGGATGGTGCGGGCGCTGCACGCGGCCGGTATCGAGGTGATCCTCGACGTGGTCTACAACCACACGGCGGAGGCCGGTGAGCTGGGCCCGATGCTGTCCCTGCGCGGCATAGACAACCGGGGTTACTACCGGCTCCAGTCGGACGCCCGCAGGTACGCCGACTACACGGGCTGCGGCAACACGCTGCACGTGGTGCAGCCGCACGTCCTGCGCCTGATCACGGACTCGCTGCGGTACTGGGTGACGGAGATGGGGGTGGACGGCTTCCGCTTCGACCTGGCGGCGGCGCTGGCCCGCTCGATGCACGACGTCGACATGCTCTCCCCCTTCCTCGCGGTCATCGCCCAGGACCCGGTCCTGCGTCGGGTGAAGCTGATCGCCGAACCGTGGGACGTCGGTTCCGGCGGCTACCAGGTGGGCGCCTTCCCACCCCTGTGGACGGAGTGGAACGACCGCTATCGCAACGCGGTCCGGGACTTCTGGCGGGGCGCGCTGCCGGACGTACGGGACCTGGGGTACCGCCTCTCGGGGTCGAGCGACCTGTACGCGTGGGGCGGGCGGCGCCCCTATGCCTCGGTGAACTTCGTGACCGCCCACGACGGCTTCACGCTGCGCGACCTCGTCTCCTACGAGCGCAAGCACAACGAGGCCAACGGGGAGGGGAACCGGGACGGCACGAACGACAACCGGGCCTGGAACTGCGGGGCGGAGGGAGAGACGGACGAGGAGCGGGTACGGGGGTTGCGGCGGCGCCAGTTGCGGAACCTGCTGACGACGTTGTTGCTGTCCACCGGGGTGCCGATGCTCGTCGCGGGGGACGAGTTCGGGCGCACCCAGCGCGGCAACAACAACGCGTACTGCCAGGACAACGAGATCAGCTGGGTCGACTGGAGCCTGCTGGAGGAACCGGGCTGGCGGGCGCTGTACGACCTGACGTCCCGGCTGATCTCCCTCCGGCACCAGCACCCCGTGCTGCGGCGCCGGGCGTTCTTCTCCGGGCGGGCCCATTCGGTGGACGGGCTGCGGGACCTGGCGTGGTTCACTCCGCGCGGGACGGAGATGACGGAGCGGGACTGGTACGCGCCGGCCGCGACGCTGGGGATGTACCTCTCGGGCCGGGACATCCCCGGACGCGACGCCCGCGGAGCGCCGGTCGTGGACGACAGCTTCCTCGCGGTGCTGCACGCCGGGGACCGTCCGGTGAGCTTCGTCCTGCCGGGGCCTCCGTGGGCCTCGCGCTACGAACTCGTGGTCGACACCTCGACGGAGGATCAGGCGCGGGCGCCGGGCGTGATCCACCGCTCGGGCGGCACGGTCACCGTGCCGGCGCGGGCGGTGCTGTTGCTACGGGTGGTGGGCTGAGACACCCGTCCTCGCCCTCAAGGGGCGCGGGAACCGGGGTGTCGGCCCAGGATGCCTCGGTCGTAGGCGACCGCCACCGCCGCCGCGCGGTCGTTGACGCCCAGCTTGGCGTACAGGTGGGTGAGGTGGGTCTTGACCGTGGCCTCGCTGATGAACAGGACGCGGGCTGTCTCACGGTTCGACGTGCCCTTGGCCACCAGGGCCAGGACCTCGCGCTCGCGGGCCGAGAGGGAGTCCTGGGTCGAGGCGGGCGCGCGGACCGCCGAGACCAGGCGGGAGGCGACCGCCGGGGAGAGCACCGTACGGCCCTGCGCTGCCGCGCGGACGGCGGTGAAGAGCTCATCCCGCGGGGCGTCCTTCAGCAGATAGCCCGTCGCGCCCGCCTCGATCGCGGGGAGGGTGTCGGAGTCGGTGTCGTACGTGGTGAGGACGAGCACCTTGGCGCGGGCGCCGCGGCGGGTGAGTTCCGCGATGGCCTCGACGCCGTTGCCGCCGGGCATGCGGAGGTCCATCAGGACGACGTCCGGGTCGAGGGAGGTGGTGAGGGCGACGGCCTCGACGCCGTTCGCGGCCTCGCCGAGGACCGTGAATCCCGGCGCGGACTCGAACATGCCGCGTAGACCGTCCCGTACGACGGGATGGTCGTCGACGACGAGGAGGGTGATCGCGGCGTCATCGGCCGGGGCGAACGAGTCATCGGTCATGGCGGACCAACGGTACGCGCGCCGACACCGCCGTACCGTGGCCGGGTTCGGACTCCAGGGTGAGCGAGCCCGCGACGCGTTCGGCGCGGGCCCGCATGCCGTCCAGGCCGAAGCCGCCGTTGCCGGTGCGTTCGGGGACGGCGGCGGGGTCGAAGCCGCGGCCGTCGTCGCGTACGTCCAGGGTCACCTCGTCGCCCATGAAGGAGAGGGTGACGCCGAGCCGGGCCGCGCGCGCGTGCCGGGACGCGTTGGACAGGGCCTCCTGGGCGATACGCAGCAGCGTCGCCGAGATCTCCTCGTGGAGGTGTTCCACCGTGCCGGTGAGGGTGAAGTCCGCGCGGACGCCGGTGCGTCGGGCCCAGTCCGCGACCGTCTTCTTCAGCGCCTCGGGAAGGCCGTCGTGTTCCAGGGCGACCGGAGCGAGGTTGTGCACCGAACGGCGCGCCTCACCCAGGCTCTGGCGGGCCAGCTCCGACGCGCGGCCCAGATGTACGCGGGCGGCCCCCGGATCGGGGGTGTTCGCGACGACCTGGAGCTGCGCGATGATGCCGGTCAGGCCCTGGGCGATGGTGTCGTGGATCTCGGCTGCCAGCCGGCGGCGTTCGTCGGCGACGCCGGCTTCCCTCGCCTGGACGAGGAGTTGGGCGTGCAGGGCGGCGTTCTCGTCGAGGGCCTGTTGCAGGGCGGCGTTGGTGCGTTCGAGTTCGGTGATGGTCTCGGTCCGCTCACGGGAGCGCTCGGCCTCCTGCTGGGTGAGATGGGCGACCACCATCTGCAGACCGGAGTTGGCGACCAGGAGCGCCGCGAAGAGGATCCACTGGACGCCGCTCCCGAACGGCAGCCCGCCGGCCTGCGCACCGGCCACGGTGGCCGCGCTCGCGAGCAGCCCGAGCCGCTGCCGCCGGATGCCCGGGATCAGCTCGTCCGCGTCCATGTAGCCGGAGGCGGCGTAGAACGCGAAGAACGGGTTGAGCCAGCTGAGGACGAAGGCGATGGCCCAGCGGACGACGTAGTACGCCGTCCCCGCCCGGCTCGGGATCCGGCCACAGCCGGCCCGGCGGGAACGGGTGCCGTGCCACCACAACTGGAGGGCGACCGCGGCGGCGACCAGGGCCCAGCCGGCGTACCACTTGGCGGAACGGTCCGTCAGGCCGCTGGCGGCGACCGCGAGGACGACACTGATACCGAGCAGCCCGTACGGCCCCCAGGTGTGCAGCTGCTCCCAGCGCCGGTCGATCTGCCGGTCCTTGGTGGTCATCTCCCCAGTCTGCACGGACCCTCGCCTACTCCCACCGGAACCAGCGGGAGGCACCCGCCGTGAGCAGCACCGTCCAGGCCGCGAGGACCCCCAGGTGCGCCCAGCCCGGCCAGTCCCCCGCCGCCGCCCGGTTCAGGGCCTGCGCGGCGGCGCCGAACGGGGTGTACCCGACGATCCGGGCCAGCAGGTCGGGCATCGACTGCACCGGCAGCCACAGGCCCGCGCAGAACATCATCGGGAAGAACACCGCCGACCCGATCGCGCCCGCGATCTTCGTCGTCCGGGACAGCGCGGAGACCACGGCGCCGAGCGCGAGCGCGGCCGAAGTCGCGAGGAGCAGGGCGAGGAGATAGCCGTACGGCTGCTTCGGGATTCGTACGTCGAAGGCCAGTCGGCCGACGATCAGCGCGCACAGGGCCGAGGCCAGGGCCGCCGCGCCGTAGACGAGCATCTGGGCGGACAGCAGGGCGGACGGCCGTACCGGGGTGGTGGACATGCGGCGCAGGATGCCGCGCTCGCGATAGCCGGTGATGTGCTGCGGCATCAACTGCAGCGTGCCGACGATCATGCCGAGCAGCACGGCGATCGGGACGTACACGTCGACCGTGCGCAGGCCCCCCAGGTCGGCGTGGTGACGGCGGAACGACGGGATGGAGCCGAGGATCACCAGCAACAGGGTGGGGAACACCAGGACCCAGAAGAGGGCGCCCGGTTCGCGGCGGAAGAGGCGCAACTCGCTGCGCAGGACTGCGGTGTTCATGAGGTGACCTCCGTCAGGTCGAGGAACGCGTCGTCCAACGTGGCGTCGGAGACGCGGAGTTGGTGGGCGGTGATGTGGCCCCTGGCGAGCAGTGTGATGACCGCGTTGACGGTCTCGTCGGTGCCGGACAGCGTGATCCGGCCGTCCTTGTGCTCGACCGACGCGAGCGCGGGCAGCGCGTTCAGCTCACCCTCGTCCAGCGGCGCGGACGGCGTGAAGCTGATGACGGTGGAGCCCGCGGAGCGCCGGATCAGCCCTGCCGGGGTGTCCAGCGCGGCCACCCGGCCCTTGTCGATCACGGCGATCCGGTCGCACAGGCGCTGCGCCTCCTCCATGAAGTGCGTGACGAGCAGGACGGTGACCCCGCTCGCCCGGACGTCCTCGATGAGCTGCCAGGTGTCGCGGCGGGCGCGCGGGTCGAGCCCGGTGGTCAGTTCGTCGAGGACGACGACCCGGGGATTGCCGATGAGCGCGAGCGCGATGAACAGGCGCTGCTTCTGGCCGCCGGAGAGCTTCGCGAAGCGGGTGGTGAGCTTGGCGGTCAGGCCGAGGCGTTCGGCGAGGGGCCGCCAGTCGGCGGGGTGCGGATAGAAGGCCGCGTACAGCTCCAGGGCCTCGCGGACGGTGAGCTTGGCCTGGAGCTCGCTCTCCTGGAGCTGGGCACCGAGGACGCGGGCGACCTGTTCGTGGTCGGCGACGGGGTCGAGCCCGGTGACCCGGACGCGGCCCGCGTCGGGGATCCGCAGGCCCTCGACGCACTCGACGGTGGTGGTCTTGCCGGCGCCGTTCGGGCCGAGGATCCCGAAGATCTCGCCCTCCTCGACGGCGAAGGAGACACCGTCGACGACGGGCCGGCCTCCGTAGGACTTGCGCAGTCCGGTGACTTCGATGACTGACATGTCCCGAGGATCCCGTCGGGACGGGCGCGGGCACATCGTCCATCGCGCTCGAAGCGGCATCAGCCGATCGGTTGATGCGGCGATACGACCGAGCCCGGGGGCCCGGGACCCGGGACCCGGGGCACCGGTCCCGGATCCGTGGAACGATTCAGGCCCGGCCAAAACTCGGTGGGCTCTGTCAGTGCCGAACCGTAGGCTCGCTCCTGATGTCCACTCCAGATGCGGTGCCCCCGGGCCGAGCCGACCATTCGACCGTACGCAGCCTGCTGCGCCTGTGGCCGTACGTGCGGCCGGTGCGCACGCGGCTGTTCAGTGCCGCCTTCGTCGCGGTCCTCGCCTCCTGTACGGGGCTGGTGTTCCCGCTCGTCCTGAAGTGGATGGTGGACGGTCCCGTGGCCGAGCGCGACGCGGCGGGCATCTGGCTCGGCGCGCTGTATCTGCTGCTGCTCGGGATCGCGGAGGCGGTCCTGTTCGGGCTGCGGCGGTGGCTGGTGGCGCGGCCCCTGTCGGGCGTCGAGGCCGACATGCGGGCGGATCTGTACCGGCATCTGCAACGGCTCCCGGTCGCCTTCCACGACCGCTGGGCCTCCGGTCAGCTGCTGTCCCGGGGCACCACGGACCTGATGCTGGTGCGCCAGTTCCTCGCCTTCCCGCTGACGTTCCTGCTGGTCAACTCCGTGACGATCCTCGTCGGCGTCATGATCATGCTGGCCCAGGAGTGGACCCTGGGCCTGGTGCTGCTCGCTCCCGCGGTGCCTCTGATGGTGGTCTGCTGGCTCTTCGAGCGGCACTACTCGCTGGTGGCACGGCGGGCCCAGGACCAGGTGGGCGATCTGACGACGGTCGTCGAGGAGAGCGTGCTCGGCATCCGCATCATCAAGGGCTTCGGGCGCCACCGCAGCCAGGCCCTCGCCTTTCGCGAGCTGTCCCGCACGCTGCGCGGCACGGAGCTGGCCAAGGCCCGCCTCCTCGCCGCCATCCTGACGGTCATCGTCACCCTCCCCGAACTCGCCATCGGCGCCGCCCTCGTGCTCGGCACGGTGCAGGTCGCCGACGGCCGGCTGTCCGCCGGCACGCTGGTGGCGTTCCTGTCCACGGCGCTCGCGCTGCGCTGGCCCGTCGAGTCCATCGGCTTCCTCCTCGCGATGAGCCAGGAGGCGGCGACGGCGACGGAGCGGTACTTCGAGGTGATGGACGAGCAGCCGGAGTCCACCGGGACGTCCGCGACCGCCGACGGTACGTACGCGGGCGCCGCCGGGAAGGGCGAGGGCGGACTCCGCTTCCACGGCGTCCGGTTCCGCTATCCCGACGCCCCGGCAGACGCGCCCCCCGTCCTCGACCGCATCGATCTGCACATCCGTCCGGGTGAGTCGATGGCCCTGGTCGGCGCGACCGGCACCGGGAAGACCACCCTCACGGCCCTCGTCCCACGGCTGCACGAGGTGACGGCCGGGCGGATCACGCTGGACGGCGAGGACATCACGGCGATGCCCCGCGAGGAGCTTCGCGCGCGCGTGGCCGTGGCCTTCGAGGAGCCCACCCTCTTCTCGGCAGGCGTCGGGGAGAACGTGCTCATGGGCGCCCCGGACACCGCGGGCGAAGCGGACCTGGACCGTGCCCTCGCCGTCGCCCAGGCCGACTTCGCACACACGCTCCCGCAGGGCACGCGGACCCAGGTCGGCGAGCAGGGCCTGAGCCTGTCCGGCGGCCAGCGCCAACGCCTCGCCCTCGCGCGGGCCGTCGTCGGCCGCCCCGGCTTCCTCGTCCTCGACGACCCCCTGTCGGCGCTGGACGTCCACACGGAGGCCGCGGTCGAGGCCGCGCTGCGCCGCGTCCTGGCGGAGACGACCGCGCTGATCGTGGCGCACCGCCCGTCCACGGTCCTGCTCGCCGACCGCGTGGCCCTGCTCTCCGGCGGCCGTATCACCGCGGTCGGCACCCACCACGAACTGCTGCGCAGCAACGCCGAGTACGCCCATCTGATGTCAGGTGACGAGGAGGCCGACCGATGACGGCGCCCACGACGACCGCGCCGGACAAGGAGCCGGACCGGGAACCGGGCAGGGAAGCGGGCAGGGAAGCGGGCGCGGAACCCGACGGTGGGGTACCCGGCAAGGACCGTCCGGACGCGCGGGAGTCCCACCAGGACCCCTTCGACCGCGACGCCCTGCCCACTCCCCCGGGCGCCACCGCCGCGCTCCTGCGTTCCCTCCTCGCCCCGCTCAAGGCCCGTGTGGTGCTGACGATGGTGCTGCTCCTGCTCCAGCAGGCCGCGATCCAGGCGGGCCCGCTGATCGTCGCGTACGCCATCGACCGTGCCGTACCGGCGTTCCGCGCGCACGACCACGGTCCGCTGATCGCGGTGGGTGTCGGCTATCTGCTGTGCGCGCTGGCCGCCGGCGGACTCCAGTACGCCTTCACCCAGGCGTCCGCCCGCGTCAACCAGGACGTGCTGCTCGACCTGCGCGGCCGGATCTTCCGCCATGCGCAGGCGCTCAGCATCGACTTCCATGAGCGCTACACCTCGGGCCGGCTGATCTCCCGCTCCACGACGGACGTCGAGTCGCTGCGCGAACTGCTCAGCGAGGGCCTTCAGGAGCTCATCACGGTGATCCTGTCCTTCGTCTACATCTCGGCGATGCTGCTCTGGCTGGACCTGGGTCTGGGCGCGGTGGCGGTGGCGTCCTTCGTGCCGCTCTACCTCCTCGTACGGCAGTACCGGCGCCGCGCCGGCCGTATCTACCGCCTCCGCTCGACCGCGATCGCCGCCGTCATCGTGAAGTTCGCGGAGACGATGAACGGGATCCGGCCGGTGCGCGCCTTCCGCCGCGAGGACGCCAACGACGCCGAGTTCCGGGTGCTCAACAAGCGGCACGAGCGCACCAACGGGGACGCCCTGCTGGAGATGGCCCGCTATGTCGTCGGCTCCCGGCTGGTCGCCAACACGGCGGTCGCGGGGATCGTGCTGTGGGGCGCGTACCGGGTGGCCGGGGGATCGCTGGCGCTGGGTGTGCTGGCCGCCTCGGTGCTCTACCTGCGCCGCCTGTACGACCCGATCGACCGGCTGGGCATGTTCCTCAACGCCTACCAGTCCGCGGCGGCCTCGCTGGAGAAGATCGCGGGCCTGCTGGCCCAGACGCCGTCCGTGCCGGAACCGGCCGAGCCGAAGCGGCTGCCCGCGCTCGCCTCCGCGCAGCCGGGCCGCGAGGTCGTCTTCGAGGACGTCCGCTTCGCCTACCGCACCGGCGGCGAGGTGCTCCCCACCTTCTCGCTCACGCTCCCCGCGGGGCAGACGGTGGCCGTGGTCGGCTCGACGGGCGCGGGCAAGTCCACGCTCGCCAAGCTGCTGGCCCGCTTCTACGACCCCACGGACGGCCGGGTCCTGCTCGACGGCGTCGACCTGCGCGAGCTGTCGGTGCCCGAGCTGCGGCGCGGGGTGGTGATGGTGACCCAGGAGGCCTTCCTGTTCTCCGGCACGGTCGCCGAGAACATCGCCATCGGCCGCTCCGACGCGAGTCGCGAGGAGATCGAGCGGGCCGCCAAGGCGATCGGCGCCCACGACTTCATCAGCGCGCTGCCCGAGGGCTACGACACGGACGTACGCAAACGGGGCGGCCGTATCTCCGCCGGGCAGCGCCAGCTCGTCGCCTTCGCACGGGCCTTGCTCGCCGACCCGGCCGTCCTCATCCTCGACGAGGCCACCAGCTCCCTCGACATCCCGGGGGAACGGGCGGTGCAGCGCGCCATGTCGACGGTCCTGCGCGGCCGGACGGCGGTGGTCATCGCCCACCGCCTGTCCACGGTGGAGATCGCCGACCGGGTGCTGGTGATGGAGCACGGGCGGGTGGTCGAGGACGGCAGCCCGGCCGAACTCGTCGCGTCCACCGGCAGATTCGCGGACCTGCACCAGGCGTGGCGCGACAGCCTCGTCTAGCGGACGGCGAGCGACTCGTACGGCGGACGGCAAGCGAAAGGCATGAGGGCTGGATGATCGACGCTCACGAGGACCCGGGGACGCCCGACTGCCGGGGCGGGTGGCGGTATCTGTGGTGGCTGGTCACCCGGCAGTCGGGGCGCAGCGTGGCGGGCGCGCTGCTCGCCACGGTGTGGATGACGCTCCTGGCGCTGCCGCCGTACCTGCTGTCCCGTGCGATCGACGACGGCCTGGAGCCGGGCGACCGGGGCGCCCTGTTCGGCTGGACGGCCGCCGTGCTGGGCATCGGCGTGTTCAACGCATGGCTGGGCATCCTGCGGCACCGCACCATGACCAAGGTCCGGATGGACGCCAACTTCCGTACGGTCAAGGTCGTGGTGGGGCAGTCGGCGCGGCTGGGTGCCGCGCTGGGCCGCCAGGTCGGCGCCGGGGAGGTCGTCACGATCGGCGTCGGTGACGTCCAGACGATCAGCCAGTCGCTGACCGTCGTGGGTCCCGGCATCGCCGCGATCGTCACCTACGGCGTGGTGGCCGCGCTGCTGATGTCGGTCTCGCTCCAGCTGTCGGTGGTGATACTCCTCGGGGTGCCGCTGATCGCCGGGCTCGTCGGCCCGCTGATGGGCCGGCTGCAGGGAGCGGAGACCGAGTACCGCGAGCGGCAGGGCGTGCTGACCGCACGGATCGGCGACCTCGCGGGCGGTCTGCGCGTCCTCAACGGGCTGGGTGGCAAGGGGCTGTTCGCGGACACCTTCCGCCGCGACTCGCAGCAGCTGCGGGCGCAGGGGTACCGGGTCGGGGCGGCGACCAGCTGGATCCAGGCCCTGGGCACGGGACTGCCGACCCTTTTCCTCGCCCTCGTGACCTGGCTCGCGGCCCGGCTCGCCGCTCAGGGGGAGATCACCATCGGCCAGTTGGTGTCCGTGTACGGCTATGTCGCGGTCCTCGTGATGCCGGTGTACTTCTTCATCGAGAGCGGCTACCAGCTCAGCAGGGCCGTCGTCGCCGCCCGGCGCGTCGTACGGTTCCTGTCCCTGGAGCCTGTCGCCGACCACCCCGACGCCCGGGACGCGCCCGCCTCCCCGGCGGTGCTGCTCGATCCGGACTCCGGGGTACGGGTGCTGCCGGGGCGGCTCACCGCGCTGGTCGGAGCGGTTCCCGCGGAGTCCGAGGCCGTCGTCGACCGCCTCGGCCGGTACGCGGAGTCGGCGGTCACGTGGGGTGGCGTACGGCTCGACGAGATCGCCCTGGCGCAGGTGCGCGAGCGGATCCTGGTCGCGGACAACGAGGCCGACCTGTTCGCGGGCACCCTGCGCGAGCTGGTCTCCGGCCGCCGGGAGCACGACGAGGAGGCGATCGCCCGGGCGGTGCGCGCGGCGGCGGCGGACGACATCGTGCTCGGTCTCCCGGGCGGTCTCGACTCGGATGTCGCCGCCCAGGGCCGCAGCCTCTCCGGCGGCCAGCGACAGCGCGTACGCCTGGTGCGGGCGCTGCTCGCCGACCCCGAGGTACTGCTCGCCGTCGAACCCACCTCGGCGCTCGACGCGCACACCGAGGCGGCCGTGGCCGCCCGGCTGCGGGCCGCACGCTCGGGCCGTACGACCGTCGTCACCAGCACCTCGCCGCTGATGCTCGACCAGGTGGACACCGTGCACTTCCTGGTCGACGGCAAGGTCGCGGCGAGCGGCAGCCATCACGAACTCCTCGACAGGGAGCCGGGATACCGGGCACTGGTGGCCCGCGACACGGAAGAGGTCCTGCGATGAGCGCGCATCTGCCGGTCGCCGAACCCGCCGAGGTGCGCCGGGCGGCACTGCGGCTGATCCGGGCGGACGGGCGGTCCTTCGCCGCCGTGCTCGGCCTCAACGCGCTGGCCGCCGCGGCCGGTCTGGTCGGGCCCTGGCTGCTCGGGCGGATCATCGACGACGTACGGGCCGGGGACGGTGTGGACGTCGTGGACCGGCTGGCTTCGGTCATCCTGGTGTGCTCGCTGGCGCAGCTGCTGCTGGCGCGGTGGGCCCGGTACGTGGGGCACCGGTTCGGGGAGCGGACGCTGGCCCGGGTGCGGGAGCAGTTCGTGGAGCGGGCGCTGAGTCTGCCCGCCTCGGTCGTGGAGCGGGCCGGCACCGGTGACCTGACCGCGCGCGGCACCGCCGATGTCACCGTGGTGGGCAACACCCTGCGCGACGCCGGGCCCGAACTGCTCATCTCCTGCGCCCAGGCGTTGTTCATCCTCGGCGCGGTCTTCGTCATCGCCCCGCTGCTCGGCGCCTGCGGGGTGCTCGGGCTCGTCGGGATCTGGTTCGCCCTGCGCTGGTATCTGCGCCGTGCGCGCACCGCGTATCTCGCCGAGGGCACCGCCACCTCGGACGTCGCCGAGATCCTCGCGGCCACCGCGTCCGGTGCCCGTACGGTGGAGGCGTTCGGGCTGCAGCGCGACCGGATCACCGCGAGCCGTCGGACGCTGGAGACGTCCCGGCTCAGGCGGATGCGGACCCTGTTCCTGCGCAGCGTGTTCTTCCCGGCCGTGGAGGTGTCGTACGTCGTTCCCGTGGTCGCCGTCCTGCTGGTGGGCGGTGCCCTGCACGCGAGGGGAGCGATGAGCCTGGGCGCGGTGGTCGCCGCGACCCTGTATCTGCGCCAGCTCGCCGAGCCGCTCGACCAGATCCTGATGCAGGTCGAGCAGCTCCAGAGCAGCGGGGCCTCGTTCGCCCGCGTCGAGGGGCTGGCCCGCGCGCCACGGGCCGTGACCTCGGGCTCGCCCACCCCGGTCGACGACCGGATCGACGTGACGGATGTCCGCTACTCCTACGACCGCGGGGGCGAGGTGCTGCGCGGAGTCGACCTGACCGTGCGGCCCGGGGAACGGCTGGCGGTCGTCGGGCCCTCCGGCGCCGGGAAGACCACGCTGAGCCGACTGCTCGCGGGCATCGACGCGCCGCGGTCCGGGTCGGTGACGGTGGGGGGCGTACCGATCGCCGACCTCGATCCCGAGCAGCTGCGCCGGCAGGTCGTCCTCGTCACCCAGGAGCACCACGTGTTTCTGGGCACCGTTCGCGACAACCTGCTGATCGCCGAACCCGCCGCCGATGACGCGGCGTTGTGGGCGGCGCTGGCCGCCGTCGGTGCCGACGGCTGGGTCCGGGAGCTGCCGGACGGCCTGGACACCGAGCTCGGCAGCGGCGGCCGCCGGACGGACGGGTCGCGGGCCCAGCAGCTCGCCCTGGCCCGGGTGGTGCTGGCCGACCCGCACACCCTGATCCTCGACGAGGCGACGGCCCTGCTCGATCCGACGACCGCGCGCCACACCGAGCGTGCGCTCGCCGCCGTACTGGAGGGGCGCACCGTGATCGCCATCGCGCACCGGCTGCACACCGCGCACGACGCGGACCGGGTCGCCGTGATGAAGGACGGACTGCTCACCGAACTCGGCACGCACGACGAGCTGGTGGCGGCCGCGGGGGCGTACGCGGCACTTTGGCGGACGTGGCACGGGGACTGAGCGCTCCGCTGGAAGTACCGGGATGTGCCGTCTGGAAGTACCGGGATGTGCCGTCGATCGTCTGCGGCGTCCTCGTGGCTGGTCGCGCAGTTCCCCGCGCCCCTTCAGGGCGCGGCGAATCGGGTCGCGTCCGGTCGTCCTGGGCGCGGGGCGGCAGGGCCGCGGCGCCTTGCCGCGCCACAGATCAGACGCACTCCGGCGAACAGTCCGCATGCCGAACATGAACACCCGGACAACGGACGAATTCCGGCCAACTTCCTGACGCGGTCCTGACAGAAAGCGAAATCTCCTGCCACTCTTCCCACGGCAACTTCACAGCAACCTCACAGCGCCATCGCCGTGTCGTAGCCGTGGACCCTCAGGCAACTGGTCCCGCGTACCACCCTGTTCCGCCCTGTTCTGCCCTGTTCTGCCCGGACGGGTACCCACCCCGACCGGATCCCCACTGGCCGCGCGAGCCGTGGCCACGCAGAAGGAGTCAGTGTGTTGAGCAGCAGTTCCTCCCACAGACGCACCTCCCACACCACCCAGCGCCGCGTCGCGGCCGTCGCCCTCGTCGGTGTCTCCGCCCTGCTGGCCGCGGCCGTCCAGTCGGGCGCCGCGAGCGCGACCCCCCAGAAGTCCTCCCTCGGCAAGATCAACCGTGGTTCTCTCGCCGTCCAGCTCACGCCTTCGCAGCGCGCGGAGCTGATACGCGACGCGGACACCGCCAAGGCGGCCACCGCCAAGGACCTGGGCCTCGGGGCCCAGGAGAAGCTCGTCGCCCGCGACGTCATCAAGGACGCGGACGGCACGGTCCACACCCGCTACGAGCGCACGTACGCGGGACTCCCGGTCCTCGGTGGCGACCTGGTGGTCGACACCACCAAGGCGGGCAAGACCGAGCGGGTCATCAAGGCGACGCGGGCGACCCTCAAGGTCGCCTCGCTCACGCCCGCCATCGCCGCCGCCAAGGCGGAGAAGCAGGCCCTCTCCGCCGCCAAGGCCGACGGTTCGAAGAAGACCGACGCCGACCGGGCGCCCCGCAAGGTGATCTGGGCGGCGGACGGCAAGCCGACCCTCGCCTACGAGACGGTCGTCGGCGGCTTCCAGGACGACGGCACCCCGAACCAGCTGCACGTCATCACCGACGCGGCCACCGGCAAGAAGCTCTACGAGTACCAGGGCATCGAGACCGGGATCGGCAACACCCAGTACAGCGGCCAGGTGACGCTGACGACCACGCAGTCGGGCTCCAACTACACGCTCACCGACGGCGCGCGCGGCGGCCACAAGACGTACAACCTCAACCGCGGCACGTCCGGCACCGGCACCCTGTTCTCGCAGACCAGCGACACCTGGGGCAACGGCACCACGTCGAACGCCGCGACCGCGGGCGCCGACGCGCACTACGGCGCCGCCGAGACGTGGGACTTCTACAAGAACACCTTCGGCCGCAGCGGCATCAAGAACAACGGCGTGGGTGCGTACTCCCGGGTCCACTACGGCAACGCGTACGTCAACGCGTTCTGGGACGACAGCTGCTTCTGCATGACGTACGGCGACGGCTCCGGCAACGCGGACCCGCTGACCGCGCTGGACGTGGCCGGCCACGAGATGAGCCACGGCGTCACCTCCAACACCGCGGGCCTCAACTACTCGGGCGAGTCCGGCGGTCTGAACGAGGCGACCTCCGACATCTTCGGCACCGGCGTCGAGTTCTACGCCAACAACGCCTCCGACCCCGGTGACTACCTCATCGGCGAGAAGATCGACATCAACGGCGACGGCACCCCGCTGCGCTACATGGACAAGCCCAGCAAGGACGGCGGCTCGGCGGACAACTGGTCCTCCAGCGTGGGCGGTCTCGACGTCCACTACTCGTCCGGTGTCGCCAACCACTTCTTCTACCTGCTGAGCGAGGGCAGCGGCGCCAAGGTCATCAACGGCGTCAGCTACAACTCGCCCACCGCCGACGGCCTTCCGGTCACCGGCATCGGCCGGGACAAGGCCCTGCAGATCTGGTACCGGGCGCTCACCACCAAGTTCACCTCGACCACCAACTACGCGGCGGCCCGCACCGGCACGCTCGCGGCGACGGGCGAGCTGTACGGCACGACGAGCGCCGAGTACACGGCGGTGCAGAACGCCTGGGCGGCCGTGAAGGTCGGCTCGCGTCCGGGCGGTGGCGGCGGCACCGGTACGTCGTTCGAGAACACCGGCGACGTATCGATTCCGGACAACGGGCCGGCCGTGACGTCGTCGATCGCGGTCACCGGCCGTACCGGCAACGCCCCGTCGAACCTTCTGGTCGACGTGAACATCGTGCACACCTGGCGCGGCGACCTGGTGGTGGATCTGCTGGCTCCGGACGGCACGGTGTACCCCCTGAAGGCGTTCAGTTCCTCCGACTCGGCGGACAACGTCCAGGAGACCTACACGGTCAACGCGTCCTCCGAAGTCGCCAACGGCACTTGGAAGTTGAGGGTCCAGGACAAGGCCGCGCAGGACACCGGCTACATCGACAGCTGGAAGCTGACGTTCCCGTAGACCGCGTCTGAACGCATGGCATCAAGAGGGCGCCGCCCCGGGGTCCGACTCCCCGGGGCGACGCCCTCTTTGCCGTGCCATGACCTTGCTTTTGTTGTCGCTTGACCAAGATCGAGATCCGCGTAACGAACAGCGATCTTCATCCACCGGACGCTTTTCGGCCAAGATTTCATCGCCCTCCTGACATGTACGCGCCCTGGATGTCACTCTTCCACCGCACGGCTCACCCGCACCGCAACTTCGCACCTTCCGTACGGCCACCCCACGCCGTCCGGTCGCCCCCACAAGAGGAGATTGCGTGACCCCCCTCTACGCGCGTCACAAGCGCACCACTCTGGCCATCGCCACCGCTGTCGCCGCCGGAGCGCTGCTCACCACCGGTCTGACCACCGGTGCCTCCGCCCAGACCGAGTCGGCCGCCGCCAAGGCGAAGTCCCCCGGCGCCACGGTCCAGCTCTCCGCCGCCGCGCGCACGAGCCTGATCCAGCAGGCCGACGCGGCCGCGCCCGAGACCGCCCAGCAGATAGGCCTCGGCGCCAAGGAGAAGCTCGTCGTCAGAGACGTCCTCAAGGACGCGGACGGCACTGTGCACACCCGCTACGAGCGCACGTACAACGGCCTTCCGGTCCTCGGCGGCGACCTGGTCGTCCACGAGTCCAAGGCCGGCAAGACCGAGGGCGTCACCAAGGCCGTGAAGACGGCCATCAAGGTCGCCTCGCTGAAGCCGCAGGTCACCACCGCGAAGGCCGAGAAGCAGGCTCTCACCGCCGCGAAGGCCGCCGGCTCGGAGAAGACCACGGCCGACCGCGCCCCCCGCAAGGTGATCTGGGCCGCCACCGGCAAGCCCACCCTCGCCTACGAGACGGTCATCGGCGGTCTCCAGGACGACGGCACCCCGAACGAGCTGCACGTCATCACCGACGCGGCCACCGGCAAGAAGCTCTACGAGTACCAGGGCATCGAGACCGGCACCGGCAAGACCCTCTACTCGGGCACGGTCAGCCTCAACACCACCCTGTCGGGCTCGACGTACCAGCTGACCGACGGCACCCGCGGCGGCCACAAGACGTACAACAAGTCGCACACCACCTCCTCCTCCGCGGGCACCCTGTTCACCGACGCGGACGACGTCTGGGGCACCGGCGCGGCCTCCAGCTCCACCACCGACCAGACCGCGGCGGCCGACGCCGCGTACGGCGCGCAGGAGACGTGGGACTTCTACAAGAACACCTTCGGCCGCAGCGGCATCAAGAACAACGGTGTCGGCGCGTACTCCCGCGTCCACTACGGCAACGCGTACGTCAACGCGTTCTGGGACGACAGCTGCTTCTGCATGACGTACGGCGACGGCTCCGGGAACAACCACCCGCTGACCTCGCTGGACGTGGCCGGCCACGAGATGAGCCACGGCGTCACCGCCAACACGGCCGGCCTCAACTACTCGGGCGAGTCCGGCGGTCTGAACGAGGCGACCTCCGACATCTTCGGCACCGGCGTCGAGTTCTACGCGGGGAACTCCTCCGACGTGGGTGACTACCTCATCGGCGAGAAGATCAACATCAACGGCGACGGCACCCCGCTGCGCTACATGGACAAGCCCAGCAAGGACGGCGGCTCCGCCGACTACTGGTCCTCCAGCGTCGGCAACCTGGACGTGCACTACTCGTCCGGTGTCGCCAACCACTTCTTCTACCTGCTGAGCGAGGGCAGCGGCGCCAAGACCATCAACGGCGTCAGCTACAACTCGCCCACGTACAACGGCACGGCGGTCACCGGCATCGGCCGGGACAAGGCCCTGCAGATCTGGTACAAGGCGCTGACGACGTACTTCACGTCGACGACCAACTACAAGTCGGCCCGCACGGGGACGCTCTCCGCGGCGTCCGCCCTGTACGGCTCGACCAGTGCCGAGTACAAGGCGGTGGCCGCGGCCTGGACCGCGGTCAACGTGAGCTAGTGCCCACGGGGTCCTCGAGACCCGCTTAGGCACTTGGGCGGTACCCGGGGAGAAAGCACCTCCGGGTACCGCCCTACGCTGTCCCCCATGGTCTCCCCGGACAACCCCTTCACTTACGAGGACGTGGGCGCAACGCGCGACGGCCGCTGCCCGCCGGGGTTCCACCCCCTGCACCTGCGCACCCGCGTCGGCGAGGGCGAGGCCGTCTTCCGCGCCGCGTCCGAAGCCTTGATGACCTGGGAGATGCACCGCGCGATGGGCGTGGGCATAACCGCCACCGCCGACAAGGCGGCCCCCGGAGTCGACGTCACCGTCGGGCTCGGCCCCCTGAAGGCCCCCTGCCGGGTGGTCTGGGCGGTCGAGGAGTACCGCCGGGCCGGCTGGGCCTACGGCACCCTGCCCGGCCACCCCGAGCGCGGCGAGGAGGCCTTCGTGGTCGACCGCACGGGCGACGGCACGGTCTGGCTGACCGTGACCGCCTTCAGCCGTGCGGCCAAGTGGTACACCCGTGCGGGCGGACCTGCGACCCGGGGGCTCCAGCACGCCTACGCACGGCGCTGCGGAACGGTACTGCGCCGGCTGTGCGCGGGGTTCGAACCGTAGGCCCGCTGTCCGCCTTCCGCTTTCGGCTCGCTCAGCGCATCAGGACCCCGGCCTCCTCCCCCACCTCCTCCGAAGGCATCGTCACCAGGCCCAGCTCGGCGCCGGACGCGAGCAGTCGGTGCGTGGGGAGAATACGGACCGTGTAGCCGAACGGGCCGGTGCGGTCGAGGGAGAGCGGACCCTCGTACACCCAGTGCCCCTCCAGGTCCGGACCGCCCGCCGGTTTCAGCGGGACGCAGCTCGCGTCCGCGATGCGGTCCTGCGAGTCGACGCGGCCCGAGACCGCCTGGACCTCGACGTCGTCCGGGACGAGGTCGGCCAGCGCCACCCGCACCCGCAGGGAGAGGGTGGTGCCCAGTTCGGCGGTCGTGGTGGCGGCGGAGGCCTCCAGATGGTCCACCGTGACCCGGGGCCAGGCCGCCCGGACGCGGGACTTCCAGGCGGCCAGTTCGCGGGCCGCCTCCGGGGCCAGGGCGCGATGGGCGCGGGCCGCGGGGGCGTACAGGCGCTCCACGTACTCGCGCACCATCCGGCCCGCCAGGACCTTCGGGCCGAGATGGGTCAGCGTCTGGCGGACCATCTCGATCCACCGGTCGGGCAGACCGTGCTGGCCCCGCTCGTAGAAGCGGGGCGCCACGCGCTGTTCCAGCAGCTCGTAGAGGGCCGCCGCCTCCAGGTCGTCGCGGCGGTCGTCGTCCTCCCCCACTGCTGAACGCGTGGGGGGACCCCCATCCGTACCGTCCGCCGTCGGGATCGCCCAGCCGAAGTCCGGCTGGAACCACTCGTCCCACCAGCCGTCCAGGACGGAGAGGTTCAGACAGCCGTTGAGCGCCGCCTTCATCCCGGACGTGCCGCAGGCCTCCAGCGGGCGGAGCGGGTTGTTCAGCCAGATGTCGCAGCCCGGGTACAGCTTCTGCGCCATCGCCATCCCGTAGTCCGGGAGGAAGACGATCCGGTGGCGCACACGCGGGTCGTCCGCGAACCGGACCAGTTCCTGCACGAGTCGCTTGCCGCCGTCGTCGGCGGGGTGCGCCTTGCCCGCGACCACGATCTGGATCGGGCGTTCGGCGTGCAGGAGGAGGTCCATCAGGCGGTCGCGGTCGCGCAGCATCAGGGTCAGACGCTTGTAGGAGGGGACGCGACGGGCGAAGCCGATGGTGAGGACGTCCGGGTCCAGCACCCCGTCGATCCAGCCGAGTTCGGCCGTTCCGGCACCGCGCTGGCGCCAGGAGGCGTGCAGGCGTTCGCGTACCTCGAGGACCAGTTGCTCGCGCAGCACCCGGCGCAGGTCCCAGATCTCCTGGTCGGCGATGTCCGCCACCGCGTCCCAGCGGTCCGAGCCGCCGACCGTCATCGCGTCCTCGGTGCGCTGGGCGCCGATCTGACGGGCGCCCAGACGGAAGACCTCCGGTGCCACCCAGGTCGGTGCGTGCACGCCGTTGGTGACCGAGGTGATCGGGACCTCGTCCGGGTCGAAACCCGGCCACAGCCCGGAGAACATCTCGCGGCTGACGTGACCGTGGAGCAGCGACACCCCGTTGGCCCGCTGGCCGAGCCTGAGTCCCATCACGGCCATGTTGAAGAGGTTCGGCTCACCGCCCGGATAGGTCTCCATGCCGAGGCCGAGGATGCGCTCGACGTCGATACGGGGGAGTTCGGCGTCCGGGCCGAAGTGGTGGGCGACCAGCTCGCGGTCGAAGCGGTCGATGCCGGCGGGGACGGGGGTGTGGGTGGTGAAGACGGTACCGGCGCGGACGGATTCGAGAGCGGCCTCGAAGTCCAGG
This sequence comes from Streptomyces sp. NPDC107454, assembly GCF_055582885.1. Classification (NCBI taxonomy): domain Bacteria; kingdom Bacillati; phylum Actinomycetota; class Actinomycetes; order Kitasatosporales; family Streptomycetaceae; genus Streptomyces; species Streptomyces sp. NPDC107454. The sequence goes on along the minus strand of NZ_JBVJPA010000011.1, from coordinate 4,949 downwards.
CCGTCGTGCCCGTCCTGCCCCTCGGCGAGTTCGGCGATGCGTTCCAGGCCGAGGAAGCCCGCGTGGCCCTCGTTGGTGTGGAACACCTCGGGCTGGGGGTGGCCGGTCAGCCGGCAGTACGTCCGTACGGCGCGTACCCCGCCGATGCCGAGGAGCATCTCCTGCAGCAGCCGGTGCTCGCTGCCGCCGCCGTACAGCCGGTCGGTCACCCCGCGTTCGCCGAGGTCGTTCTCCTCGACGTCGGAGTCGAGCATGAGGAGGGGGACGCGACCGACCTGGGCCAGCCAGATGCGGGCGCGCAGGGCGCGGGCGCCGGGGAGGGCGAGGGTGACCTGGGCCGGGGCGCCGTCGGATTCGCGCAGGGGTACGAGAGGGAGTTCGTTGGGGTCGAGGACGGGATAGTGCTCCTGCTGCCAGCCGTCCCGGGAGAGGGACTGGCGGAAGTAGCCGTGCCGGTAGAGGAGTCCTACGCCGATGAGGGGTACGCCGAGGTCGCTGGCGGCCTTGAGGTGGTCGCCGGCGAGGATGCCGAGGCCTCCGGAGTACTGGGGCAGGGCCGCGGTGATGCCGAACTCGGGTGAGAAGTAGGCGATGGCGGCGGGGAGGTCGGGAATCTGGGTCTGGGTCTGATACCAGCGTTCGCCGGTCACGTAGTCGCGCAGGTCGTCGGCGACGGCGGCGAGGCGGCGCAGGAAGCGGCGGTCCTCGGCGAGTTCCGCGAGGCGGTGGGGGGCGACGCTGCCGAGCAGGCGTACGGGGTCGCCGTCGGATGCGGTCCAGCGTTCGGGGTCGACGGACTGGAAGAGGTCGCGGGTCTCGGCGTGCCAGGACCAGCGCAGGTTGCGGGCGAGGTCACTGAGCGGGTGAAGGGCGTCGGGCAGTACGGGGCGAACGGTGAATCTGCGGATTGCCTTCACAAGTTCCACCTTCACAAAAGACGTATGCGGCGGGAAGTACGTCACCGACGACGGTAGCGGCGAGGGTGTTTCCACAACACGGCGCATCGATGAACTCCGGCGTCGTGGGTGGCGGGCGCGTGGGTGGTCGGGCGCCTGGGCGGGCCGGGGGCGTGGGGGCACCCCGTAAGGGGCACGGGGACGCGGGGCGCAGCCCCCGCTCCAGGGGCGCGGGGAACCGCGCGGCCAGCCACCACCGGCCGTCAGCCGACCGTCGACCGGGAATCGACGCAACCATTGCGCCCCACCCCCGGAGGGTATGGCCGATTCCGCCCGCATGGGCGGCCTTGTGGTGCTTCACACCACACGAGAGGCTGCCAAGTGGCGTACGCGCGACCCCGGTCGCACACCGGTCGGTCCCGGTCGGCGTACGCCGACTTGAGGAGGGGAACTCACGTCATGGCACAGACGAGACAGCGGCGTCTGCGCTGGGCAGGATGCCTCACCGCGGTCACGACAGCCGCGGTGCTTTCGGCCATCACCCTGCCCGCGCACGCCGCCCCGGAGGGGCGGATACTCGGCGCCGGCGAACCCGGTTCCGTCAGCGGTAGTTACATCGTGACACTCAAGGGGGGTACGACGGCTCCGTCGTCGGCGGGTAAGGGCATCGCCGAGAAGTACGGAGCGCGAATCAGCCACACGTACGGCACGGCACTCAACGGGTACGCGGTTCAGGTGGGCGAGAAGCAGGCGCGGCGGCTCGCGGCGGACTCCCGTGTGGCCTCCGTCGTCCAGGACACCCGGGTGACACTCGACCACTTCGAGAAGAACCCGCCGTCCTGGGGTCTTGACCGGATCGACCAGCCCGCTCTGCCGCTCGACAAGGGCTACACATGGCCGGAGTCGGCGGGCGCGGGCGTGACGGCGTACGTCATCGACACGGGGATCCGGATCACGCACAAGGACTTCGGGGGGCGGGCCAGTTACGGCTGGGACTTCGTGGACGACGACAAGGCGGCGGGGGACGGGAACGGACACGGGACGCATGTCGCCGGGACCATCGCGGGGACGACCTACGGTGTGGCGAAGAAGGCCAAGGTCGTGTCCGTGCGGGTGCTCGACAACGCCGGGTCCGGCACCACCGCGCAGGTCATCGCCGGTATCGACTGGGTGACCCGGCACGCGCACAAGCCCGCGGTCGCCAATCTGAGTCTGGGCGGCCACGCCAACGCCCAGCTGGACGCCGCCGTACGCAACTCCATCGCCTCCGGAGTGACGTACTCGGTCGCGGCGGGCAACGACGGACTGGCCGCCGGGCTGTACTCCCCCGCCCGGGTCAAGGAGGCGCTGACGGTCGGCGCGAGCGACAGGACCGACGCCCGGGCGAGCTTCTCCAACTTCGGCGCGGCGCTCGACCTGTTCGCGCCCGGCGTGGCGATCACGTCGGCGTCGTACGCGAGCGACACCGGGAAGGCGACCTTCTCCGGTACGTCGATGGCGAGCCCGCATGTCGCGGGCGCGGCGGCGCTCTATCTCGCCGGCCACCCGAAGGCGACCCCGGCCCAAGTGGGCAAAGCGTTGGTCGGGCGGGCCGTGTACGGGAAGGTCGGCGGTGCGGGGGTCGGTTCACCGAACAGGCTTCTGCAAGTCGGCGGTTCCTAGAAAACCGCCGCAGCAGGCACCGGCCTCGCCCGTCGGACGAGGCCGGTCTTGTGTGTAGACATACGCGTAAGTAGTTAGCAACCTGCCGGATTGCTCACCCGAATAGGGTGGGAAGGCTCCCCCGGTACGCCCCGCAGGCCCCACCTCCCCACACCGTCATCCGCCCACCCTCGTTGACGCGGACAGGAGCGGTCATGCCCGCCACGCACCACACGTCGCCACCCCCGACGACCACCTCCGACACACCCCCCCTACGCAAGGTCGACGCCGTCCCGCGCGCCCCGGAGCAACCCTCCGCACCGGCAGCCGAAGGCGGCGAGAGCGTCGGACGCATTCCCGTCGTCGACGTTCGGCCCCTCGTCCTGCAAGGCCGCCGCCCCGCCAAGGCAGTTGTCGGCGAGGTCTTCGAGGTCACGGCCACCGTCTTCCGCGAAGGTCACGACGCCGTCGCCGCGAACGTCGTCCTGCGCGATCCGGAGGGCCGCACCGGCCCCTGGACCCCGATGCGCGAACTCGCCCCCGGCACCGACCGCTGGGGCGCCGGCGTCCGTGCCGGAACGACCGGCCACTGGACGTACACCGTGGAGGCCTGGAGCGATCCGGTCTCCACCTGGCGCCATCACGCGGGGATCAAGATCCCGGCGGGCATCGACACGGAACTGGTCCTGGAGGAGGGCGCCCGGCTGTACGAGCGCGCTGCCGCCGGAGTGCCGAAGAGCAAGGGCAGAAGGGATGTCGTCCTCGCCGCGGCGGACGCGCTGCGGGACACCGGCCGTTCCTCGGCGGCCCGGCTCGCCGCCGCCCGTACCCCTGAAGTGGACAGGGTCCTCACGCGTCATCCGCTGCGTGAGCTGGTCAGCAGCTCGGAGCCGCTGCCCCTGCTGGTGGAGCGCGAGCGGGCGCTGTACGGCTCCTGGTACGAGTTCTTTCCGCGTTCGGAGAGCGGACATCTCGATCCGCCGGTGCACGGCACCTTCCGCACCGCCGCCGAGCGGCTGCCCGCCATCGCGCGAATGGGTTTCGACGTCGTGTATCTGCCGCCGATTCATCCCATCGGGACCACTTATCGCAAGGGGCCCAACAACACTCTCTCTGCGGGGGCGTACGACGTCGGTGTGCCGTGGGCGATCGGCTCCCCGGAGGGCGGGCACGACGCCGTTCATCCGGATCTCGGCACGATCGACGACTTCGACGCCTTCGTGAGGCGGGCGGAGCGGGAGGGGCTGGAGATCGCGCTCGACTTCGCGCTCCAGTGCTCGCCGGACCATCCGTGGGTGCAGAAGCATCCCGAGTGGTTCCACCACCGGGCCGACGGGTCGATCGCGTACGCGGAGAATCCGCCGAAGAAGTACCAGGACATCTATCCGATCGCCTTCGACCAGGACATGCCGGGGCTGGTCCAGGAGACGCTGCGGGTGCTGCGCCACTGGATGAGCCACGGCGTGCGGATCTTCCGCGTCGACAACCCGCACACCAAGCCGGTCGTCTTCTGGGAGCGGGTCATCGCGGACATCAACCGCACCGACCCTGACGTGATCTTCCTGGCCGAGGCGTTCACCCGGCCCGCGATGATGCGCACGCTGGGGGCGGTCGGCTTCCAGCAGTCGTACACCTACTTCACCTGGCGCAACACGAAGCAGGAGCTCACCGACTACCTGAGTGAGCTGTCGGGGGAGGCGGCCGCCTACATGCGGCCCAATTTCTTCGTGAACACCCCGGACATCCTGCACGAGTTCCTTCAGCACGGGGGGCGGCCGGCCTTCGAACTGCGTGCGGTGCTCGCCGCGACGCTGTCTCCGGCCTGGGGCGTCTACAGCGGATTCGAGCTCTGTGAGAACACCCCGCTGCGTGCGGGCAGCGAAGAGTACCTGAACTCCGAGAAGTACCAACTGCGTCCGCGGGATTGGGAGTCGGCGGAGCGGGAGGGTCGTAGCATCGCGCCATTGCTGAGGGCGCTCAACGCCATCCGCCGGCGCAGTCCGGCGCTGCGCCAGTTGCGCGGCCTCCACTTCCACCACACGGACAAGGACGCGGTGATCGCCTACTCGAAGTCGGTCACGGACGGGAGCGGATCGAACACGGTTGTGGTGGTGGTCAACCTCGACCCCCACCACACCCAGGAGGCGACGGTCTCGTTGGACATGCCGCAACTCGGCCTGGACTGGCACGAGTCCGTGCCGGTGCGCGACGAGCTCACCGGCGAGACCTACCACTGGGGCAGGGCCAACTATGTGCGTCTTGAGCCAGGGCACAGCCCCGCGCACATCCTCACCGTCCTGCGACCGTCCTCACCGCAGATCGGAGGGTCACCCACCACATGATCGTCAACGAGCCCGTCCCGGACACTTTCGAGGACACCCCGGCCAGGGACCGCGACCCCGACTGGTTCAA